>JBNKWI010000055.1:0-23006 GCA_050299695.1 Paracoccaceae bacterium
CATCAGGTCGGCCACCGAACGGCCGTCGCGGGCGCCCTCGACCACGAAATCGGTAATGAGCGCGATCGCCTCGGGATGGTTCAGCCGGACCCCGCGCGCGAGCCGCCCGCGCGCCACCATCGCGGCGAGGCTGACCAGAAGCTTGTCCTTTTCCCGGGGCGTGAGGTTCATGGTCTCTCCTTGGTCTTCCCGTCAGATCTGCCAGACGCGCGGCAGGGGGCCGCGCCTCAGATGCGCCGCGACCCGCGCCACCAGCCGCCGCACCGGCCGCGCATCCGCCGCCATCGCGCGGACGACCAGCTTGCCGTCCCAGGCCGAGGCATGGGCCGAGGCGCCGGGCTCGTCCAGGAGCGCCCGGACCGGGCCCAGCGCGTCCTCGGCACCTTGGTCGAAGAGCGCAAGGGTCGCAAGCGCCCGCGCGCCGTCGAGCCCCGCCGGACCCGCGGCGGCGAGGCTTTCGGCGTCGAGCGCCAAGGGCTCGACCATGACCGGCCGCCCCTCGCGCAGGACCCGGCGCCGGTCGGTGAACACGGCCCGCGTGACGGTTTCGCCCATCGCGGCGCGGCCCAGCACCACGGTCTCGGCCATCAGCAGGCGCGTATCGCGGCCCAGCGAGACCGTGGTCTCCCGCACGAGCGCCGCGCCCTGAAACAGAATTGTCTCCTGCGGCAGCCAGTCGAGCGCGGCGCCCGCACCCGCCTCCAGCGCCACCCGCATCTCCGCCACGCCCGACGCGGCGCGGTAGACCCGCTCCGCCGTCTGCGTGGTCGCCGTCGCCCGCGCGCCGGGGTCGAGCGAAAGGCGAAACGCCATCCGGTCGCCCCCCGTGAGCCCGCCCGCCGTGTTCAGGAACACCACCTCCGGATCCACCGCATCGGTGCGCGGCAGGAACGCCTTGGCCGAGCCTTCCTGCCGCAGCCCGGCAATGCGCGTGACACCGCCCGCACAGGAAAGCCTCACCGAGGCCAGGCCCCTGGTGCGCTGCAAGGTGGGGGTCGCGGCGTCCAACATGGCGTCAACCTACCGCGCCCGGACCGGCATGCAATCGGTCGCCACGGGTCCTCCAGGAATTTTTCGGGCAAACGCCGAAAAAAGCGGCAGACGTCCGACGCGTCGTTGCTCTCGAGACCGGGGAAGCGCGCCCGGCGATCCGGTGGGCGGCACCGGCCGGAAGCGGCCCCGTCTCGCGGCCCGGAGGGCACCGGGCGCCCGGCCGACGGATCGCGCCCAGCCAGCGCGCGGGCCGCCCGCGACCGGGGAAATCGCGCTGGAACGGGGGGGCCGATTGGGCTAGGGCAGACCCGATGACCGAGACCCTCACGATCCCGCGCCCCGACGACTGGCACCTGCATCTGCGCGACGGCGCGATGCTCCGGGCGGTCCTTCCGGAAAGCGCGCGGCATTTCGGCCGAGCCATCGTCATGCCGAACCTGGTGCCGCCGGTTGTGACCGGCGCCGAGGCCGCCGCCTATCGCGAACGCATCATTGCGGCCCTGCCCGACGGCTCCGGCTTCCGGCCGCTGATGACGCTCTACCTGACCGAAGACACCGACCCCCGCGATGTCGAGATGGCGGCGCGCAGCGGCCTCGTCCACGCGGTCAAGCTCTACCCCGCGGGCGCCACCACCAACTCGCAATCGGGCGTGCGCGATTTCGACAAGGTCACCGGAGCCCTCGAAACCATGGCCCAGATCGGCCTGCCGCTCTGCGTCCATGGCGAGGTGACCGACCCCTCGGTCGACATCTTCGACCGCGAGGCGGCGTTCATCGACCGCGTGCTCGACCCGATCCGCCGGCGGGTCCCGGGACTGAAGGTGGTGATGGAGCACATCACCACCAAGGACGGCGTGGATTACGTGGCCGCGGGCGGCGCCACCATCGGCGGCACGATCACGGTCCACCACCTGGTGTTGAACCGCAACCACCTGCTCGCGGGCGGCATCCGGCCGCACTACTACTGCCTGCCGGTGGTGAAGCGCGAGGAACACCGCCAAGCGCTGCGCAAGGCCGCCACCTCGGGCGATCTCTCCTTCTTCCTCGGCACCGATTCCGCGCCGCACACCGACCCCGCGAAGCTCCAGCCCTGCGGCTGCGCCGGCTGCTTCACCGCGACGAACGCGCTCGCGGTGCTCGCCCATGTCTTCGACGAGGACGGCGCGCTGGAGAGGCTCGCGGGCTTCGTCTCCCAACACGGCCCCGCCTTCTACGGCCTGCCCGTGGCGCAGGAGACGCTCACGCTGGAAAAGATCCCCGCCGAATACCCGCCCGCGATCCAGACCGGGGACGGCCCCGTCACCGTCTTCGACCCCGGTTTCGCTCCCGCCTGGCGGGTTCGCCCATGAGAAGGAGTTGCCCGAGATGATCCCCACCGGCTTCCCCCCGAAGGACGAGATCGCCCGACTCTCCGCGGCGATGCTGCTCGAGATCGGCGCGGTGCATTTCCGCCCCGAAGAGCCCTTTACCCTCGCCTCGGGCCTGCCGTCGCCCACCTATATCGACTGCCGCAAGCTGATCAGCTTCCCCCGGATCCGCGCTGCCCTGATGGATTTCCTCGCCGTCACCGTGATGCGCGACGCCGGCTTCGAAGCCTTCACCAACATCGCCGGCGGCGAGACCGCGGGCATCCCCTTCGCCGCGCTGATCGCCGAGCGGCTCGCCCTGCCGATGACCTATGTGCGGAAGAAGCCCAAGGGCTACGGCCGCAACGCGCGGATCGAGGGCGTGATGGGCGAGACGGACCGCGTGCTCCTCGTCGAGGACCTCACCACAGACGGCGGCTCGAAGATTTCCTTCGTCGATGCGATTCGCAAAACCGGCGCCCAGTGCGGCCATACCGCGGTGATCTTCTATTACGGAATTTTCCCCGAAACGACACAGGTCCTGGGCGATCACGGGGTGCAACTGCATCACCTCTGCACCTGGTGGGACGTGCTGGAAGTGGCCCGCGACAAAGGCTTTTTCGACCCCGGCACGCTCGCGGAAACCGAGCTCTTCCTCAAGGATCCGCGCGGCTGGCAGGCGGCCCGCGCCTGAAACGCCAAAAATATTATTTTTAAAAAACGGTTACATAAAAACCGCAGGATCTGGTAGCCTGGCTCGCGCCAGATACCAGGTGCGGTAGCGAGAAAGTTGCCCACAATCTGTCCACAGGATATCCAGATTGATCGGCACGCGCCCGCGCGCCATAGGACAGCGCAACGAGCAGAATAAATCAGGGAGGGATGCGTGAACCAGGTCGCGCGGCTTGAAGCACAGTCACAGAACGACTCGGACACGCTGCCTCACAACATCGAGGCCGAGCAACAGCTCCTCGGCGCGATCCTCACCAACCCGGATGTCTACGACCGGGTCGCAGCGCTGATCGGGCCGCAGCATTTCTACGAGCCGGTGCATTCGCGGATCTGGGAGATCGCCGCCGCGCGCATCGCCAAGAACATGACCGCCTCGCCGGTCACCCTGAAGGCCTTCATGGAGGATGACGAAGGGCTGAAGGAACTCGGAGGCCCCGCCTATCTCGCCCGCCTCGCCGGCGCGGCGATCTCCTCCTTCGCGGCGCGCGACTACGCCCAGATCATCTACGATCTCGCCACCCGCCGCGAGTTGATGGCGCTCGGCCGCGACATCACCGCCAAGGCGGCGAAGGTCGATGTGGAGAGCGAACCCCGGGAGCAGATCGTCGAGGCCGAACAGGCGCTCTACAAGCTCGGCGAGCAGGGCCAGGCCAGCCAGGGCTTCCAGTCCTTCCTCCGCGCCGTCACCGAGGCGGTGCAGAACGCCAACGCCGCCTATCAGCGCGAGGGCGGGCTCGCTGGGGTCTCCACCGGGCTCATGGATCTCGACAAGAAGCTCGGCGGGCTGCACCGCTCCGACCTCCTGATCCTCGCCGGCCGCCCCTCCATGGGGAAGACCTCGCTCGCCACCAACGTCGCCTTCAACATCGCCAAGGCCTATCGGCGCGGCACGCTCCCCGACGGCTCGGTGGGCGCGGTCGATGGCGGCGTGGTCGGGTTCTTCTCGCTCGAGATGTCGGCCGAGCAGCTTGCCGCGCGGATCCTCTCCGAGGCCTCCGAGGTCCCCTCCGAACAGATCCGCCGCGGCGACATGACCGAGGCCGAGTTCCGCCGCTTCGTCGAGGCCGCGAAGGCGCTCGAGGCCTGCCCCTTGTTCATCGACGACACCGCCGCGCTGCCGATCAGCCAGCTCGCCGCCCGCGCCCGCCGGCTCAAGCGCGAGCACGGGCTCGACGCGCTCTTCGTCGACTACCTCCAGCTCGTCCGCCCCGCGACCGCGAAGGACAGCCGGGTGAACGAGGTCTCCGAGATCACCCAGGGCCTCAAGGCCATCGCCAAGGAGCTCGACATCCCCGTCGTCGCGCTCTCCCAGCTCTCGCGCCAGGTCGAAAACCGCGAGGACAAGCGCCCGCAACTCTCGGATCTCAGGGAATCAGGCTCCATCGAGCAGGATGCCGACGTGGTCATGTTCGTGTTCCGCGAAGAGTACTACAAGGAACGCGAGAAACCGGGTGACCACGAGCTTGAGAAGATGGCCGACTGGGCCGCGGAGATGGAAAAGCTCCACGGCCGTGCCGAGGTCATCATCGGCAAGCAGCGCCACGGACCCATCGGGTCCGTGGACCTCTCCTTCGAGGGCCGCTTCACCCGCTTCGGCAATCTCGTGAAACCCTGGCAGCAGGACGGCGGCGGCTTCGAGTAGCGCCTGCTCCCGGAACGCCGCATGGCGGGGGCGCCCGCGCCATCGCGCTCCCTACGCGGGCGGGCGGCGGGTTCGCCGCACGAAAACCTTCCTTTAAGGCAAGTTGACTAGAAGGTCGCAGTCCTCAGGAGGTCCTCCATGAAGCTGCGCACCCAGATTGCCGCTATCGTCCTCGTCCCCGTGCTCGGCATCTTCGCCGTTTCCGGCATGGGTCTGAAACAATCGCTGCGAAACCTGCACGAAGTCGAACTCGCGCGGAGTTCGGTGGAACTGACCGTCCCGCTCACGTCGTTGATCCACAACCTGCAGATCGAACGCGGCATGTCCGCCGGCTACATCGCGTCGTCGGGGAAGAATTTCGCGAACGACCTTCCGGCGCAGCGCAAGACGGTCGACGAGGCGATCGCGAAATACGCGGCCGAACGCGACGCGCTCGCTGCAAGTGATCTGGGCACGACTCGGGAACTCGATGCCGGTTTGCAGGATCTTTCGGCGATGCGCGACCGGATCTCGCGCCTCGACCTCGACGGGCCCGAGATGGCCGCCTTCTATACCGGCACGATCCAGCACGCGCTCGAACTGAACGCGCATATGTATTCGCGCTTCGGGGAACTCGAACTCGCCCGGGCCGGTGCGGGTCTTGTCGCCTTGTCGGAAGCGAAGGAAGCCGCGGGGCTCGAGCGCGCGATGGGCGCGACCGGATTCAGCGCCGGGAGCTTCGCACCCTCCGTGCTGCAACGGTTCGCGCATTTCGGGAGCCTGCAGGAGACCGAACTCGACCAGTCCGAGCTGTTTGCCGAAGTGATGGGCGAAGGCATGAACTATCAGGCGGGCCCGGAATACGACGAGGTGGTCCGGCTTCGCGGGATCGTTCTCGGATCGGACGGGCAGGACCTTCAGGGCGAGAGCGGGCCCAACTGGTTCGCGGCCTCCACGAAATGGATAGAGAAACTGCGCGCCGACGAGCAGGCGTTCAACGCCGCGACCCTGGCGATGGCCGAGAGCAAGGCGGCGAACGCCAGACAGAACGCGATGGCCTATGGCGGTGCGACGCTCCTCGCGCTCCTCGCCAGCCTGATCGGCGGCTTTCTCACTTCCCGGTCCTTCGGCCGCAAGGTCGGCCGCCTTTCAAGGGCGATGGACGCTATCGCCGGCAAGGATTTCGAGGTCGAGATCGCCGGCCTGTCGGAGAAATCCGAGATCGGCGACCTCTCCCGGTCGCTCGACAGCATGCGGAACGACCTGAAGGACGCCAATGTGCGGCTCCGGGCCGCCTTCGCCAAGAGCTTCGCCTACGAGGGCAGCGCCTCCGCGATGATGATCGTCAATTCCGACATGCAGATCGTCACGATGAACGACGCCTCGCGTGAGATGATGAACGAGAAGGCCCCGGATCTCCGCGCGATCTTCGACGGCTTCGATCCGGCCACGCTAGTCGGCACCAGCATCGACCGGTTCCATGCCGATCCCTCGCATCAGCGCAGGATCCTCGCCGACCCGTCCAGGCTTCCCTGGCACACCGACATCACCATCGGCGACATGAAGTTTGAACTGAACGCCTCCTATATCGAGGCCGAGGACGGCTCCTACGCGGGCAACGTGCTGGAATGGCGCGACGTCACCAGCGCGCGTCTGCAGTCGGGGATGATCGCGGCGATCGAGCGCGACCAGGGGGTGGTCGAGTACACGATCGACGGGAAGATCGTGCGTGCGAACGAGAATTTCGCGAAGGCGCTCGGAGTGCCGGCGGCGGATCTCGTGGGCAAGACCCAGGGCGACATCCTGCATCCCGACGAACCGCGCCGCGCCGACCAGTCGAAGATCTGGACGTCGCTGGCGGCAGGGAAAAGCGAGATCGCGCGGCTTCGCTACGCCGGCGCGGGGGGACGGTCGGTCTGGATCCGCGCGGCATTCAATCCGGTTCTCGACGGCAACGGGAAGGCGTTCAAGGTGGTGCTCTTCGCCGAGGACATCACCCATGGGGTCGAGAACCACGCCCGGCAGGAAGCGGCCAAGGCCGAGGCCGACGCGGCGCGCGAGATCGTCGTGCAGTCGCTGGCCCAGGGGCTCAACCGCATGTCCTCCGGCGATCTGTCGCACGGCATCGAGACGAGCTTTGCTGAGGAATACGAAAGCCTCAGGATGGACTTCAACAACGCCGTGGATCGTCTCTCCGACGTGCTCGGCAATGTCTCCGACAATGTCGGCCGGCTGAAAGGCAGTGCGGGAGAACTGCAATCCTCCGCCACGAACCTCGCGAAACGCACCGAGGCGCAGGCTGCCACGCTGGAGGAGACGGCCGCCGCGCTCGACGAGGTGACCGCGACCGTCAAGACCACCGCGACCGGGGCGCAGGAGGCCGACGCCGCCGTGCGCGCCGCCCGCGAAGGGGCGGAATCCGGCAGCGAAACCGTCTCGCAGGCGATCCAGGCCATGGACCAGATCGCGGAATCCTCCGAGAAGATTTCCTCGATCATCAAGGTGATCGACGACATCTCGTTCCAGACCAACCTCCTGGCGCTGAACGCGGGCGTCGAGGCGGCGCGGGCCGGCGATGCCGGGCGCGGCTTCGCCGTGGTCGCCTCCGAGGTCCGCGCGCTGGCGCAGCGCGCCGCCGAGGCGGCACGGGAAATCAATGCCCTGATTTCCACCAGCCGCGATCAGGTTCAGCAGGGCGTCCAGTTCGTCGGCGGCGCCGGGAAGGTCCTGGAGGAAATCTCCGAGCGCGTGGTTTCGGCAAGCGATCGCGTTCAGGACATTCGCCGCGCGACCTCGGAACAGGCGAACGCGCTCCAGGAGATCAACGCGGCCGTGAACTCCATGGACAGCGCGACCCAGCAGAACGCGGCCATGGTCGAGGAAGCCTCGGCGCTGAGCGTCACCCTGAACGGCGACGCCGACGCGCTGGCGGACCTGGTCGCGGGGTTCGCGTTGGGGTCGGAGGAGCCTGCGCCGAGGAAATCGGGCGGCATGCGCGAACGGGTGGCCTGACCGGGCACGGAAACCTCGGGGACTCACGCTTCTTGCTCTCCGAGCTCCGCGCCGGGCAATCGCCCGCGATCCGACGGACGGCCCCGATAGGCCGGAAATCCCGTCTCCGGGCGCCGCAGTTCGGCCAGATGCCCGGAGGACGGCGGCTGACGGGATGTGCCGCCGCCGGGCGACGCCCGGAAAGTGTGCGCGAACGGCGGCCCGGCCTGCTCCGCGCGATGTGAGTGGACAGCGCCGCGAAGCCGGGCCAGTCTCAACCCATGCGCGTGCCCCTTGGCCTTGTTCTCGCCGCGCTTGTCGCCGGGCCGGCGCCGGCCGCGGAAGCGCAGGAAGTGGATGTGGAACTCTACCTCGCGGTGGACGTGTCCCGGTCGATGGCGCCGGCGGAATTGGAGATCCAGCGCCGCGGCTACGCCGCCGCCCTGCGGTCGGAGGCCTTCACCCGCGCGATCGGCGAGGGCCTGATCGGCACGGTGGCGCTGACCTACGTGGAATGGTCGGGCGATTACGCCCAGCGCGTGGTGATCCCCTGGACCGCGATCTCCGGCCCCGCCGAGGCCGAGACCTTCGCCGCGCGGATCGAGGAGAACGGCCGCCCGGCGATGTGGCGCACCTCGATCTCGGGCGCGCTGACCTCGGCGCGAGCCAGCATCGAGAAGAACGCCTTCGCCGGGCTCCGGCGAGTGATCGACATCTCGGGCGACGGGCCGAACAACCAGGGCGGCCCGGTCACCCTGGCCCGCGACGCGGTGGTGGCGGCGGGGATCACCATCAACGGTCTGCCGCTCATGACCCGCGACGGGATCGGCTCGAACTGGCATCTCGAGGATCTCGACGAGTATTACCGCTATTGCGTGATCGGCGGCCCCGGCGCCTTTACGATCCCGGTCACGGACTGGCCGAGTTTCGCCGAGGCGGTGAAGCGCAAGCTCGTCCTGGAGATCGCCGGGCTGGCGCCGCCGCCCGAGCGGCTGGTGCCCGCGCAGTATTACGGCATGAGCGAGGACGGATACGACTGCCTGATCGGCGAGCGGATCTGGCGCGAGAATCGCGGGCGGTTCACCGTGCCCTGACGGGTTTCCCCGGCCGGGGGGCGCCTGCGGCGCGCGCGACGGGTTTGCGCCGCCTCCGGCGTCGCCTCGGGCGAGGGGGTGAGGCGTGGTTCGGCGCAGCCGATGAAGGCTCCGGGGGAGCCTTCAAACGCCGAACGGGCGGAGCCCCGGTGTGGCCGCGGCCGCGCGGCCCCGCTCTTGACCTCGCGGGCCGGCCTGTCATTAGGAGGCATGGGCACCGGGATCCTCTCGATCGACCTCGACGCGCTCGTCGCCAACTGGCGGGCGCTCGACGCACGGTCCGACGCGCGCGTCGAGACCGCCGCCGTGGTCAAGGCGGACGGCTACGGGCTCGGCTCGGGCCGCGTGGCGCGGGCGCTGGCCAAGGCCGGGGCGCGCAGCTTCTTCGTGGCCGCGACAGAGGAGGGCGTGGCACTCCGCGACGCGCTCGGGCCCGGCCCCCGGATCTTCGTCTTCTCGGGCCACATGGCCGGCGACGCCGAGGCGCTCCGCGACCTCGCGCTGATCCCGCTCCTGAACTCGGTCGAACAGCTCACCCGGCAGTTGGAGGCGCTGCCCGGCCATCCCTTCGGGATCCAGCTCGACAGCGGCATGAACCGGCTCGGCATGGAGCCCGCCGAATGGGCCGCGGTGCGCGAGATCGCGCTGTCGCAGGGGCCCGAGCTGGTGATGAGCCACCTCGCCTGCGCCGACGAACCGGGCCACGCCATGAACCTCCGCCAGCTCCTCGCCTTCCGCGAGATGACCGACGGCATCGAGGTGCCGCGCTCGCTCGGCGCCACCGGCGGCATCCTCCTTGGCCCGGACTACCATTTCGACCTGACCCGCCCCGGCATCGGCCTCTATGGCGGCGAGCCCTTCGCCGAGGCGCGGCCCGTGGTGCGGCTCTCGCTCCCGGTGATCCAGACCCGCGAGGTCGCGGCGGGCGAAACCGTGGGCTACGGCAACACCTGGCTTGCGAAAACCCCCGCGCGGATCGCCACCGTCGCCGCCGGCTATGCCGACGGGCTGATCCGTGCCATGGGCGGCAAGGCCACGCTCTGGCACGGGAACACCCCCTGCCCGCTCGCCGGCCGGGTCTCGATGGACCTCCTCACCGTCGATGTCTCCGCGCTGCCCGACACACCGGACTTCCTCGACATCCTCGGCCCCGCGCAGGGCGTCGACGCGCTCGCCCGCGCCGCCGGCACCATCGGCTACGAGATCCTGACCTCGCTCGGCCCCCGCTACGCCCGCCGCACCAGGGCCGCCGCGTGAACCCGCTCGCCGCACTCGGCCGGGGCACGCTCGACATCTTCGCGATGATCGGGCGGATCGCGCTCTACGCGGGCGACACCGTGAGCCACCTCCTGCGCCCGCCCTTCTACCCGAAGGAATTCGCGCACCAGCTCCTCGCCATCGGCTGGCTCTCGCTCCCGGTGGTCGGCCTGACCACGCTCTTCACCGGCGGCGCGCTCGCGCTGCAGATCTACGCCGGCGGCGCCCGGTTCAACGCCGAAACCGTCGTGCCCTCCATCGTCGCCATCGGCATCGCCCGCGAACTCGGGCCCGTGCTCGCCGGCCTGATGGTCGCCGGCCGCGTCGCCGCCTCAATCGCCGCCGAGATCGGCACGATGAAGGTCACCGAGCAGATCGACGCGCTCACCACGCTTTCCACCAACCCGATGAAATACCTCACCGTGCCCCGCGTGCTCGCCGCGACGCTCACCGTCCCGGTCCTCGTCGGCATCGGCGACGCCATCGGCATCATGGGCGGCTATCTCGTCGGCATCTGGCGGCTCGACTTCAACGCCGCCAATTACATGACCAACACGGTGCACTTCCTCGAAACCTGGGACGTGGTCTCGGGGCTCATCAAGGCCGCGGTCTTCGGCTTCATCGTCGCCACCATGGGCTGCTTTCACGGCATGAATTCCGGCCGCGGCGCCCAGGGCGTGGGCCGCGCCACCACCCAGGCGGTGGTCTCGGCCTCGATCCTGATCCTCGCCGCCAACTACGTGCTGACGGAGGTGTTCTTCGCCGCATGATCGAGATGAAGAACGTCTCCAAGGCCTTCGGGCCCAAGCATGTGCTCCGCGGCGTGGACCTCACGGTCGGGACCGGCGAGAGCATGGTAATCATCGGCGGCTCGGGCACCGGCAAGTCGGTGACGATCAAGTGCATCCTCGGCATCATCCGCCCCGACAGCGGGCAGATCCTCGTCGACGGGAAGGACGTCACCCAGGAGGACCGCGACGCCTTCCTCGCCCGTTTCGGCATGCTGTTCCAGGGCGGCGCGCTGTTCGATTCGCTCACCGTCTGGCAGAACGTCGCCTTCCGGCTCCTGCGCGGCTCGCTGAAGAAGCCGAAAGCCGAGGCGCGAGAGATCGCCATCGAGAAACTCCGCCGCGTCGGCCTCACCCCGGACGTTGCCGATCTCTTCCCCGCCGAGCTCTCGGGCGGCATGCAGAAGCGCGTCGGCCTCGCCCGCGCCATCGCCGCCGAGCCCGAGATCATCTTCTTCGACGAGCCCACCACCGGGCTCGACCCGATCATGTCCGGCGTCATCAACGACCTCATCCGCGAGATCGTCACCGAGATGGGCGCCACCGCGGTGACCATAACGCACGACATGTCCTCGGTCCGCGCCATCGCCGACCATGTGGCGATGCTCCACGCCGGCAAGATCCGCTGGACCGGCCCGGTCTCCGAGATGGACGCCTCGGGCGACCCCTATGTCGACCAGTTCATCCACGGTCGCGCCGAGGGACCGATCGAGGCGGTGCGCTGAATGGCCGGCCCCGCCGTGCCCCGCTGGGCGGTCGTCGCCAATCTCGCGCTCTTCGTCCTCTTTCCCGTCTCCTGGTTCGCACCGCTTCTGCGCGCCGGGCTCGACCTGCCCTTGTTCGGCACCAAGGCGATCTCGGTCGTCTCCGGGCTGCAATCGCTCTGGGAAACCGACGTGTTCCTCGCCCTCGCCGTCACCTTCCTGGCCGTCTTCTGCCCGATTCTTAAGACGATTGGTCTTTCCTTGATCCATTTTGGAATGCTGCGTCGCAAGGCGCTCCCCGCGCTCGAGATCCTCGGCAAGCTCGCGATGGCCGATATCTTCCTCATCGCGCTCTACATCGTGGTCGCGAAAGGCGTGGCGCTGACCCGGATCGAGACGGGTTGGGGCCTGTATTTGTTCACCTTTTGCGTGTTGTGCTCGATCGGGGTCAGCCATTTCTCGGAGCGGCAGCGCACGATGTAGGCGGATTTCCGCCGGCCGCCGCGTATTGTTCACGCACTGGAAACCAATGGTTTCCGCCACATTCCCGCCACGGATCCCCCCGCACCACGTTGACTTCCGGCAACCAATAGGCGAATTTACGCCCAAGCGGTAAATTAGGTTTGGCTTCATGCGTATCTTGACGATTCTCGCTGCGGCGTCTGCCTCGGCACTCATGTCCGTTCCGGCGTCTGCGCTGGTCCTGTCGCAAAGCGACGTGATGACGACGAACGGCCAGAATTTCGCCTTCAACTTCTCCGGCCTCCTGCCCAGCGACGGCACCGGCGCGGTGATCACCATCGCCTCCGGCCCGGCGACCACCGGCAGCGCGGACGACGACGGCTTCGACCTCGACGGCGTGGGCGACGGCAGGCACAGCGAGTACATGGCCGTGTCCGCCGAGGGGACCCATCTCGGGAAATACAGCTGCGGCGGCGGGATCGGCACCTCGATCCCAGGCTTCACGATGAACGGCCCGGCCGACTGCATGTTCTCGCTCGACATCGCGCTCGACGGCGCGACGTTCGACTCGCTGATCTCCGACGGGGTGCTCAGCCTCCTGGTCGATTTCGGCTGGGGCGTGGGCGATTTCCACGACGGCGACCAGCTCAACGTCTCGCTGGCCTATAACGAGGTCGTTCCGGCCCCGCTTCCGGCCGCCGGCCTGATGCTGATGGGCGGCCTCGCCGGCCTCGGCGCCCTGTCGCGCCGCCGCAAGACCCGCGCCTGAGCCACGGCGCGCATCGCAGTTTCCGACGATGGCGGGGCAATGCCCCGCCATTTTCGTTGGAACGTGCTCTCTTCTGAAACGACCGTGCATTCCCCCGCCCGGGACACGGCTCGGCACGGGCCGCCGGGCGAGCGGCTCCGCACATTCCAAACCGAGTTAGCGCTTTCTTAACCACGCCCGCCGCAGGCTCCCGAACGGGGTGAGAGGAGCCGACGGAGACCCGCCTTGCCCGTAATTCCCTTCTACGCCCTGATGATCCTCGACATCACCGGATACATCCTGCCCGTCTGGGTCGCCCAGGCCGCGATCCGCCGCGCCCGCGCCTCCTTCGGCTTCAACCGCTGGCTCTACGGCTATGCCGCGCTCGTCGCCCTGGTGTCGCTCGGTTTCCTCCTCGCCACGCCGCGCACGCCGCTCCTCCTCTACCTCCTCGCGGAGGCCGGCGCCTGGGCGACGCTGCCGCTCTGGACGGTGATCCGCCTCACCGCGCACCAGACCCGCGCCGAGCGGCCCGCCCCGGCCCTGCCCGCGCGCGAGCCCCTGCCGGTGCCGCCGCTCCGCGCCAGCCGCCGCATCCGCGTCACCCTGCCCCGCGAGGCCGCCTGACCGCTTGCCGGCCCGCGTGCCCGCGGGATAGAGACGGCGCATGGGCAAATCCCCCTCCTTCACCTGCACCGAATGCGGCGCGACCCATGCGAAATGGTCCGGCCGCTGCGACGCCTGCGGCGCCTGGAACTCGATCCAGGAAGATACGCCGCTCTCCGCCGGCCCGAAATCCAAGGGCCTCGGCGCCAGCCGCGGCGCCCGTCGCGCTGACCACGCTGTCCGGCGAGATCGAGGACGCGCCGCGCATCCTGTCGGGCATTTCCGAACTCGACCGCGTGACCGGCGGCGGCATCGTACGCGGCTCGGCGCTCTTGGTCGGCGGCGATCCCGGCATCGGCAAGTCGACGCTCCTCCTGCAGGCCGCCGCCCGCTTCGCCGCCGCCGGGCTCAAATCGGTCTACATCTCCGGCGAGGAGGCGACCCAGCAGGTCCGCATGCGCGCCCAGCGTCTTGGCCTCGCCGACGCCCCCGTCCGCCTCGGCGCAGAAACCAACCTGCGCGACATCCTCACCACGCTCGACGCCGAGAAACCCGACATCGCGGTGATCGACTCGGTCCAGACCATGTGGCTCGACACGGTCGATAGCGCCCCCGGCTCGGTCTCCCAGGTCCGCGCCGCCGCACATGAGCTCGTCTCCTACGCCAAGCGCCGCGGCACCGCCGTCATCCTTGTCGGCCACGTCACCAAGGAAGGCCAGATCGCCGGCCCCCGCGTGGTCGAACACATGGTCGACACCGTGCTCTATTTCGAGGGCGAGCGCGGCCACCAGTTCCGCATCCTCCGTGCGGTGAAAAACCGCTTCGGCCCAGCCGACGAGATCGGCGTCTTCGAGATGACCGGGCAGGGCCTCGCCGAGGTGCTGAACCCCTCGGCCCTCTTCCTCGGAGACCGCGACACCCCCGCCCCCGGTTCCGTCGTCTTCGCCGGGATCGAGGGCACGCGCCCGCTCCTCTGCGAGATCCAGGCCCTCGTCGCCCCCACGCCCCAGGCCCAGCCCCGCCGCTCGGTGGTGGGCTGGGACGGCGGCCGCCTCGCGATGATCCTCGCGGTGCTGGAGGCCCGCTGCGGCATCCCCTTCGCCGGGCTCGACGTCTACCTCAACGTCGCCGGCGGGCTCCGCATCGCCGAACCCGGCGCCGACCTCGCTGTGGCCACCGCGCTACTTTCCGCGCGCGAGGACACCGCGTTCCCGCACGACACTGTTGTTTTCGGCGAAATCAGCCTATCAGGGGCCCTGCGACCGGTGACCCAGACCGAAACGCGGCTCAAGGAGGCGCGTAAACTCGGCTTCAATGCCGCGCTGGTACCGGACGGAAGCAAGACGGGGCCGGGCCTCGGGCTGAGGGTGCGCGAGATGCCCAACCTGCCCGACCTGGTCGGGGGCATTTTCGGCGCGGGTTAGCCCCGCGACACGGAGCGAGCATATGGAAGGTTTCACCATCGTCGACGCCGTCGTCGCCGTTGTCATCCTGGTCTCGGCGATCCTGGCCTACTCCCGCGGCCTGGTCCGCGAGATCCTGGCCATCGTCGGCTGGGTCGCCGCCGCGGTGGCGGCCTACTATCTCACGCCCATGGCCGAGCCCCTGGTGCAGGAGATCCCGGTCATCAACGAGATCCTCGCCGGCAGTTGCGAACTGTCGGTGATCACCGCCTTCGTGGGCGTCTTCGTCCTGGCCCTGATCGTGCTGGCGATCCTGATCCCGCTCTTCTCGGGCAGCGTGCAACGCTCCTCGATCTCGGGTGTCGACCAGGCGCTCGGCTTCCTGTTCGGCGTGCTCCGGGGCGCGCTCCTCGTGGTGGTGGGCCTCATCGTCTACGATTCCGTGGTGGTGAACGACCCGATCCCCGCGGTGGACAATAGCCGCACCGTGGCGATCTTCGGCGAGGTGCAGAAGGCGCTCGCCGCGCAGATCCCGACCGAGGCGCCCGACTGGATCGTCCAGCGCTACGAGGACCTCGTCGGCCATTGCGGCAGCCCGGCTTCGACGGCCCCGGCCGTTCCGGCACCGGCCCCCGCAGCCCCGGCCCCCGCGGCGCCGGAGCCCTCCACCGCACCGACCCTCGTGGTCCCCGGCTCGAACGGCTGAAACAGGCCGTCGGGCCCCTTCCGGCCAAAGTGACGTAGCGTCGTCCCTCGAACCCGCGCGCTCTGTGAGGCGTTTCACAGTCTCCGGAGCGCGCGATCCGGTATCGAGGGTGCATATCGGGGCACACACATCCCCGGTTCCACAATCGCACCAGGTCACACCCCCGCCCGCCAGCACTGGCGCGGCGCCAGAGCCGGAATTTGCCAATGCCAACCCTCGAAGAAACCTTCACCTCCATCGCGAAGAAGTTCATCGCCGGAGATTTCGACGCCGTCTGCGCGTATTTCGACATGCCCATCGCCATCTATGCCGGCGAGCGCGTGGTGATCTGCCCGAGCCAGGCCCGGTTCATCGAGACGATGCGCCGCTACCACCAGCTCCTGACCGATGCCGGCATCGCGGACGTCTCGGTCAACGTCATCGCCCTGCCGATGATGCGCGGCACCACCGGGACGATCTGGGTGGAAAAGACCTATTTCGACGCCCAGGGTACGCGGGTCGATTCCTGCCAGGTCCGCTACTTCTTCCGCCGCGTCTACGGCCAGACCCGGGTCTGCATGCTGGAATACGTCTCGCGGCCCGCCGCGGTCGAGAACGCCGAATTCGGATATTTCAGCGCGGCGTAGCGGCTGGGCGTCAGCCCAGCCGCGCTCCCGGCCCGAGCCGGTCCCACCAGAGAGTCTCTCCTCACCTTCGGCACACAATAGCCGATGCACGGCGAGAGTGCGGTATCCGCTTGCACGACTGGCGGGTTCTTCCTAAACTCATACAACCGTAGGTAGAGCCTCCTGCCTCGGCGACCGCACGGTTCCCGGCGATCCCTGAGGTCAGCTCCGCCACCGCACCGGCCAATGGCCCGTGCACCCTCGAAGCAGAGGTTCCTGCAAGGATGGACCCTTTAGAGACCGAACATTGCCGGCTTCCGGCACTTCTGTTGTGCGGCGTGCACCGCCCCCTTGTCCGCCACTTCGAGCTGCCGCTCGGGATCTACGCGGGTAGCGCGAAGATCGTTTGCCCCGACGAACTCCGGTTGCTCGAAATGCTGGACGCGTTTCGCCGCATGCTCACCCGGGCCGGGGTCGCAACGATCAGGCTGAGAACCGTGGCGCAGCCCCTCAACACCGGACCCTATCGCACGATCTGGGCCGAGATGACCTGTCTCAATATTGCGGAGGTCGTTCTGGACCGCTCGAACCTGCGCTATTTCCTCGAGGCCAGCCCGGGGCGCAAACGGATCCGCATGATCGAGTTCATGAAGCCGCCCGCCATGCTCGACCTCGACTGGCTCGCCGAGATCGCCGGCGGCGTCCCCGCCTCAGGGCAGCGCGATGCCGGTCCGGCCCGCCAGATCCGTAACGAACTGCCAGGCGACCCGACCTGACCGCGCGCCCCGCGTCGCCTGCCACTCGATCGCCTCGGCCCGGAGCGTCGCACCGTCGATGACGATGCCGAACGCATCGCAATAGCCGCGGATCATCGCGAGATATTCGTCCTGGCTGCACGGGTGGAACCCGAGCCAGAGTCCGAACCTGTCCGAAAGCGAAACCTTCTCCTCGGTCGCCTCCGACGGCGAGATCGCGGTGGAGCGCTCGTTCTCGATCATGTCCCGCGGCATCAGGTGCCGCCGGTTCGAGGTGGCGTAGAGCACCACGTTTTCCGGCCGCCCCTCGACGCCGCCATCAAGCACCGCCTTCAGCGACTTGTAATGCTCGTCGTCATGGCTGAACGACAGGTCGTCGCAAAAGAGCAGGAACCGCTCGCGCGCGCCCCGGAGATAGGACAGCAGCCGCCCGATCGACGGCAGGTCCTCGCGCTGCACCTCGATGATCTTCAGCGCATGGCCTTCCGCCACCACCTCGGCATGGACCGCCTTGACGAGCGAGGATTTCCCCATCCCCCGCGCGCCCCAGAGAAGCGCGTTGTTGGCCGGCAGCCCCTTCGCGAATTGCCGCGTGTTGGCCAGAAGCGTGTCCCGCGACCGGTCGATGCCGACCAGCAGCGGCAAGGCCACCCGGTTCACCTTGCCCACCGGCCGGATCGCATCCGGCCGCGTGTGCCAGACAAAGGCGTCGGCCGCCCCGAATTCCGGCGCGGCCATCGGCGGCGGCGACATCCGCTCCAGCGCCTCGGCGATCCGGACCAGCGGATCGCTCATGCCTCGGGCTCCTCCGCCTCGTCGGTATCGCCGTAAAGGTCCTCGTCCTCGCCCAGCACGCCCTCGCGCCGCAGCTCGTCCACCCGCTTCTTCTCGACCCGCTTCACCATCTGGATCGAGATCTCGTAGAGCCCGTAGACCACCGTGAAGAGGATCATCTGCGTCATCACGTCGGGCGGCGTCACCACGGCGGCCAGAACCAGGATCCCCACCACCGCGTATTTGCGCATCTCGCCCAGACCGCGCGCCGAGACCAGCCCCGCCTTGCCCATCAGCGTGAGCAGCACCGGAAGCTGGAAGCACAGCCCGAAGGCGATGATGAACTTCAGCGTGATGTCGAGCGACTCGTTCACCTTGCCGAAGAAGGTGATCCGGATCCCCTCGCTGGTCTCCGGCACCACCACGCTCGCGCTGTCCGGCAGCCCCGACCCGTTCATCAGGTTCGCGAAGATCGAACTGACATCGACGAAGCCCAGGAAGAACCGCATCGCGAGCGGCGTCACCACGAACTGCGCGAAACTCGCGCCCAGGAGGAACATCACCGGCGAGGCGATCAGGAAGGGCAGGAACGCGCTCTTCTCCGACCGGTAGAGCCCCGGCGCCACGAAGCGCCACATCTGATGCGCGATCACCGGGAAGGCGAGGCCGAAGCCGAACACCATCGAAATCCGGAACAGCGTGAACAGGTATTCCTGCGGGCTGGTGTATTGCAGCGTCGGCGAGGGGTCGCCCAGGTCGCGCAGGGTGGATTCGATCGGCACCAGCAGGAATTGCAGGATCGGCTCGGCCACCGTGAAGGCCACCACCATCCCCACCACGAAGGCGAGCACCGAGCGGATGATCCGCGTCCGCAGCTCCGCCAGATGCTCGATCAGGGGCGCCGAGCTGTCGTCGATCGGGTCTTCGTCTTCCACGGCCATCTAGCGGCCCTTCTTCTTGACCGGCCGCTTCGGCAGCTGCGGCCCCGCGCCGAGCGTCGCGCGGCTCCGAGAGGCCGGCCCCCGCACCGGCTCGTGCGGCGGCACCACCTTCTTCGGCGCGGGCGGCGTCCAGGCCGGCTTCGGCGCCGCCGCCTGCCCCGCCTTGATCGCCTCGGCTGCCGTCTGCGGCACTTTCTTCGCCGGTTTCGCGGCCTTCGCCGGATCCCATTTCTCGAAGCTGTCCGCCGCCTTGTTCAGCGTGTCGAGCCCGAGCGACCGCGCGCTGGTCGCGGATTTGAGCCCGCTCGCGGCCTCCTTCATCCCCGACTCGTCGGCGGCATCGTTCATCGCCTGCTTGAACTCGCGTGCCATGCCGCGCGCCCGCGCCGTGAAGCGCCCGAGCGTGCGGAACATGTCGGGCAGGTCCTTCGGCCCCACCACGATCAGCGCGACGACACCGATGACCAGAAGCTCGGTCCAGCCGATATCCAGCATGTCAGCCCCTTCGGATCAGACCTTGGTCTTGTCTTCCTCGGGCGTGATGTCGCGGGCGTTCTCGGCGCTGTCTTCGAGCTCCTTCTGCCCGTCCGACACGCCCTTCTTGAAGGCGGTGATGCCCTTGCCGACCTCGCCCATCAGCGAAGAAATCTTGCCGCGCCCGAACAGCACCAGGACGACGACGGCGATCAGAAGGAGGCCCGGAAGGCCGATATTGTTCAGCATGTGTGTCTCCCAAACGGGCGGGGCGCCAGGCGCGTCCCGCGTCGCGATGTCATCCGGGGTTCTAGGCCCGCCCCGCGTCGGGCGAAAGGGCCGGCACCGGCAGAGGTCCGGATCGAGGCGCATTTCGGCCTCCGTCCCGGGGGATGCGTTGCAACAACTGACAGGTTATTGTCAGTTGCGAACCCCCACCGCCGAATCAGATGCCCCGCACCGACCGCCTCCAGTCCCTGCTCGCCCGGCTCCGCGACGGACGGCTGCACCGCGCCGAGGATCTGGCCCGCGCCTTCGGCGTGTCGCAGCGCACGATCTACCGCGATATCGAACTGCTCCAGGCCTCGGGCCTGCCGGTCGCGGGCACCAAGGGCGCCGGCTACCGGATGACCGCGCCGGTGGCTCTGCCGCCCCTCGACCTGACCCTCGCCGAGCTCGAGGCGCTGCATCTCGGCCTCGCCGTCGTCGCCGAGGCCGCCGATCCCGAGCTGAAAGCCGCCGCGACCCGCCTCGCCGACCGGATCGACGCGGCGCTCCCCCCCGAGACCGGCGGCGCCACCCCCGCCTGGCCCGGCCTCGCCACCCATCCGCTCGCCGCGCCCGGCGGCAGCGGCATCAGCCACCTCCCCGCACTCCGCGCCGCGATCCGCACACGCCAGAAGCTTCGCCTCCGTGACGGCACCGGCGCCGACACGCTCCGCCCCCTCGCCCTCGACTATCGCGGCCGGCTCTGGTGGCTCACCGCCTGGTCCGAGGAGAAAGGCGCCTTCCGCACGATCCGCCTCGACCGCGTCGCCGCGCTCGACCTCCTGCCCGAGCTCTTCGTCGACGAGCCGGGCAAGAGCCTCGACGATCTGCACGGCTGAGCCACGCCACCCTCCCCCTCGGTCCCCCTCCCAGGGGAGGGGGAGGCGGTACCGTCACCGCGGGCGCCTCCCCTTTCCCGGCGGGAGAGGGGATGGGGGAGAGGGCGTCGCCCCGAAGGCCTAGCCCAGCCCCATCTGCGCGTGAATCTGCTTCCGGTCCGTCTCCGACAGCCCCAGGGCCGCCGCCAACCCGTCGAGATAGGAAGCCTCCGACTGCGTATCCACCCGGATCGCCATCGCCGACATCGCATAGACCTGCGCCTTGGCCTGCTGCCCGGTATCCATCGCCAGCGCGTTCACGTCGATCGGCTTCGCCAGCTCCGCCTCGACAAACGCCTTCTCCTCGGCATCCAGATCGCCCAGATAGCCCAGGATCCGCCCCTTTTCGTCCTCGTCGATCTCGCCATCGGACTTCGCCGCCTGGATCATCGCGCGGATCATCAGCTTGGCATTCTCCTCCATCGCGCCGGTGGCCACCTTCTTGCCGGTCAGCGCGTCGATCATCTGCCCGGCCTGCTCCGTCCCGGTCGCCGCCGCGCCGCCGAGCGCCGCCATGAGCCCGCCCAGCCCCGCCATCGCGCTCTCGCCCGCCTGGCCGGCCGCGCCCGTCCATTGCGACGCCATCTCGGAAAAACCCTTGGCGCCGCCCGGAACGCCCATCTTCTCCATCATCTCGCCCATCTGCGCCTGCATGTTCGCGAGCGCCGGGTTGTCGGCCATCGCCTTCTGCACCCCGGCCATGCCGCCCATCTTCCTGAACTGATCGTAGCCCTTCGCCGCCGCGAAACCGGCGGCCAGCGTGGCCAAAGTGCGCACGAAACTCATTGCAAAAATCCTCCTCGAATCCGGAGCCGACCGGCCCCCCGCGGGAACTATAACAAGGATGGAACGGAGATGTCCCGGAGGTTGCATCCCGGGGGCTTGAAAAACGATAAGGCAACCTTACTATATGGGAACCTGACGGAATCGCCCATGCCCAATCCCAGCGAAAGCACCACCTTCGTCACCGTCGACCTCGTCCGCCTCCTGAAGCTCACCTTCGAGGCCGAAATCGCCGCCTCCGGGCTCGGGGTCACCCCGGCCGAGGCGCGCGTCCTCTCGGCGGTGCGCCGGATCGGCCCGGTGCGCCAGCACGTGCTCGCCGACCGGCTCGGCATCTCGCGGATGAGCGCCACCGAAACCATCGACCGGCTCGAGGCAAGGGGCCTCGTCCGCCGCGAGACCGACCCCGAGGACCGCCGCGCCAAGCAGGTCGGGCTGACCGCGCGGGCGGCGCCGGTGCTCGGCGAGATCGACCGGGTCATCGCACGGATCCGCGACGAGGCGCGCGCGGGCGTGCCCGAGGCCGACTGGCAGGCGTTCCGCCGCGTCGCCCGGCACATGCGCGGGCGGCTTCTCGAGCGAAAGGCGACCGAGTGCCGCGCGAAGGACCCGGCATGAGCATCCCCCAGCAAACCGCCCAGGCGATGTCGCCCCGGCGCGTGACCCTGATCGCGGCGATGCTGATCGCAATCGGCCCGATGGCGATGACCATGTACCTCCCGGCGATGAGCGAGCTCGCCCGCGCCTTCCAGACCACGCCCGCCGGCATCAAGATGACCGTGACGCTCTATTTCGGCGGCTTCGCGCTGGCGCAGCTCGTCGCCGGCGCGCTCTCCGACGCGCTCGGCCGCAAGCCCGTCGTCCTCGCCTTCTTCGCGATCTTCATGGGCGCGAGCGCGCTCGCCATCTTCGCCCCCAACGTCCAGGTCCTGATCGCCGCCCGCTTCCTCCAGGGCGTCGGCGCCGCCGCCGGCATGGCCACCGCCCGCGCGCTGATCCGCGACTGCTTCACCGGCCAGGAGTCCGCCCGCGCCCTGAACCTCGTCGGCATCATCATGGCCATCGCCCCGGCGCTCGCCCCCACCATCGGCGGCCTCGTCATGACCCGCTTGGGCTGGCAGGCGATCTTCGTCGTCTTCCTCGCCGCCGCCGCGCTGATCGTCACGCTCGCGCTCGTCTTCATGCGCGAAACCGTCGCCCGCGACACCTCGCGGCTCAACGCGCGGGCGCTCGTGGGCTCCTACCGCACCGTGCTCGGCAGCCGCCGCTTCCTCGCCTCGGGCCTCACCATCATCGGCGGGATCAGCGTGCTCTACGCCCAGGCGAGCTTCCTGCCCTTCGTGCTTATGGACGAGCTCGGCCTCACCCCCACCCAGTACGGCCTCTCGATGCTGATGCAGACCGGCGCCTTCTTCCTCGCCGGCCTCGCCATGCGGTTCCTGCTCCAGCGCCACGACGCCACGAAATTCGTGCCCATCGGCCTTGTCCTCCTCGCCCTCGGCGGGCTCGGCCACCTGACCATGCTCGTGACCGGCCCGAGCTTCCTCCACGTCATGCTGCCGGTCTCGATCTTCGTCACCGGCATCGCCTTCATCATGCCGGCGATGACCACCGCTTCGCTCGCGCCCTTCCCGCACATGGCGGGCGCCGCCTCCTCGATGATGGGCTGTCTGCAGATGGCCTCGGGCCTCGTGGTCGGCACGCTCGGCGCCGCGCTCCACGACAGCACCCTCGCCGTGACCCTCGCCTCGCCGACCATGGCCCTGGTCGCGATCGCGAGCTACCGCGCCTATCTCCGCCTCGACCGGGCGGCGACGGACGGGCTCGCCCAGCCCGCCGAATAGGGCCCGAATGCGCGGAGGGCCTGTAAGCCGGATTCTGTCAGGGGCCGAAACCCCCGGATGACCATTCCTCTCGGCCCCGGATCGCTCCGGGGCTCCAGCTGCCGACCCGGGATCCGGGCCGAAGCAGCCCATGCGGATCCCCTATTTGGCATTGCTCCCGGTGGGGCTTGCCGTGCCGGTCCGGTTGCCCGTCCCGCGGTGGGCTCTTACCCCACCGTTTCACCCTTGCCGCCC
>JBNKWI010000056.1:0-22784 GCA_050299695.1 Paracoccaceae bacterium
ATGGCCACATGGCGCGGCACGGCGCGGCCCGAAATCTGGCGGGCGCAGGCCTTGGTCTTCGCGGGCAATCACGGCATCTGCGCGCAGGGCGTGAACCCCTATCCGCAGGAAGTGACCGCCCAGATGGTCGCGAATTTCGAAAACGGCGGGGCGGCGATCAACCAGCTTTGCGCGGTCAATGGGGCCGATCTGTCGGTGATAGCGCTGGAACTGGACCGACCGACGGGCGACTTCACCGAAGGCCCGGCAATGTCGGAAACCGATTGCCTCGACGCGCTGTGGCAGGGCGCCTCGGCGGTCGATGAGGGGGCGGATATTCTGATCCTCGGTGAGATGGGGATCGGCAATTCGACCGTGGCGGCGGCCCTGGCCTGCGCCGGGTTCGGCGGCGCCGGGGCCGAGTGGGTCGGCGCCGGGACCGGGTCGGACGCGGACGGCAAGGCGCTCAAGGCGCGGGTGGTTGACGAGGCGGTGGCGCTGCATCGGGGCGCGCGGGGAATCGCCATGCTGGCGGCCTTGGGCGGGCGCGAGCAGGCGGCGATCTGCGGCGCGGTCATCGAGGCGCGGGCGCGAAGGATCCCCGTGATTCTCGACGGTTACATCTGCACGGCGGCGACCGTGCCGCTCCACGACGCCGATCCGCGCTTCCTCGATCACTGCCTCGTCGGCCATGTCAGCCGCGAGCCGGGGCACCGGAAGCTGCTCGACAAACTCGGCAAGGAGCCGATCCTGTCGCTCGACATGGCGCTGGGCGAAGGGTCGGGCGCGGCGCTTGCCCTGGGGGTGCTGCGGGCGGCCCTGGAGTGCCACAACGGGATGGCAACCTTCGCCGAGGCGGGGGTGTCGGAGGCCTGACACGGGCCGCGCACAACCCGTACACAACCTGTACACAACCCGTACACCGCCGGATGCCGCCGGGCGGGCAGGGGGCTCTGCCCCCACCGCCCGTTCCGGGCGGCTCCCCCGGGATTTTCCGGACCCAAAGAACGGGGAGGTGGACGTGTTTTCCGCCAGTCGGCGGCGGCGTTTTCCGGGCCTCAGTCGTGGGTTTCGGGGCGGATGGCGTGGCGCTCGGGGCCCGGGTCCGCGGGCGAGGGAGCGGGGTCGCCCGTGGCGCGGAACACCATCCTGCGGCCGGCCTCGTTCTCGAGCGTCAGGCGTTTGCCCTGCCGGTCGGAGAGCGTCATCTCGGCGAGGGCCTGGAAGAAAGCCTTCTCGGCGGCACGGTCGGGGCAGGCGCGGTGCGCGGCCTCGACGGGGCCGATCTCGAACCAGGGATAGGGGGCGATCTCGGGGGCCGACCACGGGTTGCAGGGGCCGTCGCCGGAGACCTTTCCGTCCAGGTCCATGACGATCGTCGCGTGCGCCGCGAAGGGTTTCCCGTCGATCGTCTCGAGCGTGTAGGGGCCCTCCTGCGCCGGAGCGGCTGCGGGGAGAGCGGCGAGGAGGGCGGCCAGGAGGCGGTGCATGCGCGTGTGATCGCGCAGAGCGGGCCGGGGCGCAAGGGGCGGGGCGGGCGAAGGGCGTGGGCGCCGGGCGCGAAAGGCGGCGGTCGGTTTCGCGTCGGTATCTCGTTTGTCGAGGCGGCCCGCCCCACGGATCCGGGTGTGCCCGGCCAGTTCGATCTCGGCGGGCTACGCTTCACCGCCTGCCGGACCTCGCATGCGGCGGGGGAGATGTCGTAAACGGTCGGCTTGGAACCCAAAGTGACATAGGCGGCGTTGGCAGCATCCGTCAGACAAGGCAGGCATCGTTCGTCCGCCATCTGGTTCCTTGAATCCGCCGCGCGGACTTTTCAACCAACAGTGGATGATGTTAGCAATGCAACGATGAATGATGTTCTGGGATGAGCGTTTCGTTCCGATGGAGAAACATTGCTGCGTTGCGCGCCGTCGGCGCGAATTTCGGGGTATAATAAAAATGTTGGCGGAGTTGTCATGAAATCTTCTGGGGTAATTCGAGAGTCTATCAATAGAAAGATCCTCAATTTATGTCTGCGTATCATCCGCCGGCACGTGGAAAAGCAAGAAGGGATAGTAATCTACAAATATGACAGAGAGCGCGGCGATCTATCTCCCTTAATATGGCGCGCTCGCAGCATCTCAAAGACCGGAGCGGAAACGAAGCAGGCAACAAATGAGTGGGTAGCAAAAGTCTCTGCCTTCAATTTGGCCGACAAGATTGTTCTTGATGTTGGAGCCAATCATGGGGGCACGGCGTCAAAGCTCAGCAGGGCTGCATCTATCGTTTACGCGTTTGAGCCAGAAAGAAGAAACTTCAAGAACCTCCAAGATCAAATAGCGATACGAAAGCTTGATAACGTTGTTGCGCTTCAATTGGCGGTTGGCAATCGCTCCGGCACGGTAGATTTTTATGAGCGCGAGTCGCACGGGATCCATAGCCTTGGAAAACACAACAAAGGCAAGATAATCGCCATAAGCAAGGTTTCTGCGGTTACTATTGATGGCTTTTGCTCCGACCATAAGATTGACCAGGTGGGGCTCTTGAAGATCGATGTAGAGGGATTTGAGAATGAAGTTCTGGAAGGAGCCAAGGGGCTTCTGGAGCGTCGGGCAATTGGTGCGGTGATTTTTGAGTTTAGTCCAAAAATTCACAAGGCGCGCGGCATAGACACTTATGCTCCCATTCGAACGCTTCAGGTCCATAATTACGGTGTGTATGATGTTTTGGGAGAAGAGATAACGGAGCAAAGACTATTGGAACTTGATTTGTGTGATTTGTTTGCGTTTCCGGATGAGGGATCCAGAGATGTCGTTTCGCAGCTAAAAAGTTTGCGTCACGGTATGGCCTGAAGTCACAAGTGCATTGGGTTCTGACGGCTATAGCGGTGAATTGAGTCATCGCTGCGCTTTTGGGCGATCTTGTCGCGGGGGGGGTCCTTTTGTCTCTTGTTGGGTCATGGGCAAAGCCATCAATAGACACTTTGGAATTCTTATCAGGTCGGCTGCCACGAGGACGGCCGGGAAGGCGAGGGAGTGACCGCTTCGTCCCGCAAGGTGGGTACAGCGAGCGTCGGGGTTTCGTATTTGGCACGAGGCATTCGGCCGGGCGAGTTTAAGGTGTGGGTTCGCGACGAGTCTTCTCGCAATCCTCCGTGCCAGTCAGCCCAGCAATCTTCTCGCAATCACCTGCGCCTGGATCTCTGCCGCGCCTTCGAAGATGTTGAGGATGCGGGCGTCGCAGAGGACGCGGGAGATCGGGTATTCCTGGGCGAAGCCGTTGCCGCCGTGGATCTGGAGGCCGTTGTCCGCGGCGGCCCAGGCGATGCGGGCGCCGAGGAGCTTGGCCATCCCCGCTTCGAGGTCGCAGCGCTTGTCGTGGTCCTTCTCCCAGGCGGCGAAATAGGTGAGTTGGCGGGCGATCATCACCTCGACGGCCATCATCGCGAGCTTGCCGGAGACGCGGGGGAATTCGATCAGCGCGCGGCCGAACTGCTTGCGCTCCTCGGCGTAGCGCATGGCGATGTCGAGCGCGGCCTGGGCGACGCCGACGGCCCGGGCGGCGGTCTGGATGCGGGCGCTTTCGAAGGTCTGCATGAGCTGCTTGAAGCCCTGGCCGGGGGTGCCGCCGAGCAGGTTCTCGCCCTTGACCCTGAAGCCGTCGAAGGCGAGCTCGTATTCCTTCATGCCGCGATAGCCGAGCACCTCGATCTCGCCGCCGGTCATGCCGGGCGTGGGGAACGGGTCGGCGTCGGTGCCCGGCGTCTTCTCGGCGAGGAGCATCGAGAGGCCGCGGTAGTCGGTCGTGTCGGGCTCGGTGCGGGCGAGAAGCGTCATCACATGGGTGCGGGCGGCGTGGGTGATCCAGGTCTTGTTGCCGGTCACCAGCCAGTCGTCGCCGTCTTTCACCGCGCGGGTGCGGAGGGAGCCGAGGTCGGAGCCGGTATTGGGTTCGGTGAAGACGGCGGTGGGGAGGATTTCCCCGGACGCGATGCGGGGGAGCCAGTGTTCCTTCTGCGCTTCGGTGCCGCCGCAGAGGATCAGTTCGGCGGCGATCTCGGAGCGGGTGCCGAGCGAGCCCACGCCGATATAGCCGCGGGAGAGTTCCTCGGAGACGACGGCCATGGAGGTTTTCGGCAGGCCGAGGCCGCCATATTCCTCGGGGATGGTCAGGCCGAAGACGCCAAGCTCGGCGAGTTCGGCGATGAGGTCGAGAGGGATCAGCTCGTCCTTCAGGTGCCACGCATGGGCGAAGGGCTCGACCTTTTCCACGGCGAAGCGGCGGAACTGGTCGCGGATCATCTCGAATTCGTCGTCGAGCCCGGTGGCGCCGGTGGTGACCGCGCCGGATTGCGCGCGCATGCATGCGACGAGGCGGGTGCGGGCGGCCTGGCTGTTGCCGCCCCGGGTGAGGGCCGTCACGGCGGGCGTCGCGAAGGCGGCGAGCGCGTCAAGGCCGAGGCCGAGATCCTGCGGCCGGACGAGCTCGCCCTGGCTCATCGGGATGCCGCCCTGGAGCTGCAGGAGGTACTCGCCGAAGGCGATCTGCAGGATCAGCGTCTCGGTCTCGCCGAGCTTGCCTTCGGAATCGAGCCGCATCGCCCAGGCGTGCATCTGGCGCAGCGCCTCGACATAGGTGGCGACCCAGGAAAGGCCGTGCGCGGCGGTCTGCTCGGCCTCGATGGCGGCGCCGGAGACCTTGCCGTCCTCGGCGAGCCGGGTGCGGACCGCCTCGGTCGCGGCGCGGAGCAGCGCCTCGGCGGCGGGCAGGGCCTCCTCGGTGAGGCGAAGAAGATCGGGAAGGGTCACGGCTGCGTCCATTCTCGGGTCCTGTCCGTCATGCGCCATCGTCAGCTCCATTTCTGCGACTGCGAAGCCCATAATGCAATTGCAGCGAAGGCGCAAGAAGATTTCGCCGTGAAGTATTGCATTGAACGAAAGTTGCGCAGTCGTTCCGGGCACTCCGGCCGTTGCCGCCATTTCCGGCGGAGTCCTGCCCCCCTGCAGCCGACCGATCTGCCCTGTCTGGGCACGAGGAATCCCGGTCCGCTCGGCGGTTCTGTTCCGGGAGTCCGGCGCCAGAACGACAGTTCCGGAAAATGTTCGACGAACGGGACTTATAAAACTCATCCTATGCGTGTAGTATGGCGCTGCAGGACTACTCGCCTGCATCCGACAGTGAGCGCCTGGGACAGGGCTATTTTCACGGGAGCCAAGATGAGGGAACACACCCCGGATTGGGTGGTCGCGGTCCTTGAGGACCTGCGGACAATCTGCGCGCGGGATCGGTACCAGCGATCCGCCAATCTGATAGATCAGTTTCTCGAGGTGCTGGCGATGGAGACGGGCCAGGACCGCGGGGCCGCGATCGACGACTGCCGAAGCCGCCGGGACAGGTAGGCACCAGGGAGACGCCGGGGCCGGATGACCCCGTGCGGCCAGAGGCTCGGGACAACTTGTCGCCGGGCGGGGCTGATGCCATGACTGGTGTCAGGACGCCCGGGCCTGTGCCGGGGAGAGGTGGAAACCGATGCCCGACCTGGCGCCGGAGCTTTGGGGACTGGCCGTCGCGATCACGCTCGCGGCGGGGTTCGTGAAGGGCGTGGTCGGCTTCGGGATGCCGATGCTGATGATCTCGGGCCTCGCCTCGATCATGGATCCGGCGCTGGCGCTGGCGCTCCTGATCCTGCCCACGGTGGCGACCAATCTCTGGCAGGCGGTGCGGGGCGGCCTCGCGGCGGCGCGGGCCTCCTGCATGACCCATTGGCGGTTCCTCGCGGTGCTGCTCCTGGCGATCCTGATCTCGGCGCAGCTCATCAACGTGCTGCCGAAGCGGGCGATTCTATTGCTCCTGGGCTTGCCGGTGGTGCTGTTCGCGGGGCTTCAATTCGCAGGGTGGCGCCTCAGGTTCCCGCCCGAGGCGAAGCGCCGCGTCGAGGTGGCGGTGGCCGGTTTCGCCGGCTTCGTGGGCGGGTTGTCCGGGGTCTGGGGCCCGCCGACGGTGCTCTACCTCACCGCGCTCGACACCGAGAAGCGCGAGAGCGTGCGGGTGCAGGGGGTGGTCTACGGCGCCGGCGCGGTGATGCTGGCGCTCTCGCATATCCGTTCGGGCGTGCTCACCCTCGAGACGGCGGCGGGCTCGGCGGCGATGCTGGTGCCGGCGCTCGCCGGGATGTCGGTGGGGGTCTGGGTGCATGACCGGATCGACCAGGCGCTGTTCCGCAAGCTGACGCTCGCGGTGCTCATCCTGGCGGGGCTGAACCTGGTGCGGCGGGCATTGGCGATGTAGCGCCCGCGCGGCGCGCCCGGCGGAGCGCCAGCGCCTCGCGCCAGAGGGTGAACAGCGCCGCGCTCACCACGATGGCGGCGCCGAGCGCGACATTGGGTTCCAGCCTGTCGCCGAACACGGTCATGCCGATCGCCGAGGCGAAGACCAGCTGCAGGAAGGAAAACGGCTGGATCGCGCTGGCCTCGGCCACCTCGTAGGCGCGGATCAGGAGATAGTGCCCGGTCGCTCCCATGACGCAGAGCGCCGACATCCAGAGCCAGTCGGACCCGCTCATCGGCTCCCAGGCCCAAAGGCCGAGGGGCGTGATCGCGGCGGCGCCCGCGACGCCGGTATAGAAGAACGAGGTGGCGGCGCTGTCGACCCGCCCGGCATAGCGGGTGAGGAGCCCGTAAAGCGCGAACATCAGCGCGGCGGCCAGCGCCACGATAGAGGCGGGCGAAACCACGCGGCCGCCCGGTTCGAGGATGACGAGCACGCCGACGAAGCCGATGCCGATGGCCGTCCAGCGGCGCCAGCCGACATTCTCGCCCAGGACCACGCCCGACAGCGCCGCGACGATCAGCGGGTAGCAGGCGAAGACGGCGTGGGATTCGACGAGACCGAGCAGGACGAAGGCGACGACGGTGACGCAGATCTCGGCGACGAGGAGCACGCCGCGGAAGATCTGGAGCCACGGGAGCCTCGTGGCGGCGACCTTGCGGAGCCCGCCCTTGCGGCGTGCCGAGATGGCGATGACGAAGGCGGCGAAGAACCAGTAGCGGACCGTCACCACCATCAGCACGTTGTAGGTCTCGGCGAGGTGGCGGGAGAGGCCGTCCTGGGCCGAGAACACCAGGGTCGTGGCGATCATCAGGAGGATGCCGGCGCGGGTGTTCTGTTCCCTCATTTGAGGCGCCCCGCGCTCATGTGGCGTTTGCGGCCGTAGCCCGGGAGGCGGGTGACCTCGAACCCGGTGGCGGCCAGCGCGCGGCGGACATGGCCGGCGGCGGTGTACGTGGCAAAACTGCCGCCGGGCGCGGTGTGGCTTGCGACCTCCGCCATCAGCGTGTCGGACCAGAGGCCGGGGTTTCTGGCGGGCGCGAAGCCGTCGAGGAACCAGGCATCGGCCTTGCCCGTCCAGGCGGGGAGGGTTTCCTCGGCTTGGCCGAGGAGGATCTCGGCAGAGAGCTCCGGGGTGTCGATTTGCGGGCCTTTCGCCCAGGCCGGCGCCAGCCAGGCGGCGTCCTCGGCGAGTTCCGGGAAGGCGGCGAGGGCGCGGGCCATGTCCTCGGCGGACATCGGGTGGGCTTCGAAGCCGGTGTAGCGCAGCGGCAGGGCCCCGGACGCGCGGGCGGCGCGGAGGGCCACGAGGAGGTTGAGCCCGGTGCCGAAGCCGAGTTCGGCGATGTGGAAGCCGGGGCGGAACCGGGCGGGGAGGCCATTGCCGTTCAGGAACACATGGGTGGTTTCGTCGAGGCCGTTCTCGAGGGAGTAGTAGGGGTCCCGATAGCGGTCCGAGACCGGCACACAGCCGGACCAGCTCAGGTCTGCGCTCTGGTCTCGCATGCCGCTTCTGTCCTAGATGGGGCCCGCGCGGACACTGCAGAAGGAGCGGGGGATTGGCAACTCCGGAGGTGACGGTTCTGGGCGCGGGCGTGTTCGGGCTCTGCACGGCGTTTACCTGCCTGGAACGCGGGGCTCGGGTGCGGGTGATCGACCCGGCCGGGCCCGGTGGCGGCGCCTCGGGCGGGGTCGTGGGCGCGCTCGCGCCGCATGTGCCCGACCCGTGGAACCCGAAGAAGGCGTTTCAACTCGCTTGTCTCGTCGAGGCGGAGGTACGCTGGGCGCGGGTCGAAGCGGTGTCGGGCATCGCGACGGGCTACGGGCGGACCGGGCGGGTGCAGCCGCTGGCGGATGACCGCGCGGTGGAACTCGCGGAAGCGCGGGCCGGGGCGGCGGTGGAGAACTGGGGCGGGTCCTTTCGCTGGGAGGTGGTGAGGGAGGCGCCGGGCTGGGCGCCGGTCTCGCCTTCGGGGCGGTATCTCGTGGACAGCCTCAGCGCGCGGATCCATCCGCGTCGCGCCTGCGCGAGCCTGGCGGGCGCGGTGGCGGCCCTGGGCGGTGAGGTGCTGGCCGAGGGTCCGGAAGCGGGCGCGGTGGTGCATGCGACGGGCTGGCATGGGCTTCTGGCGCTGTCCGAGGCGCTGGGCCGGCCGGCGGGGGGCGGCGTGAAGGGGCAGGCGGTGCTGTTGCGGCACGCGGTGCCTGCAGGGGCGGCGCAGGTCTTCGTCGAGGGGTTGCACATCGTGCCCCATGCGGACGGCACGGTTGCGGTGGGCTCGACCAGCGAGCGGGAGTTCGACGATCCGGGGGCGACGGACGGGGCGGCCGACGCGCTTCTGGAGCGGGCGGTGGCGGCGATGCCGATCCTGCACGGCGCGGCGGTGGCGGAGCGCTGGGCCGGAGTGCGGCCGCGCGCGCGGAGCCGGGCGCCGATGGTCGGGCCCTGGCCGGGGCGGCCCGGCCATGTGGTGGCGAATGGCGGGTTCAAGATCGGGCTCGGCGTGGCCTGGGGGGTGGCCGATCTGGTGGCCGATCTGGTGCTCGAGGGGCGGGACCGGGTGCCGGAGGGGTTCCGGGTGGAGGCGAGTCTTTAGGGCCGTGGGATCGGCGTCAGCGGCTTGAGGCGGGCTTCCGCAAACGCGAAGCCGGGCGGGGGCATTGTGCGGCCGTATCGTCATCCAAAGTGGGACGGGATCATTTGGATGCCGTCCGTTCGTGCACATTGTGCCGCGCGCTACGCCGGAACCGCCTCCGCCTCCATGCATTGCCGCCCGTCCTCGCCCGCCACCCAGAGCCGTGTGCCGGCGAGCGCGAATGTCGCGATCTCGGGCAGGCAGAGCGGCGCGGTGGCGCGGAACGAGAAACCGGCGAGCGGGCCGAGATGGCGCGTGGCCATCAGCATCAGGTATTGCGCGAGGAGCGGGCCGTGGACCACGAGGCCGGGATAGCCCTCGATGTCGCGGGCATAGTCGGCGTCGTAATGGATGCGGTGGCCGTTCAGGGTGAGCGCGGAATAGCGGAACAGGAGCACCGGGTCGAAGCGGCGCTTTTCGCGGGCCTCGGCGGAGAGCGGTGCGCGGGGCGGGGTGCCGGCGGGCGCGCCTTCGGGGCGGTAGACCAGGTCCTGGTCCTCGGTGAGCGCGAGGCCGCCGCGCTGGTGGATCTCGTGCCGGAGCGTGACGAAGGCGAGTTCACCGCTTCGGCCGGTCTTGCGGGTGGCGGCGAGAAGGCGACTGTGCCGCGTGGCGCGGATCCCGGCGCGGAGAGGGGCGTGGAAACTCAGCCGGCTTCCGGCCCACATCCGGCGCGGCAGGCCCAGGTCGGGGATCAACCCGCCGGTCGCGGCGTGGCCGTCGCGGCCGAGCGCGGCGGGAGGCTGCGGGTCCCAGAAATAGACCTGGTGGAAGAAGGGCGGCAGCGGGTCGCCGGTCCCGGGCGCGGGCAGGTCGAGCCCGAGCGCCGCCTGGAGCGCCGCCGCGCGGGCGATATCCATGCGGTCCTCGACCGTGCTTTCCGCCGTTCCTGCCATCGGCGCGACCATAGCTTGCGGGTCCGGAGGGGGAAACTCCGGCGGACCTATCTTCTGGCGTCGGCGCGGAGCGCGTCCATCAGCTCGGAGAGCGCCCTGGTGTAGCGTTCCTCCCGGAGGCGGCCGGCTTCGTCGAAGGCGTTCCGCGCGTCGGCGACCAGCACTTCCGGCCCGGTCAGGAGCCGCGGCCGGAACGGGTTCAGCGCGAGCCGCAGGATGTAGTTCGACCTGGCGCCGCCCGCCCGGCCCGCCGCCGCGGCCATGATCGCCACCGGCTTGTCCTTCCACGGCCCGCCCTTGGTGCGGCTCACCCAGTCCAGCGCGTTCTTCATCACGCCGGTCATCGACTGGTTGTATTCCGGGCAGGAGATCGCCACCGCCTCGGCCCCCGCGATGGCGTCGGCAAGCGCCTGGACCGGGGCGGGGATGCCCTCTTCGTCCTCGAGGTCGCCATCGTAGAGCGGCAGGCGCAGATCGGCGAAGGCGTGGTTGCCGCCATAGAGCCGGGCGGCCTCGCGAAGGAGTTTCGTGTTGGTCGAGTCGCGCCGCAGCGCGCCGGAGATGCAGAGTAGCATGGGCGGGTCCTTTTCCTCACAGGGATAGCCGCCGCAGCGCCGAGGGCAAGGCGAAGGGATTCGTTAACCATGAACGAGGCATGCTGCAGGAATGCACAGGTTCGCTGTCCTGGCCGCCCTGGCCCTCGCCGGATGCACGGCGCCCTCGCCCTATTTCCACGGCGCCCGGATCGGCATGGTGGAGACCGGCGGGATGCGGTTCACGATCTATCGCCGCGCCGACGAGGTGGAGCTGCACCGCAAGGGCGGCGGCATTCCGCGGGAGCGCGACGTGTTCCTGGGCGCGATCGAGGCGATCCGGATCGCCACGGGGTGCACGGTCCGGCCACGCAGCATGAAGGGCGATCAGGCGATCGTGACCGCCGAGATCGACTGCCCTGTCTGAGCCGGGCTCAGAGCCGCTTTTCGACCAGCACCTCGCTGCGGCCGCGCACCGTCTCGGCCAGCTGGTAGCCGTAGCCGGCGAGCCGGTCCTGCGACATGTGCCCGGCATCGGTGGTCGCGGTGGCGGTCAGCACCCGGAGGCCGATATCGCGCGCCGCGGATTCGAGCGCGGCGACGAGCGCGGCGGCGATGCCGTTGCCGCGGGCCTCGGGGTCGACATGCAGGCGCTTTGCCTCGCCGAAGCGGAGATGGTCGACGAGCGCGATGCAGCCCACAGGCCGGCCCTCGATGCGGGCGACGAGCAGCTCGGCATTGGGGGCGATCAGGTCGTCGAGCGCGTCGCCGTCGCCATCGGCGGCGCGGGAGATCAGCTCGCGGACCCCCTCGGCCAGAGGCGATTCGACCGAGATCGAGAGCGTCGGAATGTCGAACATGGCATAAGTCCCCACAGGCGTTGCAGAATCGCTTCCGGGCGCCGGATCGGGCCCGGGCGTCTCCCCCCGCTGTCACATGGCGGGGCGCGGCGGCGGCGGTCAAGCGGAACCGTCCGCCTGTGGATAAAGCCCACGGATTTCGGCGGGGTTTGTCCATATATTGTGGATAATGCCCGGTTCCGGAGCAGGGATTGATTGGCGCCGTTGACAGGGCGCGGCCGGGGCCGGAAGGTTGTCGCGGCGGAATCACCCGGCAGAAGGACGCCCTCGTGCAGTTTACCAGACTCCGGCTCAACGGCTTCAAGAGCTTCGTCGATCCCACCGAGATGGTGATCGCCGAGGGGCTGACCGGCGTGGTGGGCCCGAACGGCTGCGGCAAGTCGAACCTGCTCGAGGCGCTCAGGTGGGTGATGGGCGAGAACCGCGCCTCGGCGATGCGCGGCGGCGGCATGGAAGACGTGATCTTCGCCGGCACCGCGCGGCGGCCGGCGCGGAACTATGCCGAAGTGGCGCTGACGGTGGACAATTCCGACCGGCTGGCGCCGGCGGGGTTCAACGACAGCGACCATCTGGAGATCGCCCGGCGGATCACCCGCGATGCGGGCTCGGCCTACAAGGTGAACCAGAAGGACGTGCGCGCGCGCGACGTGCAGATGCTGTTCGCCGATGCCTCGACCGGCGCGCATTCGCCGGCGCTGGTGCGGCAGGGGCAGATTTCCGAGCTGATCAACGCCAAGCCGCAGGCGCGGCGGCGGATCCTGGAAGAGGCGGCGGGGATCTCCGGGCTCTACCAGCGGCGCCATGAGGCGGAGCTGAAGCTGAAGGGCGCGGAGGCGAACCTCCTGCGGGTGGACGACGTGATCGAGCAGCTCGCGCAGCAGCTCCAGCAGCTTGCGCGGCAGGCGCGTCAGGCGGCGCGGTACCGGGAGCTGAGCGAACAGCTCCGGCGCTCGGAAGGCGTGCTCCTCTACCGGCGCTGGAGTTGGCGGATGCGCAGCGCGATGCGAGCGACGCGGCGCTGGCCGAGCGGGTGCGCGGCGCGGCGGAGGCCGAGCGACTGGCGCGGGCGGCCGAGGCGGCGCGGGGCAAGGCGGAAGAGGGTCTGCCGCCTCTGCGCGAGGAATCGGCGATCGCCGAGGCGGTGCTCCAGCGGCTGGTGTTGCAGCGCGAGGCGCTGGACGACGAGGAGCGGCGCGTCGCGGCGGCCATCGAGACGCTGGCGGCGCGGATCGCGCAGCTCGACCGGGATATCGAGCGCGAGCACGCGCTGAGCCGCGATGCGGGCGACACCATCGCGCGGCTCGAGGACGAGGCGACGCGGCTCGGGGCCGAGGACGAGGGCCACGAGGACCGGCTGGCCGGGGCCGCGGCGGCGGCGCATGAGGCGGCGCAGGTGCTGCAGGAACGCGAGGCGGGATACACGCGGCTGACCGAGGACGCGGCGCGGCTGGCGGCGCGGCACCAATCGGCGCAGCGCATGGTCGAGGACGAGAAGAAGACCGTCGAGCGCGGCGAGGCCGAGGCGGCGCGGGCCGACCAGGCGGCGGAGGCCGCGAAGGCGGCGGAAGCTGGCGCGGCGGCGGCGTTCGGCGCGGCCGAGGCGGCGCTGGACGTTGCGACGAAGGCGGCGGCCGAGGCCGAAGCGGCGCTGGCGGCGGCGGACGAGGAGCGCGCGGCGACGGCGGCGCGCGAGGCCGAGGCGCGGGCCGGGCGGTCGGAGGCCGAGGGCGAAATGTCGGCGCTCAAGGCCGAGGTGGCGGCGCTGGCGCGGCTCGTCGACCGGGACACCGCCGAGGGCGGCCAGGTGCTCGACATGCTCCGGGTCGCGGACGGCTATGAGAAGGCGCTGGGCGCGGCCTTGGCCGACGATCTGCGCGCGCCGGCGGTCGAGGACGACGCGGCGACGGGCTGGGCGCTGATGCCGGCCTATCCGAAGGCGCAGCTTCTGCCCGCGGGCGTGGCGGCGCTCACCAACCACGTGACGGTGCCCGAGGTCTTGGCGCGGCGGCTGGCGCAGGTCGGGCTGGTGGCGCGCGCGGACGGCGCGCGGCTGCAGAAGGACCTGCTTCCGGGGCAGCGGCTCGTCAGCGTCGAGGGCGATCTCTGGCGCTGGGACGGGTTCCGGGCCGGCGCGGAGGACGCGCCTTCGGCGGCGGCCTTGCGGCTCAAGCAGTTGAACCGGCTGGAAGAACTGAAGCAGGAGCTCGAAGGCGCCACGGCGCGGGCCGAGGGCGCGGCGCGGGCGCACGAGATGCTGAAGACGGCGCTGGCCGAGGTTTCGGCGCTTGATGCCCGGGCGCGCGATGTACGCCGGGCGGCGGATCAACGGGTGACCGAGGCGAGCCGGGCCCTGTCGAAATCCGAGGCGGAACGCTCCATCGCGGCGGGCAAGCTGGAAAGCGCGCGGCTGGCGATGCGGCGGCACCAGGACGAGGCCACGGCGGCGCGCGGCCGGCTGAAGGAGGCCGAGGGCGCGCTGGCGGCGCTCGACGATCTCGACGCGGCGCGGGCGGCGGTGGAGGAGTTGAAGGTCACCGTCGAGGCGGCGCGGATGACGATGATGACCCGCCGGACCGGCCATGACGAGCTGCGCCGCGCGGGCGAGGACCGGGCGCGGCGGCTGGCGGCGATCGCCAAGGAATTGCAGACCTGGAAGAGCCGCGCCGACACCGCGGGCGGCCGGGTGGCGGATATCGAGACGCGGAAATCCGGGTCGGAGGCGGAGCTCGCCGAGGCGCGGAAGGCGCCCGAGGCGCTGGCGGCGCAGCGCGGCAAGCTCGCCGACGAGATCGGCCGGGCCGAGACCCGACGCTCGGCGGCAGGCGATGCCCTGGCCGCGGGCGAGACGGCGCTGCGGGGCGCGGTGGATGCCGAGCGGCAGGCGGAGCGGGCGGCCTCGGAGGCGCGCGAGGCGCGGGCCGGGGCCGAGGCGCGGGCCGAGAGCGCGACCGAGGCGGTGAGCGTCGCGGCGGAGCGGATCACCGAGGAGCTGGAGACCACGCCCGAGGCGTTGCTGGAAAAACTGGGCGACGATCCGGCGACCATGCCGGGCGCGGCGGAACTGGAGACCGAGGTGGCGCGGCTCAAGCGGCAAAGGGACGCCTTGGGCGCGGTGAACCTGCGCGCCGAGGAGGATGCCCGCGAGGTCGAGGCCGAGCACAAGATGCTGGTCGAGGAAAAGACCGATCTCGAGGAGGCGATCCGTGCGCTGCGCTCGGGCATCGCCAGCCTGAACCGCGAGGGGCGCGAGCGGATCCTGACCGCCTTCGAGCAGGTGAATTCGAACTTCTCGATGCTGTTCAAGCATCTCTTCGGCGGCGGCGAGGCCAAGCTCGTGATGGTCGAGAGCGAGGACCCGCTGGATGCCGGGCTCGAGATCATGTGCCAGCCGCCGGGCAAGAAGCTGTCGACGCTGAGCCTCCTCTCGGGCGGCGAGCAGACCCTGACGGCGATGGCGCTGATCTTCGCGGTGTTCCTGGCGAACCCGGCGCCGATCTGCGTCCTGGACGAGGTCGACGCGCCCCTGGACGACGCCAACGTGAACCGGTTCTGCGATCTCCTGGAGGAGATGACTCGGCGCACCGAAACCCGGTTCCTGATCATCACCCACCATGCGGTGACGATGGCGCGGATGGACCGGCTCTTCGGGGTGACCATGGGCGAGCAGGGGGTCAGCCAGCTCGTGTCGGTGGACCTGCGGAAGGCCGAGGCACTTGTGGCGTGAGAGCGCCGCACTGCATCTTTACGTTGTATTAACAAATTTCGTTAAACTTAACGGTGTGTAAACCTCGAGTTCTCAGGCGGGGGCGCCATGCAGGAATTTTCGGTTTTTGCCATCGTTTTCGCCGTTCTGGCGATGTCCGGCGGGCTGGGTGAGACCGAGCGGCCGGACGCGGAGACGCAAAGCGTCGCGCAGCTTCTGGAGGCGCAATAGCGCCCATGTCCATCCGGTCTTGCAGCACCGGCCCGGCGCGGACTGCCCCGGGCCGGTGCCACGCGTCAGAGCCTGCCGAGCAGCTCCGGCGTGGGCCAGGCATCGGCGGGCAGGCCGAGCCGCTCCTGCTCCTTCTGCACCGCGCTGCGGGTGAGCCGGCCGAGCACACCGTCGATCCCGCCCACGTCATGGCCGCGGGCCTTGAGTTTCTGCTGCAGCGCCTTCATCTGCGCCTCGCCGAGCGCGGGCGAGGGGTTGCCCGGGTCGAAGACCGGCGCGCCATCGAGCCGCGTGGCGAAATAGGCGGCGGTCATTACGTAGGTGAAGCTCTGGTTCCACTCGAAGAACACGTTGAAGTTCGGATAGGCCAGGAAGGCCGGGCCGTTCCGCCCCTCGGGCAGAAGGATCGAGGCCGGGAGCTTGCCGGGACCGAGCGCGCCGGCGCGGGGCTTCACCCCGAGCCGGGCCCATTCGGAGACCGGCTTGGTAATGTCGAGGCCGGTCAGGGTCCAGTCCATTCCCTTCGGCAGCACGATCTCCTGCAGCCAGGGCTCGTTCGGGCGCCAGCCCAGCGAGGAGAGCATCTTTCCGCCGGACATCAGCGCGTCCGGCGCCGAGGTCTTGAGCCGCACATGGCCGTCGCCATCGCCGTCGACGCCGTTCTCGAGGATGTCGCCGGGCAGCATCTGGACCATGCCGATCTCGCCCGCCCAGGCCCCTGTGGTTGTGCGCGGGTCGAGGTCGCCGCGTTCGAACAGCGAGAGCGCCGCGTAGACCTGAGGCTGGAACAGGTCCGGCCTGCGGCAATCATGCGACAGGGTAACCAGCGAATTCACCGTGTTGAAGTCGCCCTGGACGGCACCGAAATCGGTTTCGAAGGCCCAGAAGGCCAGGAGCACGCCGCGGTCGACACCCCAGGTCGCCTCGATCCGGTCGAATACGGCATCGTGGCGCTGGGCATTCTTGACGCCGTTCTGCACCCGGTTCTGGCTGATCAGGCGGCGGGCGAACTGGGTGAAGGGGAGCTGGAAGATGCCCTGCGCCCGGTCGGCGCGGATCACCGCCGGATCCTGGCGGACCCCGGAAAAGAACTGTTTCACTGTGGATTCGGAGTGCCCCAGCCGGACCGCCTCCGCGCCCATGCGCTGGACGAAATCGCCGAACGCGCCGCCGCAGGGCACGGCGGCCGTGGCCGGCGCGGCGGTTGCAAGAATGGCGGCAAAACAGGCGATGAAGCGCATTGGGGAAGCTCCGTTGGCGAAATTTGCGCCACAGTATCGGCTGCGCTCGCCCGCGCAACAGGCACTCCGGCGAAAAACGGCCGAGCCGGCGCGGGGCTGCCTTGTTCTCGCCACCTGTTATCGCTTTGTTAACCTTTCGTTAAGATACTGGGCGCAGTTGTGGACCAAGCGTAGTTGTTTTGAATCTTTGCGTTGGAGGATGGATGCACGTCCTGATTGTAGAGGGCGACCGGGCTTTGACGGAGGTCTGGAAACGCCATCTGGAGCGCCACGGCGCTGTGGTTTCTGTCGCGACATCGCAGGATGATGCCGTCGCGCTGATCCGGCAGTGGCCCGTGAACGTCATAGTATTGAGCCTTGACCTGACCGAGGGCAGCGCCTTCGCGGTCGCCGACTTCGCGAGTTACCGCATCCCAGAGGCGCGGGTGATCTTCGTGACGCGGTCCACCTTCTTCTCGGACGGCTCGATCTTCCAGTTGGTTCCGAACACCGCGGCGTATATCGCGTCGCAGACTCCGCCAGAGGACCTGGCCGCGATCGTCGAACATCACGGTTCGCCGATTTAGCTGAAGACGCGCAGATGACCCGCGTCAGGCGGCGCCCCTGAGGGCGCCGCGTTCGTGCGGCTGATCCCAGTCGAGCACCGGGTTGATCGGCAGGATCCGGTGCGGGTTTATCGTGTCGTGGCTGTAGTGGTAGTGCCGTACGATATGGTCGAAGCGCACGGTGTCGGCCACGCCCGGCCATTGGTAGAGTTCGCGCGCATAGGCCCAGAGATGGGGATAGTCGCGCAGGTAGTTCCGGTTGCACTTGAAATGGGTGTGATAGACCGGGTCGAAGCGGAACAGCGTGGTGGCGAGCCGCCAATCCGCCTCGGTGATGCGGTCGCCCATCAGGTAGCGGGCCCGGCCGAGCCGGTCCTCCAGCCAGTCCAGCGAGGCGAAGACGGCTGCCACGGCCTCGTCATAGGCCCCCTGGCTTGTGGCGAAGCCGGCCTTGTAGACGCCGTTGTTGACGGTGTCGTAGATCCGCGCGTTCACCGGTTCGATGGCCTCGCGGAGCTCTTCGGGCCAGTAGTCGTCGCGATTGCCCGTGAGCCCGTCGAAGGCCGAGTTGAACATCCGGATGATCTCGGCGCTCTCGTTCGAGACGATCGTGCCGCGGGTCTTGTCCCAGAGGATCGGCACGGTCACGCGCCCCGACATCTTCGGGTCGGCGCGCAGGTAGATCTCGCGCAGGTAGTCGCTCCCGAACAGGTCGTCGCCGGTGGATCCGTCGAAGCCCCGGTCGAAGGTCCATCCCTCGTCGAGCATGTCGGGGTCGACCACCGAGACCCCGATCAGACCGGTGAGCCCCTTGAGCGCGCGGAAGATCAGCGTCCGATGCGCCCAGGGGCAGGCATAGGAGACGTAGAGATGGTAGCGGCCGGCCTCCGCCGGGAAGCCGCCCTCGCCCGAGGGGCCGGGGGCGCCGTCCGGGGTGATCCAGTTCCGGAACCGCGCTTCCGAGCGAACGAAGCGTCCGCCCGACTTGCCGGTGTCGTACCAGCCGGTATCCCAGGTGCCGTCGATGAGCCGTCCCATGGGGTCCTCCTCTTTTGCCGTCTTCAAACCGCGTGCGGGCGCGCGATTCAACTGACGGCCGGGCGCATGCGGCGTGCGCGGATGCACATTGCGCCGGACGACGTTGACGTTTGCTCAACGGTAACCGGGTATTTCCCCATATCCACGCGAAATTGCGGACAATTCGCCTTTTTCTTGACCCGACTCGGGTCGGGATGTTCCAGTGTGTCCAGTCTTGGGGGAGACTTAAATCATGTCCGGTTATCTGCCGAAGGAGGTCCTTGAGGGCCTGCAACTGGCGCGAAGGGAAGATCAGCGCAGGAAGAGCCGTCTGAAGGTTCGGATCGGGGAGGAATCCTTTGTAATCCTGCGCTACTGGGACGGCGGTTTCGCGCTCGACGCCGAGGACGCGCCGCATCTGCGCGGCCGGGTCGACGTGTACGACGGCAGCCGGCACCTGTCGGAATGCCTGATCGTGGCCTCGTCCGAGGCGGACGGGGAAATGGTCTACGAGTTCAAGCGCGAGACCCGTGCCGCCGACCGCGCGCCGCGCGACTATGTGCGCGACGAGGGCGCGCCGGTGGCGCTGATCGGCCGGAGCTGAGCCTCCCGCCAGAGACGTGCTTTCGGCACGACCGGGCTTGCGCCGCTCTCCTGCGACGGTGGCGCAATGCCTCCGCCCGGAACAAGGCCCGAAGGGCCGCCGGGCGAGCGCCTGCCCGTCGTCGCACCGGAGGTGCGCCACTCAAGCGGGCACGCCTTTGGCGTGACGGGGCTGGCGCTCTGATGACGTTTGCGTGGACCGTCGAGGTCGGAGGTGGGGGGCGCCATAAAGTGCACCGCTCAACCGTCGTGGCGCCATCCCATGGGCAGGCGCCCGCCCGGCTCCGCATCGGAAGGCAATCTTAGCGGAGCGCGAGCGTTTCCCGGTCCGGGCCCTACTGCAGATCGGCGAAAGCCGCCTCGATCCGCCCGATCGCTTCGAGCATGAGCGGCCGGGGCATCGCGATGTTGAAGCGGTTCCAGCTCTCGCCGCCGAGGCCGAACTGGGTGCCGGGGCTCGCGGCGACGCGGGCGCCGTGGGCGAGGCGGCGGCGGATCTCCGGGCGCTCCATCCCGGTGCCGGAGAAATCGACCCAGGTCAGGTAGGTCGCCGCCATGTCCATCACCGAGATCCCCGGCAGCGCGCCGATCCGGTCGCGCCAGATCGCGAAATTCCCCGCGAGATAGGCGCGGACCGCGTCGGACCAGCCGTCGCACTCGGTGAAGGCGGCCTTGGTCATCAGCATCCCGAAGCGGTTCGGCCCGCCGCCCAGCCGACCCGCCGCAAGGTCGAAGGCACGGCGCAGGCTCTCGTCGGGGATCACCGCGTAGCCGGTCTCCATGCCGGCGATGTTGAACCCTTTCGACGCCGCCGAGAGCACCACGAGATTGCCCTGCGCCTCGGGCGCGGCCGTGGCGGCGGGGTGGAAGGTGGTGCCGGGAAAGCAGAGATCCATGTGGATCTCGTCGGAGACGAGGAGGATGCCGTGCCGGGCGCAGAGCGCCGCGACGGCGCGGATCTCCCCGGGCGACCAGACCCGCCCGCCGGGATTGTGCGGCGAGCAGAGGATCAGCACCTTCTCGCGGCCGGTGAGCGCGGCCTCGAGCGCGTCGAGATCCATCTCGTAGCGGCCGTTCTCGAGGACGAGCGCACTTTCGACCTCCTCGCGCCCCATCGCTTTGATGACCCGGTGGAAGGCGTGGTACACGGGCGAGAACACGATCACCGCGTCGCCCGGCTCCGAGACGGCCTCGATCGCGTACATCAGCCCGCCGATCACGCCGCGCGTGAAGCGGACATGCGCCGGGTCGGGCCGCCAGCCGTGCTTGCGCCCGGTCCAGGAGGCCACGGCCTCGGCGACCGGGCCCGGCACGCCGAAATAGCCGAAATAGCCGCGCGCGTTCTCGGCCTCGAGGGTGGCGCGGATCGCGGGGGCGGCGGCGAAATCCATGTCGGCGACCCACATCGGGATCACGTCCGAGCCGTCGCCGGGGATGCCGGTGTCGTCGAGGACCGAGAGGTTGTCCCATTTCGAGCTGTGGCTGCCGTGCAGGGCGAGGGGGGTGTCGAAATCGAAGCTCACGGCGCGTCTCCCGGGTCGGTCCGGGCGCACCCTAGCCGTGCGCGCGGCCGCTGCAACCCGGATTGCACGGACAACGCGGCTCGCCTAAATGAGGGCCATGGCCCTGCGCGACATTCTCATCCATCCCGATCCGCGCCTGAAGAAGGTGGCGGCGCCGGTTCCCGAGGTCACCGCCGAGATCCGGCGGCTGGCCGAGGACATGCTGGAAACGATGTACGACGCCCCCGGCATCGGGCTCGCGGCGCCGCAGGTGGGCGTGCTCTCGCGGCTCCTCGTGATGGATTGCGTCAAGGGCGATGCCGAGCCGCCCAGGCCGATGGCTCTGATCAATCCGGAGGTGGTCTGGTCCTCGGAGGCGATGAACACCTACGAGGAAGGCTGCCTCTCGATCCCCGAGCAATATGGCGAGGTCGAGCGCCCCGCCGAGGTGGTGGTGCGCTGGACCGATCTCGACGGCAAGGGCCGGGAAGGGCACTTCGCCGGGCTCTGGGCGACCTGCGTCCAGCACGAGATCGACCATCTGAACGGCAAGCTCTTCATCGACTACCTGAAACCGCTCCGCCGGCAGATGATCACCCGCAGGATGGTCAAGCTGAAGCGCGAGCGGGCGCGGGCGTGAGCGTCCTGCCGATCCTGACCTGGCCCGATCCGGTCCTCACGCAGGCGGCGGCGCCGGTGGGCGCGCTGGACGACGGGGTGCGGGCGCTGGCCGCCGACATGCTGGAGACGATGTACGACGCGCCCGGGCGCGGACTGGCGGCGCCGCAGGTGGGCGTGCTCAAGCGGCTTTTCGTGATGGATGCCGGCTGGAAGGACGGCGAGCGCGAGCCGGTCGTCTGCATCGACCCTGAGGTGCTGGGGCTTTCGGGCGAGGAGGTGCCGTTCGAGGAAGGCTGCCTCTCGATCCCCGGGGTCAAGGCGACGGTCCATCGGCCGGCCGAGCTGCGCCTCGCCTGGACCGATCTCGACGGCGCGCGGGTGATGGCGGCGCTGGACGGCGTGCCGGCGCGGGTGGCGCAGCACGAGCTCGATCATCTCGACGGGATCGTCATCTTCGACCGGCTGGACCCCGAGGCGCGGGCGGCGGCGCGCGCGGAATACGAGGCCGCCCGGGCATGAGCGTGCGGCCGATCCTGCGCTGGCCGCATCCCTGCCTGAAGACACCGGCGGCGCCGGTGACCGAGGTGACGGGCGAGATCCGCGTGATCTGGGAGGACATGGTGGACACGATGGAGGCGATGCCGGGCCTCGGTCTTGCAGCACCGCAGATCGGCGTCGGGCTGGCGCTCGCCGTGGTCGATGCGAGCGCCGAGCGCGGGCAGGCGGTGCGGCTCGCCAATCCGCGCGTCCTGGAGGCGTCGGCGGAGACCTTCGCCCATCCCGAGGCGAGCCCCTGCCTGCCCGGCGTCCACGCCGAGATGGCGCGCCCGGCGCGGGTGCGCGTGGCCTATCTCGACGACACCGGCGCGGAAGCGGAACGCTGGTTCGAAGAGGTCTGGGCCACCTCGGTCCAGCACCAGATCGACCATATCGCGGGCCGGATGTTCTTCGACAACCTGAGCCGCCTGAAACGCGACCGCCTGTTGAAACGCGCCCGGAAGGTGAGCGCGTGAAACTCGTCTTCATGGGCACGCCGGACTTCTCGGTCCCGGCCCTGGAGGCGCTCCACGCCGCCGGGCACGAGATCGTCGCGGTCTATTCCCAGCCGCCCCGGCCCGCCGGGCGGGGCCAGAAGGAGCGGCCCGCGCCGGTCCATGCCCGCGCGCAGGCGCTGGGGCTGGAGGTCCGGCACCCGAAGAGCCTGCGCGACCCGGCCGAGCAGGCCGCCTTCGCGGCGCTGGGCGCCGAAGTGGCGGTGGTGGTCGCCTACGGGCTGATCCTGCCGCAGCCGGTCCTCGACGCGCCCGCGCGCGGCTGTCTCAACATCCACGCCTCGCTCCTGCCGCGCTGGCGCGGGGCGGCGCCGATCCACCGCGCGGTGATGGCGGGCGATGCCGAGACCGGGATCTGCATCATGGCGATGGAGGCGGGGCTCGACACCGGCCCGGTGCTGTTGCGCAGGGCGACGGAGATCGGCGACGGCGACACCACCGCCGACCTGCACGACCGGCTGGCGGACATGGGCGGCGCGCTGATCGTCGAGGCGCTGGACCGGCTTGACGAGCTGGTACCCGAGCCGCAGGGCGAGGACGGCGTGACCTACGCCGCGAAGATCGACAAGGACGAGGCGCGGATCGACTGGACCCGGCCCGCCCAGGAGATCGACCGGCAGATCCGCGGCCTCTCGCCCTTTCCGGGCGCCTGGACCACGCTGGGGGACAGGCGGCTCAAGCTGTTGCGGTCGCGCGTTGCGAAGGGCGCGGGCGCGCCGGGCACGGTGCTCGAGGGCTTCGTCGTGGCTTGCGGGACGGGCGCCGTCGAGGTGACCGAGGCGCAGATCGAGGGGCGCGGGCGGCAGGGGGCGAACGCCTTCCTGAACGGCACGCAGATGCCGCCCGGCACGGTACTGGGGGAGGGATAGGCATGTTTCCGACGCTGATCGGCACTGTCGTCGTGGCGGGGATCGTGGGCTACCTGGCCGAGAAGACGCGGTTCACGCGGAACGGCTATCTGCAGTCGATCATCATCTGCGTGGGCGGCGCGTTCCTGTTCTATTTCGTGACGATCATGTTCGGAATCAGTTTCGGGCGGCCCGGGGTGAACGCGAT
>JBNKWI010000057.1:0-22609 GCA_050299695.1 Paracoccaceae bacterium
CAGCGCCGAAGCGAAGTCCGTGAACGGGATCTCCTTCCTCGCGCAATCGCTCTCGGGCGTCTCGGGCCGGGATCTGCCCGCCTTGATCGACGAACACAAGTCGCGGCTCGGCTCGGGGGCGGTGCTCTTGATCGCCGAGGCCGACGGCAAGGCCGCGGTGGCGGCGGGTGTGACCGGCGACCTCACGGGGCGCGTCTCGGCGGTGGATATCGTCCGCGCCGCGGTGGAGGCGCTCGGCGGCAATGGCGGCGGCGGCCGGCCCGACATGGCGCAGGGCGGCGCGAAGGACACCGCGAACGCGGATGCGGCCATCGCGGCGGCAGCGAAGGTTCTGGAAGACGCGGCGTGAGCCCGGAGGGTCCCGCCTGAGCGATTTGCGCACGATGATCGCCACCCATGCCCGTCCGGGCCGGGTGGACTGGATCGGGGTGCGGCCCACCCGACTGGGGCCGATGCGCGCGTTGCAAGAGGTAGAGATCGGGGCTTCGCGGCCCGCGGGAGATCACGCCCGCGCCGGGCGGCGGGCCGTCACGCTGATCCAGGCGGAGCACCTTCCGGTGATCGCGGCGCTGGCCGGCGTCCCGACGGTCGACCCGGCCGCGCTGCGCCGCAACCTCCTGATTTCCGGAATCAACCTGAGGGCACTCCGCAAGGGCCGGCTCGCCCTGGGCGGCGCGGTCCTGGAAATCACCGGACCTTCAGCCCCCTGCTCGCGGATGGAGGCGACGCTCGGCCCCGGCGGTTTCAACGCGATGCGCGGCCATGGTGGCTGGTGCGCTGCGGTGATCGTGCCGGGGCGCGTGACGCTGGAAGACGCCGTGCAGCCGGTGGCCTGCTAGCCCTATCCCGCCGCGCGGGCCTGGCGCTTGCGTTCGTGCGGGTCGAGGAAGCGCTTGCGGAGCCGGATCGCGTTGGGCGTGACCTCGACCAGCTCGTCGTCGTTGATATAGGCGATGGCCTCTTCGAGCGAGAACTGGATATGGGGCGTCAGGCGCACCGCGTCGTCGGTGCCGGAGGCGCGGACATTGGTGAGCTTCTTGCCCTTGAGCGGGTTCACCTCGAGGTCGTTGTCGCGGGAATGCTCGCCGATGATCATGCCGGTATAGACCTGCTCCTGCGGGCCGATGAACATCCGGCCGCGCTCCTCGAGGTTCCAGAGCGCATAGGCGACCGAGACGCCCGGCTCCATCGAGATCAGCACGCCCTGGCGGCGGCCCGGGATTGGGCCCTTGTAGGGCGCCCAGGAGTGGAACACGCGGTTCAAGACGCCGGTGCCGCGGGTGTCGGTGAGGAACTCGCCGTGATAGCCGATCAGGCCGCGCGAGGGGACCAGCGCGATGATCCGCGTCTTGCCGGCGCCGGCCGGTTTCATCTCGGTCATCTCGCCGCGCCGCGCGCCGGTGACCTTCTCGATCACCGCGCCGGAATACTCGTCGTCGACGTCGATGGTGACTTCCTCGATCGGCTCGTGGCGCGCGTCGTCGATGTCGCGGAACAGGACTTGCGGGCGGGAGATCGAGAGCTCGAACCCTTCGCGGCGCATGTTCTCGATCAGCACGCCCATCTGGAGTTCGCCCCGGCCCGCGACCTCGAAGGCTTCGCCGCCGGGCGTGTCGGTGACGCGGATCGCGACGTTCGATTCCGCCTCCTTCATCAGCCGCTCACGGATCACACGCGACTGGACCTTCTTGCCGTCGCGGCCGGCGAGCGGGCTGTCATTGATGCCGAAGGTGACGGAGATCGTCGGCGGATCAATCGGTTGCGCGGGGAGCGGATCGTCGACGGCGAGCGCGGCCAGGGTGTCAGAGACGGTGGCCTTGGACATCCCGGCGATGGTGACGATGTCGCCGGCGACGGCCTCCTCGATCGGCTGCTGGCCGAGGCCGCGGAAGGCGAGGATCTTTGACACGCGGAACTGCTCGATGGGCTGGCCGACGCGGGAGATCGCCTTGATCGTCTGGCCGGTCTTGAGCCGGCCGGATTCGACGCGGCCGGTCAGGATGCGGCCGATGAACGGATCCGCGCCGAGCGTGGTGGCGAGCATCGCGAAATCCTCGGCCGCGCGCTTCTGCTGGCGCGGGGGCGGGACGTGGCGGACGATCAGGTTGAAGAGCGCGGAGAGGTCCTTGCGGGGACCGTCGAGATCCTCATCGGCCCATCCGGCGCGGCCGGAGGCGTAAAGGTGAGGAAAATCAAGCTGATCCTCGTCGGCGTCGAGCGCGGCAAAGAGGTCGAACACCTCGTCGAGCGCGCGGTCGGGGTCGGCGTCGGGCTTGTCGACCTTGTTCAGGACGACGATGGGGCGGAGGCCGAGGGCGAGCGCCTTCGAGGTGACGAACTTGGTCTGCGGCATCGGCCCTTCGGCGGCGTCGACGAGGAGGCAGACGCCGTCGACCATCGAGAGGATCCGCTCCACTTCGCCGCCGAAATCGGCGTGGCCGGGCGTATCGACGATGTTGATCCGCGTGCCCTTCCACTCGACCGAGGTCGCCTTGGCGAGGATCGTGATCCCCCGCTCGCGCTCCAGATCGTTGGAATCCATGGCTCTTTCGGCGACGGCCTGACCGGAGCGGAAGGCGCCGGACTGCTTCAGGAGTTCGTCGACGAGGGTGGTCTTGCCGTGGTCGACATGGGCGATGATGGCGATGTTTCTCAGGTCCATGGGGGCCTTCCGTTGCGGGTTGCCGTGCCTCTATCGCGGCAGCGCGGCATTGGCCAGCGTTTCAGCGCGCGACGAGGCGATCTCGCGATCCGACGGGCCCGCGGCGGCCGAAACAGGGGTGCACAACCCGTACACAACCTGTACACAACCTGTACACCGGCGGTGCGCCTTCCGGCCCGGAACCGGCTAATGCGGCGTCGTGCCGGAGAACAGGTGCAGAACGGCGACGCCCGCCATGATGAGGCCGATCCCGACCACCGCCGGCAGGTCTAGCCGCTGACCGAACACCACGAGGCCGATCAGTGCGATCAGCACGATCCCGAGCCCCGACCAGATCGCGTAGACCACCCCCACCGGCATCACCCTGAGCGCCAGCGACAGAAGCCAGAAGGCGAGCGCGTAGCTCACCACCACGGCGAGCGTGGGCCACGGCCGGGTGAATTGCTGGCTGGCCTGCAGCGCGGAGGTGCCGACGGTCTCGGCGATCACCGCGAGGATCAGGTAGAAGTAATGCGGAGGCATGGCCGGTCCGGAGCGGGAAGGTCCCGGCGGTGATACGACGGGCGGCCCGGTTTCGAAAGGCCCGCGACGCGGGCACGGCCGGTTTCGGCCGTCCCCCCGGCGGTCAGGTCCGAGCCGGCGGCCCGTCGAAGGCGCAGATGTTGCTGCCGAGCTTCCTTGCAACGGTGCGCCGCAAGAGGACGACGGCAGCGCCAACGGAGAGCCGGCTTCTGCGCTGCCACATTGTCAATGATGGGTTCATCTTGGTGGAGCCGAGGGGGATCGAACCCCTGACCTCGTCATTGCGAACGACGCGCTCTCCCAACTGAGCTACGGCCCCACGACGCGGGGTAGATGAGCGATCGCCGGGGCCTTGTCAAGCGCCGGGCGGGATCGTTTTCCCTCCTCCGGCGTTATTTCCCGAAGCCCTGCTGGAAACGGACTGCCTATGCTCGACACGCCCCTCTTGACGAAACCGCTCTTCCTGTTCCGCCAGTTCAGCCGGCAGCTCTGGGTGCGCACCTCGCTGATCTCGGCGCTGGCGCTGATTTCGGCGGCGCTCGGAACCGGTCTCGGGCGGCTGGTGCCCGATGCCGTGGCGGGCCGGATCCACGCCGATGCGGTGGCCTCGATCCTGGAGATCCTCGCCTCCTCGATGCTGGCGGTCACCACCTTCTCGGTCACGGTCATGGTGGTGGCGCGGCAATGGGCCTCCAACCAGTCCACGCCCCGCGCGAACCAGGTGGTGCAGGAGGACAGCGTCACCCAGATCGCGCTGGCCACCTTTCTCGGCGCCTTCATCTTCGCGTTGGCCTCGCTGATCCTGGTCGAGATCGGGATCTATTCCGAGAACGCGCTGACGGTGGTCCTGGGCTTCACCGTCGCAGTGATCCTCCTCGTGGTCATCGCCATGCTGCGCTGGATCGACCACCTGTCCGAGCTCGGCGGGGTGTCGGAAACCGCCGGCAGGATCGAGGAGCTGACCCGGTCCGCCCTGGACCGGCACCTAGCGCAGCCCTGCCTCGGCGCCCAGCCCTGCCGGGAGGAGGACATTCCGCAGCACGGGCCGAGCGTCACCTCCCCGAAGACCGGCTATGTCCGGCATGTCGACGCGAGCATCCTCGAGACCTGTGCCGCGGAACACGGCGTCAGGATCTGGGTCGCCGCCCCGCCCGGCCGGTTCGTGGCCGAGGGCGAACCGCTGGCCCGGGCGAGCGGCGAGCTTCCCGAAGGGAGGGTGCGGCGCGCCTTCACGATCGGCGAGAGCCGGAGCTTCGACCAGGATCCGAATTTCGGCCTGCTGGTCCTGTCGGAAATCGCCCAGCGCGCGCTTTCGCCCGGCGTGAACGATCCAGGCACCGCGATCTCGGTGGTGAGCCGGCTGATCCGGCTGATGCTGCCCCTCGCCGCCCACAGGCCGAGGGGCGATACGCCGCCTTACCCCCATGTCCATGTGCCGGAGGTGACGGCGGAAACCACGCTGCGCGACGTGTTCGGCCCGATCGCGCGGGATGGGGCCGACAAGGTTGAGGTGCAGATCGCGGTACAGGAGGGGGTGTCCCGGCTCGCCCGGCGCGGCACCGCGGAGACGCGGGATGCCGCGAGGGCCCTGTCGGCGGACGCGCTGGCCCGTGCCGAAAGCGGCCTCGTGCTCGACGCCGAACGCGCGCGGGTCCGGAAGGCCGCGGATGCGCTCCCGAAATGACGACGCCGCGGCCCGAAAGCCGCGGCGCCGCCCCGGGTACATGCCCGCCGCGGAACCACTCTTCCGCGACAGGCCTCACTCAGCACTCAGTACTCGCCCCCGGAACCGGAGCCGTAGCCGTAGCCACTGTAGGCCGTGTCGCCACCGGTGCCGGTGCAGGCGGCCACGCTCAGAACCAGGGCGGCAATAAGGACAATCTTGGTCATTTGAACATTCCTTGATGATGATGGTGTCTGTCGTTCGACGGGGCGCTTACTGGCGCACCGCATCCCACACGCCGCCGACGCCGTCGCCGTTCACGTCGCCCTGGGCGCTGTCGCCGACCCAGAAGTAGAGCGGCTTGCCGTTCAGCGCCCACTGGCGCGACCCGTCCTTGCGCTGGATGATGCCGAGCGCGCCTTCCGGCTTGGCCGAGGCGCCGGCGGTGAACGGCGGCCAGTTCGCGGCGCATTTGTCGTAGCAGTTCGAGGTGTTCTTCGCGTCCTTGCGGAAGGTGTAGAGCGTGAGCCCGTTCTTCGCGGCGGCGATCACCTTGCCGCTGTCGGTCTGGACCGACACCAGGCTGGCGGCGGAAGCGGCGGTGCCGGCGAGGCCGAGGATCGCGGCGGCGAGGATCATGGTGCGTTTCATGGTCAGTCTCCTTTGTGGGTGCGCGGCGTTCTGCCGCTTTCCGGTTTCGTCCGAAGCGGCTTCCCGCCCCTTCATGCCCAGCACTACGCCCCGCCCCCGGCGGATATTCCCGCCGGATCCGAGATTTTTTGCTTTTCCGGAATCTTTTTTCCGACCGGGAATAATCGCCCCCATTCGCGCGTAATCCCCTGTTGAACACCTTTCGAGGACCGCGTTGTGAGCTATGCTTTCGCCATCGAGTCTCCCGTTTCGGATTGCGGTTTCCCGCCGCTCTTCGCACTATCGTGGCGCGGCGAAACGGCCGGGGAACAGGGACAGGTGACAGAGACTTCCGACCTGAAGCACGAGCTGATCGCGCTCCTGCCGCGGCTCAGGCGGTTCGCGCGCAGCCTGACGCGCGCCGAGGCCGAGGCCGACGATCTGGTGCAGGAGGCCTGCCTTCGCGCGCTCGCGCGTGCCGAGCAATGGGACAGGAGCCAGCCGCTCGACCGCTGGATGTTCCGCATCGCGCGCAATCTCTGGATCAGCGAGCTCAGAAAGCGCGCCGTCCGCACCGGGACCGGCCAGGTCCCGGCGGAGGAGAGCACCGAGCTCGTCGCCACCGAGACCGGCGAGGGGCGGATGCTGGCCGCCGATATCCGCGGCCTGGTCGCCGCGCTCCCGCGCGAGCTCGCCTCGGTGCTCCTGACCGTCTCGGTCGAGGGCTACAGCTATGCCGAGGCGGCCGAGCTCTTCGACATTCCCGTCGGCACCGTGATGAGCCGCATCCACCGGGCGCGGAAGGCGCTCAGCCAGGGGCTCAGCGCCATGGAGGGCCAGCCGTCATGAGCTTCACCCCGGATCAACTCAGCGCCTATCTCGACGGCGAGCTTCCCGATAGGGAGGCCGCGGCGCTGGAAACCGCGCTCGAAACCGACATCGCGCTCCAGGCCGAGCTCGACGCGCTGATGGCCGCCGACGCGGCGGCCGGGACGGCCTTCGCCGAGATGCTGACCGATCCGGTGCCCGCCGCGCTCGCCGCCGCGATCCGCAACGCGCCCGAGCCGCAACCGGCGGCGAACCTGCCCACCGCGCCCCGGGGCCTTCCCGCCTGGGCCGCCGCCGCGGCCTGCGCCGCCTTCCTCGCGGTGGGCGCGACCGGCGGCTATCTCGCCGGCACCGGCCAGAACGCGGGCACCGAGGTCGCCGCGCTCCCGGCCTGGCTCGAGGACATCGCCGATTATCACGCTGTCTACGCCGCCCAGACCCGCCACCTGGCCGAAGTGCCGGCGTCGGAGGCCGACCACATCGCCACCTGGCTCACCGCCTCGGTGGGCGCCGAGGTGAAGATCCCCGATCTTGCCGACAAGGGGCTGACCTTCCAAGGCGGCCGCCTGCTCGTCGCCGCGGGCAAACCCGTGGGCCAGCTCCTCTACACCGACGCCACGGGCGAGGTGGTCGCGCTCTGCCTGATCCGCACGGACAAGCCAGCGGAGGGGTTCCGTACCGCCGACGCCAAGGGGTTCGAGCTGGTCAGCTGGGGCGGCAGCGACGCGAATTTCGTCGTCGTCGGCCCCGAGGGCTATCAGGGCCTCGAAACCATCGCCGAAACCGCGGCCCAGAGGGTCTGAAGATCCGCTACGCCGGCGATTGCGGCGCGCCCGAGCCGCGCGAGGTCTCGGTCCCGAAATAGAAGCCGAGCATCAGGGTCACGATCGGGAGGACGGCGGTCACGATCAGATCCTGCAGCCGCCCGACCTGCGCCTCCCAGCGCGCCATGTGCCCCGAACAGGTCTCGATAGCGGCCGCACCGCAATCAGGCGCCGTGAACAGGAGATAGACCAGCGCGCCGATGATCGCCAAGGCGTAGGTCGAGATGATCGCGATGGAGATCCAGCTCCGGTCCCGCCCCATCCGCGCCAGGTTCTCGGTGCTCGTCCGCCGCTCGGCCTGCTCCACCGTCTCGTCGGAACTTGAAAGCTTTTCCCGCGTCTCCCGGATCAGCCGTTCCAGGTCTTCGTCACCGAATGCGAAGTCCTGCATGACGTTTGCCTCCTCTTTCGGGCGCGGCAATCAGGCCCGGCTGGCCAGGTTCTGGGCCTGCCCGCTCAACTCGCTGGCCTCCCGCGCCAGATCGTGCGCCATGCGGCGCAGCCTTTCAGACTGGTTGCTGTCCGCAACCTCCGACGACATCCCGCGGAGTTTTTCGGCCATCTCCAGGATCGCGCGGGCTCTGTCCTGAATGTTGCGGGCAGCACTCAGCATCGGCGATTCTACGGACATCGGACCCTCATCCTTGCTTGGCGAACACCCGGCTCCACACCCAAGGCGCTTCCCGGACCTTATCCGCAAACGCCCCGCAGCAGAAGCGGAACATGGCCCCTACTCCGCCGCCTCCTGGTAGGCCTCCAGCGGCGGACAGGTGCAGACCAGATGCCGGTCGCCGTAGACGTTGTCGACGCGGTTGACCGGCGGCCAGTACTTGTCGACCCGGAACGCCCCCGGCGGGTAGCAGCCCTCTTCGCGGCTGTAGGGCCGGTCCCAGTCGCCGATCAGGTCCTCGACCGTGTGCGGCGCGTTCTTCAGCGGGTTGTTCTCCGGGTCGATCCGCCCCTCCTCGATGGCTCGGATCTCCTCGCGGATCGCCAGCATCGCCTCGCAGAACCGGTCGAGCTCCGCCTTGGTCTCGCTCTCGGTCGGCTCCACCATCAGCGTCCCGGCCACCGGCCAGCTCATGGTCGGCGCGTGAAAGCCGTTGTCCACGAGCCGCTTGGCGATGTCGTCCACCGTCACGCCGGCGCTCTCGGCGAAGGGCCGGACGTCGATGATGCATTCATGCGCGCAGCGGCCATGCGATCCGATGAAGAGAATTTCATAAGCGCCTTCAAGGCGTTTCGCGATGTAGTTCGCGTTCAGGATCGCGACCCGCGTGGCCTGGGTCAGCCCGGCCCCGCCCATCATCAGGATATAGGCCCAGGAGATCGGCAGGATCGAGGCCGAACCCCAGGGCGCCGCCGAGACCGGGCCCTCGGCGCCCCCGGTGAAGGGATGGCCGGGCAGATGGGGCTCCAGATGCGCCTTGACCCCGATCGGCCCCATGCCGGGGCCGCCGCCGCCATGCGGGATGCAGAAGGTCTTGTGGAGATTCAGGTGGCTCACATCCGAGCCGATTTCCCCCGGCTTCACCAGCCCCACCAGCGCGTTGAGGTTGGCGCCGTCCATGTAGACCTGCCCGCCATGGGCGTGGGTGATCTCGCAGACCTCGCGCACCGTCTCCTCGAAGACCCCGTGGGTCGAGGGATAGGTGATCATCGAGGCCGCCAGCGTATCGCCGGCCGCCTCCGCCTTGGCGCGGAAATCGTCGAGGTCGATATCGCCGTTCTCGGCCGATTTCACCACGACCACCTGCATCCCCGCCATCTGTGCCGAGGCCGGGTTGGTGCCATGCGCCGAGGTCGGGATCAGGCAGACCTTCCGCCCGGTCTCGCCGCGCGCGCGGTGATAGGCGGCGATGGTCAGGAGCCCTGCATATTCACCCTGCGCGCCCGAGTTCGGCTGCATCGACATCGCGTCGTAACCCGTTATCGCGCAAAGCTTTTGCGACAGATCCTCGATCATGTCGTGATAGCCCCGCACCTGGTCGGCCGGTGCGAAGGGATGCAGGTTCGCGAAATCAGGCCAGGTGACCGCCTCCATTTCGGCCGCCGCGTTCAGCTTCATCGTGCAGGAGCCCAAGGGGATCATCGCCCGGTCCAGCGCCAGGTCCCGGTCGGCGAGCCGGCGCATGTAGCGCATCATCTCGGTCTCCGCCCGGTTCAGGTGGAAGATCGGATGTGTCAGGTACTCGGTCTCGCGCACCAGCTCCACGGGGACCCGGTGGTAATCGGCCGGGAACTCCGCGGCCCGGAGTTCCAGCCCGAAGGCCCGCCAGACCCCTTCCAGCACCGCCGGCCGCACCGTCTCGTCCACGGTCATGCCGATCTTCGTCGCGCCGACCTTGCGGAAGTTGATCCGCTCGCGGCGGCCCGCCTCCAGGATCACGCCCTGAAGCGCGCCCACCTCCACGGTGATCGTGTCGAAGAAGAACTCGGGCTCGACCGTGAATCCGCCCATCTCCAGCCCCCGCGCCAGCCGGTCGGTCTTGCGGTGGATCCGCTGGGCGATGGCCTTCAGCCCCTTCGGCCCGTGGAACACCGCGTAGAACGAGGCCATCACCGCCAGAAGCGCCTGCGCGGTGCAGACGTTCGAGGTCGCCTTCTCTCGGCGGATATGCTGCTCGCGGGTCTGGAGGCTCAGCCGATACGCCTTGTTCCCCCGCGCGTCCACCGAGACGCCCACGAGGCGGCCGGGCAGCGCCCGCTTGTACTCGTCGCGGCACGCCATGTAGGCCGCGTGCGGCCCGCCATAGCCCATCGGCACGCCGAAGCGCTGGGTCGATCCCACCGCGATATCGGCGCCCATCGCGCCCGGCTCCTTCAGGAGCGTCAGCATCAAGGGATCGGCGATCACGATGCCGATGGCGTTCGCCGCATGCAGTTCCCCGATAGGGTCGGTGAAATCGGTCAGATGCCCGTAGGTGCCGGGGTACTGGAAGATCGCACCGAACACCGCCGACGGGTCGAGGTCCTCCGGCTTCCCGACGATCACCGCGATCCCCAGGGGCGCCGCCCGCGTCTCGATCACCGCGATGGTCTGCGGATGGCAGTTCTCGTCGACGAAGAACGCCCCCGCCTTCGATTTCGCCACCCGCTGCGCCATGGTCATCGCCTCGGCCGCCGCCGTCGCCTCGTCGAGGAGCGAGGCATTGGCCACCGGCAGCCCGGTCAGGTCCGAGACCATGGTCTGGTAGTTCAGAAGCGCCTCCAGCCGGCCCTGGCTGATCTCCGGCTGGTACGGGGTATAGGCCGTGTACCAGGCCGGATTCTCCATGATATTCCGCAAGATAGCCGGCGGCGTTACGGTGCCGTGATAACCCATCCCGATCATCGTCGTGTAGATCTGGTTGCGCTTGGCGATCTGCCGCATGTGCCAGAGAAGCTCGCGCTCCGACTTGGGCTTGCCGAAATCGAGCGGTTCCGCCGTCCGGATCGATTTCGGCACCGTCTCGTCGATCAGCGCGTCGAGATCCGCCACCCCGAGCGTCGCGAACATTTCCGCCATCTCCTCGGGCGACGGCCCGATATGGCGGCGATTGGCGAAATCGTAAGGCAGGTAATCGGTCGGTTCGAAGGCCATCTCTCGGGCTCCCGCAACGGGGTGCAACACCCCACATTCATTGGAAAAATCTTGCGCCGGATACTACCCGATGTAGTCCTTGTAGGCGGCTTCGTCCATGTACTCGTCCATGTCCGAAAGGTTCTCCGCCTTGATCTTGAAGAACCAGGCGTCGCCCTGCGGATCCTCGTTGACGAGACCCGGATTGTCGGTGAGCGCCTCGTTCACCTCGACGATTTCCCCGTCGAGCGGCGCCAGGATATCCGAGGCCGCCTTCACGCTCTCGATCACCACGATCTCGTCATCCTTCGAGACCGTCGTGCCGGGCTCGGGCAGCTCGACGAAGACCACGTCGCCCAGCTGTTCCGAGGCATGCTCGGTGATCCCCACCACCACGAGATCGTCCTCGACCCGCAGCCATTCGTGTTCCTCGGTGTATTTCATGTCCTACCTCACCGTTTGAAATTCGCGGGCGTGAAGGGCAGCGTCACCACTTCCACACCCATCCGCTTGCCGCGGACCTCGCCATCGAGCCGCGTGCCCGGCACCGCCAGATCCGCCGCCACATAGGCCATCGACATCGGCGCCTCGATGCTCGGCCCAAAGCCGCCCGACGTCACCTGCCCAACCGGGGCGGTCCCGCCCGGCGCAAAGATCTCCGTGCCCTCGCGCATCGGCGCCCGGCCTTCGGGCCGGAGCCCCACACGTTTCCGCGCAGGCCCCCCCGCCAGCTCCGCCAGGATCCGCGCCGCGCCGGGGAAGCCACCCGCCCGCGCGCCGCCCGCACGCCGGACCTTCTGGATCGCCCAGGCGATATCGGCCTCGACCGGCGATGTCGTTTCGTCGATGTCGTGCCCATAGAGGCAGAGCCCCGCCTCGAGCCGGAGCGAATCCCGCGCCCCCAGCCCGATCGGCGCCACCTCCTCCATCTCGAGCAGCGCCCGCGCGACCCCTTCCTGCTCGGCGCCGGGCAGGCTCACCTCGAACCCGTCCTCGCCGGTATAGCCCGAGCGCGACACCCAAGCCTCGCCGCCTGAAAAGGGCAGGATCGCAACATCCATGAACCGCATCGCGGCGACGCCGGGAATCAGCCGTGCCAGCGCCGTCTCGGCCTTTGGCCCCTGAAGCGCGAGGAGGCCCCGGTCGGCCACCGGTTCGACCGCCACTTCCGCGCCCAGCCCCGCTTTCAGATGCGCGATGTCGTGATCCGCCCGGGCGGCATTGACCACGAGGAACAGGTGGTCGCCCCGGTTCGCGACCATAAGGTCGTCGAGTATCCCACCGGAATCATTCGTGAACACGGCGTATCTCTGCCGCCCCTCGGCAAGCCCTGCGACGTCGACCGGCACCAGCCGCTCCAGCGCCCGTGCCGCATCGGCCACGTCGCCCGAGCGCGGCCGCAGGATCACCTGTCCCATATGGCCCACGTCGAACAGGCCCGCCGCGGCCCGGCAATGCAGGTGTTCCTTCAGAACCCCCATCGGGTACTGCACCGGCATGTCCCAGCCGGCGAAGGGCACCATCTTCGCGCCCAGTTCCAAATGGAGGTCGTAGAGCCCCGTCCGTCCCGCGGCCTCAGTCATCGCACTCTCCCGTCCCGGCCGGGGGCGCAGCCGCCCGGCATCGCTCCAGCCCGCCCGCAGGCGTGCCATCCGATGCCCCCTCTGTCCTTTCGCCTGAGATCGTTATCCCTTCGGCGGGCACCATCGCGCCTCTCTCCAGAGTGTCGAGCCGCCCGCGGTCCGTTTGCCTGAGAGTTTGCCGGGGCGCTTGCTCCTTCGGCACCGGACCGCATGCGGCCCGGATTCTCCCGCGGGTGACACCCAAGGGTTAGTCGCTCGGCGCGGGCCCGGCAAGGGCTTGCATCGCGCGCGGCGCGGATCCACCAAGGGCCATGCAGAACGGCTTTGTCTTCGGCTACGGTTCGCTGGTGAACCGCCGCACCCACGATCACGCCGAGGCCGTGCCGGCCCGGCTGCGCGGCTGGCGGCGGGTCTGGCGGCATACCACGCTCCGGCCGGTGGCGTTTCTCACCGCGGAGCCCGATCCGGCGGCCGAGATCGACGGGCTGGTCGCCGGGGTTCCGGGCGCGGGCTGGGGCGCGCTCGACCTCCGCGAAAGGGCCTATGACCGGGTCAGGGCGCGCGACATCTCGCACGGGCTGGGCGGAACGCCCGAGGTGCATCTCTACACGATCCCGGAGAGCAAGCACGGGGCCGTGGACCGCGCGCATCCGGTGCTGTTGAGCTATCTCGACACGGTCGTCCAGGGCTTCCTCGCCGAGTTCGGCGAAGACGGCGTCGCGCGCTTCTTCGCCTCGACCGGCGGCTGGGATGCGCCCGTCGCGGACGATCGCGCCGCGCCGGTCTATCCGCGCCACCAGGTGCTGACCGGCGCCGAACGCGCTCTGGTCGACCGCCATCTCGCGGCGCTCGGTTCGCGCATGGTTCCGCCACCGGCCCTGTAGACCCGCAGGCCGGCCGGGAACCGTATCCCGCCCGAAGGCGTTGTCGGTGCAGGTCAAAATATTGGATTCGCGACAAATTGCTTGCTTCCGGACCGACGGAAGAAGAGCATTTTCCTGACGGAGAACGCGTTTCCCCGCCGTGGAGGTCTGCAATGCCCGCTGTCCGGGCCTGGTTCGTTGCACTGATCGTCTCCATGCCGCTTCAGGCACACGCGGGAGACTGGTCGGGAAGTTATGTCGGCGGCCAGATCACGCGCCTCAGGTTCGACATCAACGACGGCGCCGCGATGTCGCTCGACGGGATCAAGGGCACCTCGGGTCTTCACGTCGGCCATGCGCGGGATTTCGGCACGCTCGTGACGGCGGTGGAACTGGAATACGACCGCACCGATAGCGACCTCGACACTTTGGGAAAGCTCGATAACATCCTGAGATTACGGGAACTTCTGGGCTGCGACAGGGGGCGCTACATGCCCTATGCCGTGATCGGCTATGGCTGGGGCGATCTCCGCGACGGCCCGGTGGACACCGCCGAGGGGCCGCTCTACGGGATCGGAGTGTCCTACCGGATGTCCTCGTCGATCAGCGTTGGCGCGGAGTTCACGAGGCACCAGTTCAACGGCGAAGGCGGGCTCGACGGAAAGGCCGAGAACCTGTCGCTCCGGATCGCCTACCGCTTCTGAGGGGCGGGCTCAGCCCGGCAGCCTGGGCGGCTTCTGAAGGAGCGGCATCACGTCGGCCATCTCCGGCCCGCGCGCGCGCCCGGTGACCGCAAGACGAAGCGGCATGAACAATGCCTTGCCTTTTCGTCCGGTCGTTTCCTTGACCGCCACAGTCCACTCCGCCCAGCTGTCCGGGCCATAGGGATGGGCCGGGAGCATCCCGAACGCCGCCGCCACGAAGTCCCGGTCCTCCTCCGCGACGACCGGAGTTGCGCCGCCGGAAAACACGGCCCACCAGTCCGCTGCTTCGGCCCGGGTCGCGATGTTCTCGCGCACCACCTCCCAGAAGCGCGGAGCGATCTCGTCCGGCACGCCCAGATCCCGGATTTCCGGCGCCACCGCCGCGTAGGGCGTCGCGCCGATCAGCCGCGCGGTCAGCGGCCCGAGATCGGCCTCGTCGAACTTGGTCGGCGCCGCGCCGAAGCGGGACACGTCGAACCCCTCGACGATCTCGTCGAGCGAGGTGCGGAGCTCCACCGGATCGGAGGAGCCGAGCCGCGCCATCAGCGAGAGCACCGCCATCGGCTCGATGCCCTGGGCCCGGAGATCGCGCAGGGACAGGGTGCCGAGCCGCTTCGACAGCGCCTCGCCCTGCGGGCCGGTCAGGAGCGAATGATGCGCGAAGCGCGGGGCCGAACCGCCGAGCGCCGCGATGATCTGAAGCTGCGTCGCGGTGTTGGTCACGTGGTCGGCGCCGCGCACGATGTCGGTCACGCCCATCTCGACGTCGTCCACCACCGAGGCCAGCGTGTAGAGGTACTGCCCGTCGCCCCGGATGAGCACGGGGTCCGAGACGCTGGCCGCGTCGATCGAGATCGGGCCGAGGATGCCGTCCTCCCACTCGATCCGTTCCTGATCGAGCCTGAAGCGCCAGTGCCCTGCCCCGCGCTCCTCGCGAAGCCGCGCGCGGTCCGCGTCGGTAAGCGCCAGCGCGGCCCGGTCATAGACCGGCGGCTTGCCCATGTTGAGCTGCTTCTTCCGCTTGAGATCGAGCTCCGTCGGCGTCTCGAACGCCTCGTAGAGCCGCCCGTCCGCGCGGAGCCGGTCCGAGGCCGCGTCGTAGCGGTCAAGCCGGAGCGACTGGCGCTCCTCGCGGTCCCAGGTCAGGCCCAGCCATTCCAGATCTTCGCGGATCGCATCGACGTAGCCCTGCTTCGAGCGTTCCGGGTCGGTATCGTCGAAGCGCAGGATGAAGGTCCCGCCCGCCTTGCGCGCGATAAGCCAGTTGAACAGCGCGGCGCGGAGGTTGCCGATGTGAATGTAGCCCGTCGGCGACGGGGCAAAGCGGGTGACGGTCATCCTGGTCTCCTGATCCGCGCGGGGAAATTCCACACCCCGCGCGGATTGTCCAGTTCACCGCCGGGCTCGGGCCTCAGGCGACCTGCGAGGTCCGCGCATTCGCGGCGCGCACCTGGGTCCGGACCAGCGTCTGGTTCAGGAGCACATAGGCGATCTCGCCGAAGGTCGCGGGGCCGGAAAAGCTCCCGGTCTTCTTGCCCTCGAGCTCCCCGTAGAGATAGTTCAGGATGCAGTTGCACGACATCTCGTGGCTGCCGTCCCCGTTGACCTTCTCGGCGAAGACCTTGGCGTAGGCGCCCGGCGATTTCGCGATCCGGTACTCGGCCCCGGCGATGACCGGCGCGTAGAAGGCGACGCCCGCTTCGTCCACCGACTGGAACGAGACGTTCACCGACATGCCGGCATAGTTCGCCACCAGTGGCAGCTGCGTGTCGATGCCCTTGTCACGGATGTAGCCCGCGAAATCGACCTCGGTGCCGTTGACGATGGCACGGCGCGCCGAGAAGCCGGTTTCAGGGAACATGATGCTGTCACCCGTCAGGTCCTGGGAAAACAGGTTGATGATGTCCACATCGGCGACCATGCCTTCGGGGATCGCGACATTGAGCACGACGGCGCCGTCCTCATGCGCCTGGCCGGTCGATCCGTCGAAGACTTTCGGCGTCGCCTTGCCGAGATCGTCGAGATGCACGCCGGTGATCCAGCCGACCAGCGGCTGGTCGAAAAGCCCGGGATACTGCGCGCCGTTGATCGCGAAGTCCTGGTGCGAGGGGCTCATGGCCGGGATCAGGATCGACGAGAACCCGCCGTCGAAGCGGTTCCGGGTGAGCGTCGGCAGCGCGTCGCGGCTGAAATGCGTCACGCGGGCATCGGTGGCGTCGTCGAGCTCGGTGACGAACACCTGCTCCTGGTCCGTGCGCCCACCCTCTTCGAGCACGAAATAGACCGAGGTTCCGCCGATCCACTTGCCCCTGGGGAGCTTGGCGAGCGCGGCTTCCGAGCCGGCCACGACCATCACACCGCCGAAGTCGATGCGTTCGGCCGCCTCCGCGATCGTCATCATCTTGTTTTTCATGGGAATTCTCCTCCTAGAACAGGGCGATATCGCCGGCGGCGAAGCTGTTGCTTGCAAAATAGCTGTGCAATTCCGAGATCTTGGCTTTCAGACTGCCGGGATCGGATTTCGCTTCGCGGCGCAGGCGCGTGAGGAGGATCTTGGTCGCCAGGGCCGCGCCGGCAAGGTCCTTCTCGCTGGTGATGGCGCGTTGCCAGCAGGGATCCGTGGGGTCGGGAATCATGAGGCACTCTCCGTTGTTCGATAGGCCGGATGTAGGTACGGGCGGTTAAGGCTCGGTTTAGACTTGTGGTCGTTTACGCGCCCTTTTCGCGGCGCTATTCCGGCGCCATGGACCATGCCCAGACGACAGCGCCCGATGCGGGCGACTTCGAGGCCCTGGTGGCGCAGGCCATCGCCGCGCTACCCGCGCCCTACCGCGCGGCGGCGGCAAAGGTCGTGCTGCGGATCGAGGATTTCGCTTCCGACGCGATCCTCGACGACCTGGGCCTCGAGGACCCGTTCGAGCTCACCGGGCTCTACGACGGCATCCCGCTCACCGAGAAATCCGTGGCGGACCAGCCGCTTGGCCCCGACGTGATCTGGCTGTTCCGCCGGCCGATCCTCGACGAGTGGTGCAGCCGGGGCGACATCGCGCTCGGCGATCTCGTGACGCATGTCTATGTCCACGAGCTCGCCCATCATTTCGGCTGGTCCGATGCCGAGATCGCCCGCATCGACCGCTGGTGGGAATAGCGCTCCGCGCAGGCGGAAAGACCCGCGCTCCGTTCTGCGCAACCAGGGGGTCCCACGCGGGCTTCGTCCACCGCGGTTCGCTGCTCCTGTGCGGGATCCGCCGGAGAAACCCGCTTGACGCCCCCTGCCCGGCGCTTTCTGTTAGCGCCAACAAGAGACGGGGCAGGCCATGAAGGCACATATCCTTACCATCACGCTCAACCCGACGGTCGACTACGCGACCTCCGCGCCCGGGGTCGAGCCGGGCCCCAAGCTGCGCTGCACCGAGCCGCAGATCGACCCGGGCGGCGGCGGCATCAACGTGAGCCGGGCGATCCGCAATCTCGGCGGCCAGTCGGTGGCGCTGATCGCCATCGGCGGCGCGACCGGCGCGCATCTCCTGCAGCTCCTCGCGCTCGAGGGCGTGGCGACGGTCGCCTTCCAGGGCCCCGGCGAAACCCGGCAATCCGTCTCGGTCACCGACAGCGTGACCGGCGAGCAATACCGCTTCGTCATGCCGGGCCCCTCCTGGCGCGAGGACGACATGCCGCGCGCCTTGAACACCGTCGACCAGGCCACGGGGGAGGGCACGCTCGTCGTCCTATCCGGCTCGCAACCCCCCGGCGTCGCGAAGGAATTCCCCTCGATCCTCGCCGCCCACATCGCCGGGCGCGAGGCGCGGATCATCGTCGACACCTCGGGCCCCGCGCTGTTCGACCTGGTCGAGCGGCCGAGCGGCGAGATCCATACCCTGCGCATGAACGGCGAGGAATGCGAGGAGCTGGCCGGCGGCCCGCATCCCCGGCCCGCCGACACGGCGGCTTTCGCGCAGGACCTCGTTGCCCGCGGCGTCGCGCGCAACGTGATCGTCGCCCGCGGCGCCGACGGCTCGGTCCTCGCCAATGCCGAGGGCGCCTGGCACGCGGTGGGCGCCGAGGTGCCGGTGGTCTCCAAGGTCGGCGCGGGCGACAGCTTCGTCGGCGCCTACACGCTGGCGCTGGCGCGGGAATGGAGCGCGGCCGAGGCGCTGCGCTTCGGGGTCGCCGCGGCCTCCGCTGCCGTCACCACCGAGGCCACGCGGCTCTGCGACCGGACGCTGACCGAGGCGCTTCTCGACCAGTGCCGGATCGCCACGATCTGACTCCCACCGTACGCACCCGCAAACCATTGTTCAGCCACAAGGTTTAGCCATCCCTCCCGATTGGTGGAAGGAGTGGCCCGTGACCCGCAAGACCTTGTTCGGACTCGTGCTGCGGGGCTTTCCCGTCGCCCTCATCCTCGCCGCGATCGTCCTCGTCTTCACCGGCCGCGACCTCGGCGCCCGGATCGCTCAGAACGACAAGAACCTAACCGAGCTCACCGCCTCGGCGCTGCGGCTGGAGCGGGCGCTCGGCTATGGCGGGTTCATCCACAACTTCAAGAACTACGTGCTGCGTCCGGACGAGCGGAACTACCGGGCCGGCGCCGAATTCGCGCTCGAAGTCGCCCTCACCGAGATCGGCAACATCGAGGCGCTCGGCGAGGTCGCCGGCCCCGGCTACGATCTGAAACCGGCCCGGGAGGTACTGCTGGACTACGGCAACCAGCTCGCGGTGATCGACGACATGGCCGCCGGGGGCGCCCGGCCGGGGGAGATCGACCAGGTGGTGCGGATCGACGACAGCGAGGCGTTCGAGGCGCTCAACGTCGCCATCGACCACATCCACGACCGGTTCCTGATCCGCGCGGAACAGCTCGAGGCCGACATGGACCACCTCGGCGGCCTGTTCATCCTGCTGGCGATCACGGTCTATGTCTCGCTCGCCTGCCAGCTCTTCCGGGCGCTCTATGCCCGCCCGCTCGCCGGCTGCACCGAGGGCGACTGAGGCTCAGCTCGGATCGCGCCAGCAGTTCGCGATCGGGTAGCGTCGGTCGAGCCAGAACGCCCGCTTGGTGAGCCTCGCGCCGGGCGCGGACTGGAAGCGCTTGTATTCGCTGATGTAGATCAGGTGCTCGATCTTCTTGACCATATCTCGGTCGAAACCCTCCGCCACCAGCTCCGCCACCGAGGCCTCGCGGTCCACCAGCCCCTCGAGGATCGCGTCGAGCACCTCGTAGGGCGGCAGGCTGTCCTCGTCCTTCTGGTCGGCACGCAGCTCCGCCGAGGGCGGCTTGTCGATCACGCGTGGCGGGATCACCTCGCCCGCCGGGCCCATCATCCAGTCGCGATGGTTGGCGTTCCGCCAGCGGCAGGTCTCGAAGACCCGCATCTTGTAGAGATCCTTGATCGGGTTGTAGCCGCCCGCCATGTCGCCATAGATCGTGGCATAGCCCACAGCGACCTCGGACTTGTTGCCGGTGGTCAGGAGCATCTCGCCGAACTTGTTCGAGAGCGCCATCAGGAGGAGCCCGCGCAGCCGCGACTGCACGTTTTCCTCGGTGATGCCCGGCGGGGTGCCCTCGAACAGGGGCGCCAGCGCCTCGGTCACCGCCGCGCGCGGCCCCGAGATCGGCACTTCGTCGAGCCGGCAGCCCAACGCCTTCGCTACCAGAGCGGCATCCTCCAGCGAATGGGCCGAGGTGTATTCCGACGGCAGCATCACGCAGCGCACGTTCTCGGGCCCAAGCGCATCCGCCGCGATCGCCGCCACCAGCGCCGAATCGATCCCGCCCGAGAGGCCGAGGAGCACCTTCCCGAACCCGGTCTTCCGGCAATAGCCGCGCAGCGCCTCGACCATCGCGCGATAGTCCTGCTCCCAGGCGTCGGGGTACACCGCCCGAGCCCCCTCCTCTACGCGCCAGCCCTCCGGGGTCCGGGTGAAATCCACATGCGCCACGGCCTCGTCGAAGGCCGGCAGCGCCTGCGCCAGCGCGCCATGCGGGTTCAGCACGAAGGAAGCCCCGTCGAACACCTGGTCGTCCTGCGCACCCACCATGTTGAGATAGACGAGCGGAAGCCCGGTCTCCACGGTGCGCGCCACCATGTGGTTCAGACGGGTCGCGAATTTGCCGCGATAATAGGGCGAACCGTTCGGCACGAAGAGGATTTCCGCCCCGCTCTCGGCCAGGGTCTCGCACACCGCCTCGTGCCAGGCGTCCTCGCAGACCGGGATGCCCACCCGCAGCGGCCCAATCGAGACCGGCCCCTGCAACGGGCCCGGCGAGTAGAGGCGGACCTCGTCGAACACCGTTTCGTTCGGCAGCTCGTGCTTCAGGATCCGCGCCCGGACCTGCCCGCTCTCGAGCACGAAATAGGCATTGTAGAGCACGTTGCCATCGAGCCAGGGCCCGCCGATCCCCAGGGGCGGCCCGTCCGCGCAATCGGCGGCCAGTGCGTCGATCACCCGCATCGCGTCCTTCGCGAAGCCCGGGCGGCGGATCAGGTCCTGCGGCTGGTAGCCCGCCACGAACATTTCGGGAAAGCCAACGAAATCCGAACCTTCCACCCGGGCCCGCTGCCAGACGGCGCGCGCTTGCGCCGCGTTTCCGCGAAGGTCGCCGACCGTCGGGTCGAGCTGTGCGATGGTCAGACGAAACCGGTCGGCCATGGACATATCCCCGTTTCGGCGACCCCTAGCCGGAAGCCCCGCCGAGGGAAAGCCCCGCCCCCATAAAACCTTGCGGCGCCTTTTGGGCTCACCTAGGATTGCGCCCGGGTGGACCACGCGCCCCAAAGAACGGTCGCGTCAGAAAGGGAGAGACCAGAGGCAATGGGCATGCTGAAAGCACTCGCACCGCTCGCGGGTGGCGTTCTCCTCGCGGCCGGCGTGGCGGCAGCGCAGGACGGCACCGTCATCACCAAGCAATACGAGGATGGCGGCGTCTACGAGGGCACGTTCAAGGACGGCAAGCAGGACGGCCACGGCAGCTACAAGCTCCCGAACGGCTACGTGTACGACGGCGAATGGGTCGAGGGCGAGATCCGGGGCCAGGGCAAGGCCACTTTCCCCGACGGCTCGGTCTACGAGGGCCAGTTCGCCGCCGGCAAGCCCGAGGGCCAGGGCAAGATCACCTTCGCCGATGGCGGCACCTACGAGGGCAGCTGGACCGACGGAGAGATGACCGGCAAGGGCGTGGCGGTCTACGCCAACGGCGTCCGCTACGAGGGCGATTTCCTGAACGCGCTCCACAATGGCGAGGGCCGGATGGAGAGCCCCAACGGCTATGTCTACGAGGGCGACTGGGTCGAGGGCGTCAAGGAGGGTGGCGGCAAGATCACCTATCCCGACGGCACGATCTACGAGGGCACCCTCGTCGGCGGCGAGCGCGAGGGCACCGGCAAGCTGACCATGCCCGACGGGCTCACCTATGACGGCGAATGGGCCAAGGGCCAGATCGAGGGCGAGGGCCGCCTGGTGCAGCCCAATGGCGATGTCTACGAGGGCCAGTTCGTCAACGGCCAGCGCGAGGGCCAGGGCAAGGTCACCTATGCCAATTCCGACACCTATGTCGGCGGCTTCCTCGCCGACCGGCGCCACGGCCAGGGAACGTTCACCGCGACCGACGGCTATGTCTACGAAGGCGCCTGGGTCAACGGCGCCATCGAGGGCGAGGGCAAGGTCACCTATCCCGACGGCTCGGTCTACGAGGGCTTCCTCTCCGACGGCATCGCCAACGGCACCGGCAAGATCACCTATCCCGACGGCTCGACCTATGCCGGCGACTGGGTGAACGGGGTGATCGAGGGCAAGGGCCGCGCCGAATACACCAACGGGCTCGTCTACGAGGGCGAGTTCCGCGACGCCAAGAACCACGGCCAGGGCGTGATGACCTATACCGACGGCTACCGCTACGACGGCCAGTGGGTCGACGGCCAGCGCGAGGGGACCGGCACCGCCACCTATGCCGACGGCACCGTCTACGAGGGCCAGTTCAAGGCCGGCCTCCGCGACGGCGAGGGCAAGATCACCATGCCCGAGGGCTTCACCTACGAGGGCGCCTGGAAGGACGGCGAGATCAACGGCCAGGGCGTCGCGACCTATGCCAACGGCGATGTCTACGAGGGCATGTTCGTCGACGGCAAGCGCGAGGGCACCGGTACGATCCGCTACGCCTCGGGCGAGACCGCGGAGGGCACCTGGGTCAACGGCGCGCTGACCGAGCCGTCCGAGCCAGAGGCGCCGCCGGCCGACCATGGTGCGGCCGAGGGAGCGGGCACCGAGACGCAGGCGAACTGAGGCTCCGGAAATCGGAAATGCTGCTGCGCCCATCGGGCTCCGGACCGGGCCGGGTCGACGGAAATTCAGCCGCTCCTCACGGATCGTGCAGCCAATCCCAGCGTTCTCAATGCGTTACGCCCCGCCGACCCGTCCCGAATCCACCGGAATCCGGGGCTTCCCTTTTCCGGAACTCCCCCTATAGTGCCGACCCATGACGACGATGGCCCATACGCTTCCGCACGCGCCGCTCGGCGCGCGCCTGCCGTCGCTTCTCCTTCTCCTTAGCCGCCTCTGAGCGTGCCATCCGGCGCGACCGCTCAGGGGAGGTACAGCGCCGAGACACACACTCAGACGAGCTCAGGAGAACCGACATGACCACCGACAAGAACCGCGTATTGATCTTCGACACCACGCTCCGCGACGGCGAGCAATCGCCCGGCGCCACTATGACCCATGACGAGAAGCTCGAGATCGCCTCGATGCTCGACGACATGGGCGTCGAC
>JBNKWI010000058.1:0-21954 GCA_050299695.1 Paracoccaceae bacterium
AAGCTTTGGCCGAGCACCGAGCCGATGGCGTCGGCAAGGAAGTTCTCGCCATTGAAGACCGGAAGCCCCACACTGACGCGCGGACCCGTCCGATCACCGCCACTTACTTCGCAACCACGCAAGATCTTCGGCCCGCCGCAGGACATTCCCAGACCCGATCCGCCCGGCATTTCTGTGGGCGTCCCCCAAAATAGGCGCCTTTTCGCCGAGAGCCGCAACATGATTTTGGGGATGGCGCGGGAACATTCTGTTTCATCTCCCGCAGACTCGCGTGAGGTCGAAGCCTGGCAGGGATCGGAAATCTCTGGTGCCGCAGGGGAGGATTGAACTCCCGACCTCACCCTTACCAAGGGTGCGCTCTACCACTGAGCTACTGCGGCCCGGTCGCGCGGGGGATAAAGGCATCGGTCCTGTGACGCAAGCCGATTCTGGACCGTCCCCGGCGCCTGCGGTAGGAAGGCGTCATGAAGAAAAAACCCCCCGACGCGCCCAGGGAAAAGGCGGAGAGCCGCGAGGCACGGCTCAAGGCCGCGCTGAAGGCGAACCTGCAGCGGCGCAAGGCGCAGGCGCGTGCGCGGGCGGCGGGCGGGGCGGCCGACAACAAGGCGTGAGGGCAGCGACATGGACTCGATACTGATCCGGGGCGGCACGCCGCTCCACGGCGAAATCCCGATTGCCGGGGCGAAGAATGCCTGCCTGGCGCTGATGCCGGCGACGTTGCTGTCGGAGGAGCCGCTCACGCTCACCAACGTGCCGCGGCTCTCCGACATCAGGACCATGTCGCTCCTGCTGCAATCGCTGGGCGTCGAGGTCTCCTCGCTCCAGGGCGGCAAGGTGGTGGCGATGTCCTCGCACGGGCTCGCCTCGACCCGGGCGGATTACGACATTGTCCGCAAGATGCGCGCCTCGAACCTCGTGCTCGGCCCGCTCCTCGCCCGCGAAGGGCAGGCGGTGGTCTCGCTGCCCGGCGGCTGCGCCATCGGCGCCCGGCCGATGGACATCCACGTCGAGGCGCTGGAGGCGCTGGGCGCGGAGATCGAGCTGAAGGACGGCTACCTGCACGCGGTGGCGAAGTCGGGGCTGAAAGGCGCCAGCGTCCCGCTCCGCTTCGCCTCGGTCGGCGCCACCGAGAACACGCTCATGGCCGCCACGCTCGCCCGCGGCACCACGGTGATCGAGAATGCCGCGCGCGAACCCGAGATCGTCGATCTCGCCACCTGCCTTCGGAAGATGGGTGCTCGCATCCAGGGCGACGGCACCTCGCGGATCGAGATCGAGGGGGTCGACCGGCTGACCGGCGCGACCCATCCCGTGATCGCCGACCGGATCGAGCTCGGCACCTACATGCTCGCCCCCGCCATCACCGGCGGCGAGGTGGAATGCATCGGCGGCCGGCTCGACCTGGTGGAGAGCTTCGCCGAAAAGCTCGACGCCGCCGAGATCTCGGTGGAGCAGACCCAGCGCGGGGTGAAGGTCGCGCGCCGCAACGGGCGGATCAGCGCGGTGGACGTGGCGACCGCGCCCTTCCCGGGTTTCCCTACCGACCTCCAGGCGCAGATGATGGCGCTCCTCTGCACCGCCGAGGGGGTCAGCCACCTGGAAGAGACGATCTTCGAGAACCGCTTCATGCATGCCCCCGAACTGATGCGGATGGGCGCGAATATCGAGGTCCATGGCGGCACCGCCACGGTGACCGGGGTCGAGCGGCTCAAGGGCGCGCCGGTGATGGCGACCGACCTGCGCGCCTCGGTCTCGCTGATCCTCGCCGGGCTCGCCGCCGAGGGCGAGACCCTGGTCAGCCGGGTCTACCATCTCGACCGCGGCTACGAGCATGTCGAGGAAAAGCTCTCGGCGGTCGGCGCCCGGATCGAGCGGGTGGCCGCCGCATGACCGGCGACGCGCGCTTCGAGGATGCCGACGAAGGGCCGCTCCGGCTCCGCGCGCTCGATGCCGAGGACCTGAACGTGATCTCCGCGGCGGTGCAGGATTCGGTCTTTCCGATCACCGAGATGCGCTGGCAGCGCGGCAGGCGGCGCTTCGTCCTGCTCCTGAACCGGGTCCGCTGGGAGCATCCCGCGACCCCGCCCGAACGGGTACAAAGCCTGCTCGCTTTCGAGGATGTGGGCCATGTCGCCACCCAGGGCATCGACCGCACCGATACCGACACGGTGCTCTCGCTCCTCTCGCTCGGCTGGGAGCCGGGCGCGGACGGCACCGGCCGCATCACCCTCACGCTCGCCGGCGACGGCGCCATCGCGCTCGAGGTCGAGGCGCTCGAGGCGACGCTGACCGACGTGACCCGCCCCTACCGCGCGATCTCGGGCAGGGCGCCGGACCACGGCGCCTGACCGCGGCGCTCCTTCATCTGGCCGCAAATCCGCCGGGGAGCGCGAGCGGCGGCGCCCCTCGCTCCGGCGGCGACAGGATCCCCGCGCTTGAGGCCCCGGCGTCCGGCGGCTATGTCGGGCGCCGAGGAGACCGCGCGATGCCCCATGTCCTGTCCACCGCCGACGCCGACTTCGAGCAGCGCTTCGCCGCGGTGCTCGCAATGAAGCGCGAGGACGCGCCCGATGTGGACGCGGCCGTGGCGGGGATCATCGCCGATGTCCGCGCGCGCGGCGACAGGGCGGTGATCGAACTGACCGAGCGGTTCGACCGGCTGGCGCTCACCCCCGAAACGCTGGCCTTCTCCGAGGCCGAGATCGACGCCGCCTGCGCCGCCGTCCCAGGAGCGGAGCGCGCCGCGCTCGAACTCGCCGCCGACAGGATCCGCGCCTATCACGAACGCCAGCTCCCCGAGGACGCAAGCTGGACCGACGCGACCGGCGCCGAGCTCGGCTGGCGCTGGACGCCGGTCTCCGCCGCCGGGCTCTACGTGCCGGGCGGGCTCGCCTCCTATCCCTCCTCGGTCCTGATGAACGCGATCCCCGCCGCCGTCGCCGGGGTGGAGGACCTGGCGATCTGCGCCCCCACGCCCGATGGCGCGGTCAACCCGCTGGTGCTCCTCGCCGCACGGCTTTCGGGGGTGAAGACCGTCTACCGGATCGGCGGCGCCCAGGCGATCGCCGCCATGGCATGGGGCACCGAGACGATCCGCCCCGTCGACAAGATCACCGGGCCCGGCAACGCCTATGTCGCCGCCGCCAAGCGGCGGGTCTTCGGCAAGGTCGGCATCGACATGATCGCCGGCCCCTCGGAAATCCTCGTCATCGCCGACGCCCGGAACGACCCGGACTGGATCGCCATCGACCTCCTGAGCCAGGCCGAACACGACGAAAGCGCGCAGGCGATCCTGCTCACGACCGACGCCGCGTTCGGCATGGCGGTGGCGGAGGCGGTGGAGAAACGCCTCGAAACGCTGGAGCGCCGCGCCATCGCTGGACCGAGCTGGCGCGACTACGGCGTGGTCGTCACCGTCCGCGATCTTGACGAGGCCGCCGCGCTTTCCGACCGGATCGCGCCCGAGCATCTCGAGCTCTGTGTGGCCGACCCGGACGCGCTCCTCCCGAAGATCCGCCATGCCGGCGCGATCTTCCTCGGCGCCTGGACCCCCGAAGCCATCGGCGACTACGTCGGCGGCCCGAACCACGTCCTCCCCACCGCCCGCTCGGCCCGCTTCTCCTCCGGCCTCTCGGTGCTCGACTTCATGAAGCGCACGACGCTCGCCCGCATGACCCCCGCCGCGCTCGCCGCCATCGGCCCCGCCGCCGAAACGCTGGCCGCCTCCGAAAGCCTCGAAGCCCACGGCCTCTCGGTCCGCGCCCGGCTCGACCGGTTGAACAAGGCGGCGGAGTGAGAGATGCGCACCTGGGTCCTCGGGTTCCTCCTTGCCTGTTTCGCCTCGGCCGCGACGGCCGAGATGGGTGAAGCCGAAGCCCGCAAGGCCCGCTCCATGGCCCTGCTCCAGTCCGAAGGCATCCCCACGCTCGAGGCGCTGCCGCTCGTCGAGACCGAGGCGGAGTCGATCCGACGCACCGAGCGCGAGGTGGCGGAACGCACCATCGCGCTCGCGATTGTCGCGGTGATGGGCGAGACGCGGAGCGACGCCTTGACCCGGACCGTCATCACTCAATTCGGCGCCGAGGGGTACTTCACACCGGAAGAACGCGCCTTCCTCGACGAACCCGACCCCACCGAGCAGGACTATGTCGACGCCAGCTGGCGGTACGAGGGCGTCCATGTGCTCCTCTGGGCGCTCGGCATCTTCGAGGAACTCGAAAGGCCCGACCACATCGCCGACGTGCCCCGCATCGCTGCAACCCTGCGCGACCTCGGCACCGAGGGCCTGATCGCGAAGGCGCGGCTCCGGCCCCAGTCCGAGATCCTCGACGCGGCCGACCTGATCTACCGCACCCATTGGGCCGTGGTGGAGGCCCGCCTCCATGGCACCAAGGCCCCCGCCGGGCTGGAACCTGGCGTTGTCTTCGAACGCCACTATGCGCTCAACTGGCTGATCCTCCGCTTGCCCTGGGACGAAATCCCCACCGACACCTGAACCCCCGCGATTGCCCTTGCCGCCGCACTCTCGTATCGACGGGGCATGACCGCGCGCATCAGCCATATCGAGATCGACGACAGCGGCCTCGCCGCGCCCACGCCCGAGATCGAGCAGGAGCGCAAGGTGGCGATCTTCGACCTGCTGGAGGAGAACCGGTTCGCGCTCCCGGACCGCGAGGGCCGCCCGGCGCCCGAGGGGCCCTACAGGCTCCTCCTGGCGATCCGGGAGAAGCGGCTGGTCTTCGACCTCAGGACAGAGGCCGGTGAGCCGGCGGCGGAATTCCACCTCTCGCTCGGTCCGTTCCGCCAGGTGGTGAAGGACTATTTCCAGATCTGCGAAAGCTATTTCGACGCCGTGAAGAAGCTGCCGGCCTCGCAGATCGAAACGATCGACATGGCCCGGCGCGGCATCCACGACGAGGGCGCCCGGGTGTTGCGGGAGCGGCTCGACGGCAAGGCCGAGCTCGACCACGACACCGCGCGGCGGCTCTTCACCCTGGTCTGCGTACTCCATTTCGGGGGCTGACGGGCTTGGAGGACTTCCCGCAATCGGTCCTCTTCTGTTGCGATCACAACGCGGTCCGTTCGCCCATGGCCGAGGGGCTGATGAAGAAGCTCTACGGACACCGCGCCTATGTGCAGTCGGCCGGGGTCAAGGGCGACATGGAGGTCGATGGCTTCGCGGTGGCGGTCTGCCAGGAGATCGGCGTCGAGCTCTCGCGCCACCGCTCGCGGTCCTTCGAGGAGATGCAGGAATGGGGCGACGACCTGTCGTCCTTCGACCTGATCGTCGCGCTGTCGCCGGCGGCACAGCGGATGGCGCTGGAATTCACCCGCTTCCACCACCTGGAAATCGCCTACTGGCCGATCATGGACCCGACCGGCCTCGGCGAGGGCCGCGAGGACAAGCTCGCGAGTTACCGCCAGAGCCGCGACCAGATCCGGGACCGCATGCTTGCCCGGTTCGGCCCGCCGAGCGAGGACGCCTAGCCCGACCGCCCGGACCCGACAACGAAGGAAACACCATGAAGCAAACGATCCAGCGCTACTTCTCAGCCTTCAATTCGGGCGACACCGAGGGCATGCTCGACTGTCTGACCGAGGACATCGCCCACCACGTGAACGAGGGGAAGATCCGCCGAGGCAAGCCCGCCTTCGCCGAGTTCTGCGCCCATATGAGCCGCTGCTACCGCGAGGAGCTGACCGATATCGTGGTGTTCCTCGACGAGACCGGCATGCGGGGCGCGGCCGAATTCACCGTGAACGGTACATATCTCGCCACCGATCCGGGCCTGCCCGAGGCGACGGGGCAGGGGTACCGCCTCCCCGGCGGCTCCTTCTTCACGCTCGAGGGCGGGCGGATCTCCCGCGTGACGACCTATTACAACCTCGCCGACTGGATCGCCCAGGTCTCCTGAGCCGGTGGTCACCGCTTCCCGCGCCGTTTCGGCGTTCGGCGGTGTACGGGTTGTGTACAGGCTGTGTACGGGTTGTGCGCGGGCGTGACCCGGAGCCGGCGGCCATTCCGGGCTTGAATTATCAATGTTTCGGGCGCATCTAGTGCCCGGGCTCGCGGATCGGCGGGCCAGACCGCAATGGAGTAACCATGGCCAAGGAAGAAGAGCTCGAATTTCCCGGCGTCGTGAAGGAACTCCTGCCGAATGCGACGTTCAGGGTCGAGCTTGACAACGGCCATGAAGTCTTTGCGCATATGGCAGGAAAGATGCGCAAGAACCGCATCCGCGTCCTCGCCGGCGACAAGGTGCAGGTGGCGATGACCCCCTACGACCTGACCAAGGGGCGGATCAACTATCGCTTCAAGTAGCGGCGGGCGCGCTCCTGTGCGCCTGATTCTCGGATCGGCAAGCCCGCGCCGCCGCGAGCTTCTGGCACAGCTTGGGCTGGTGCCGGACCGTGTCCTGTCACCCGATATCGACGAAACGCCCCGGAAAGGCGAAATGCCGCGCCCCTATTGCCTGCGTATGGCGGTGGAGAAGGCCAATGCGCTCCCGCTCGGCCCGGGCGAGGTGCTGCTCTCGGCCGACACCACCGTGGCGCTCGGCCGCCGGATCCTCGGCAAGCCCGAGGACGCGGAGGAGGCGCGCCGGTTCCTTGCCAGCCTTTCAGGCCGGCGTCACACCGTGATCACCGCCGTGGCGGTCCGGGCCGGCGACCGGCTCTGGACCCGCGAGAACGTCACCGAGGTGAAGATGAAGCGCCTTTCCGAGCCGGAGATCGCCGGCTACCTCGCCACCGGCGACTGGCACGGAAAGGCCGGCGGCTACGCCATCCAGGGCCCCGCCGCCGCCTTCATCCCCTGGATCCAGGGCAGTTATTCCGGTGTCATGGGCCTGCCGCTCGCGGAAACCGCGGCGCTGTTGCAGGCTGCCGGACTGGAGCCTTCGCGATGAAAGGCCGGGTCATCGTCCTCGATCAGCCAAAGGAGCGCGGCTCCGCCGCCGCCCTCATGGTTGACGGCCGCCTCGAAGACTTGATCCTCGATCCGCCGAAAGGCTCCGTGCTGCCCAGTTCGGGCGATATCTGCGTGGTCCGCGTTACGCGCAAGCTCCCGAAGGCTGGTGCGTTCTGCGAGATGGCGGGCGGTCAGGAAGGCTACCTGCGGGAGGCGAAAAGCGTTCGCGAGGGCGAACGGATCCTCGTTCAGGTCGTCAGCCTGCCCGAACCCGGCAAGGCGGTGACGCTGAGCACGCGCCTTCTCTTCAAGGGGCCGCGGCTGATCCTGACCCCCGGTGCGCCCGGCGTGAACGTCTCGCGCAAGATCGGCAACGAGTCGGAGCGGGAGCGGCTCATCGCGGCGGTCGAGGCAGCAATCGCGGAGTGCGCTCCCTCGCCGGAGGCACCAGACCTTGCCGAAAACCTTGGAGTGATCGTCCGGAGCGCGGCCCGGAACGAGGACGCCATCAACCTTGGCCGGGAATTCGACTGGCTATTCAAGTGGTTGCGCATCCGGCTCAACGAGGCCCGTGATGCGGACTATCTGCACAACGACTCCGGCGGCAACCCGCTCGTTCACGCCCTGAGAGAATGGGTGTTTCCCCGCCCCGACGCGATCGTCTGCCCACAAGGGCTCGCATCCGCGCTCACCGATGTTCGCGATCCGAAGAGACCTATCATCTTCCAAGGCGACGAAGGCTTCCTCCCGCTCGCCCGCCCGGAACCCGACCCCTTCGAGGCGGCCGGCCTCCACGACGCCATCGAGGCGCTGAAATCCCCCGACGTCCCGCTCGGCGCCGGCGCCTCCATGGTGATCGAACCCACCCGCGCCCTCGTCGCCGTCGACGTGAACACCGGCGCGGATTTCTCTCCCGCCGCAGGCCTCAAGGCCAACCTCGCCGCCGCGCGGGACCTCCCCCGCCAGCTGCGCCTGCGCGGCCTCGGCGGCCAGATTGCGGTCGACTTCGCACCGATGCCGAAACAGCACCGCCGCACCCTGGAGGAGGCGCTCAGGAAGGCGTTCCGCGACGACCCGGTCGAAACCAGTCTTGTGGGCTGGACGGCGCTGGGGCTCTATGAGCTGCAACGCAAACGCGAACGCCGCCCCTTGGCGGAGGTGCTCTGAATGGCCTGCCCGATCTGCCACAAGCCCAGCGAGACGGCCTACCGCCCGTTCTGCTCGCGCCGCTGCGCCGATGTCGATCTCGGCCGCTGGATGACCGGTGCCTACGCGATCCCCGCCGTGGAGGCCGAGGATCCGGACTTCCAGGGCGGCCCCGCCGACGACCCCACAAGGCACTGAGATTCCCACTGGACAGCCCCCGACCGCCCGTCTAGAACACCGCGACCCAAGGGGCCGGCCCGCCCGCCCCACCCGTGCCCGGGTAGCTCAGGGGTAGAGCAGTGGATTGAAAATCCTCGTGTCGGTGGTTCGATTCCGCCCCCGGGCACCATTAAAAATCAAAGACTTATCTGGCGCCGTGGTGTTCGACCAGTTGTCCGTGAAATATTCGGTATAAGGTGAAACCTTGGGGCTTCTTCCTGTCCTCAAACCGGCCCACAGCGAGGCTCCTGTGAAATGCCGTACAGCGCTTCCGAGACGAATGCGCACCAGCTTTCACTATCGTGGAGCCTTCGGCGCCCCCTGCGGGGCTCCGCCTGGCCTCTAGAACCGGTCCGGCATGCCCGACCCCGCTCCAGCCGGGAAGGAGGATATCTCTGCGTCTCATGGGTCTCAGCGGACAAATCTGAGAGCCTCGCCGTCCTGCGACAGGCCAGCGCCATGACCGTTCTTCGATCTCGTCTTGCGGCACTTCGCGCGTCCCCTTGAGTGAACCGACGGTCAACGCGCGATTTTGGGCTTGAAGCAGGCGCAGGGCACTCAGTGCATGCCTCCATAAGGGATCGCGCCGGAACCGGCTGTCCACAGAAGGCACTCCCAACATTGGCCGCGGTGCTGTTCTAGGACTTCGTGCAACCGCTCTTTCTTTCTCAGCGCGTTCCGGGACCGGAAATCTCTCAAATTTGACCCGTGACGGCCGTCTGTTCGCCGGGTGGGTGAGGTGGCAACAACGTCGACTTCGCCGTCTCCGCGGATATTTGAGGCTCCGAGAGGTATTCGGACGGCGCTGGTCCAACCGACATCGGATTGCGAGCTGCGGTTCGAGCTAGGTCGTCAAAGACGGCCCGTTTCTGCCGTTTGACGCGAGGTCCAATGCCGCGGCGCGGCTTCACGGAACCGGCCGTTCATGTAGCTTGCGGCGAAACGGGTTCGGCGAACTCACACTCAGCGGGACAGAGCCGACCCAGCGCTCACTCATCGAATGGTGGCTTCCCGGGTGGCGTGCGTGACAGTGGGCCGAACCGGGCCAGCATTCAGTAGCCCTTGCTAGTGCAACCACGCAGGAATTGGCGTAGCAGAACGATGTTCCGAGAATTCTTGTAGAGGCAGCGCAGCATGGCATCAGTTCACAGAACGGCGATCGTAACGGGCGGGCTGTCAGGGATGGGGCTTGCGATCGCACGCAGGCTTGCGCAGGACGGCACGACCGTTGTGATCGGCGCGCGGCGCGCGGGCGATGAGAGCCAGGTTCGCAGGGTTCTTGGTGCGGATTCGGGCAAGCTTCACGCCACAGGGTTGGACGTCCGGTCGCGCGAGAGCGTGGATGCCTTTGTCGCCGAAATCGTGGAAACGCATGGTGGCGTCGACATTCTGATCAATGCGGCCGGTGTCTATGAAGAGGCCGCCGTGATCGATCATCCCGAACAGATCTGGGACGATCACATCGATACGAACCTGAACGGTACGTTCCGTATGATCCGGGCCGTGATGCCGCATATGAAACGCAGGGGGTGGGGACGGATCATCAATATGGCGTCTGTCGCAGCGCATAACGGAATGGCGAACAACGCGGCCTATTGCGCCTCCAAGGCGGGACTTCTGGGCCTGGGCCGCTGCGTAAGTCTTGAGGGCGCCGCCCATGGCGTCACCTGTGTTTCGATCAGCCCGACCTGGGTCGAGACCGAAATGCTCAGGCGCTTCATCGATGCCGACATGAAGGCGACAGGCCGGACCCTGGAGCAAGTGCGCGCCGAATATGCCAAGTCGAATCCGCAGAACCAGCTCGTTCAGCCCTCCGAAGTCGCGGAACTGGCTGCATTTCTGGCCAGCGATGCGGCCCGCGCTTTGACCATGGAAGATTTCCAGGTGAATGCCGGATCGCTTTGGTAGTCAGCTGCGCGCCGCTCCAACAGGGCGTCTCCGTCGCAGATCACCTTGAAAGGGCGGCCGGTGATCCGTTCCCATGCGGTGCGGGCGGCGGTGTTTTCAAAGGTGGAATCGGCGCGCATGGTGTCCGGGAACTCGGCGACGACCCTGGCGATGCCGGGGTCGAGCGTGACCTCGGACAACCACGCCTGCGTCGGCAGCGGGGCCGGTCCCGTGGGCGTGATATTCGAGTCAGCCATCAGGTTGAAGATCGGGGCCTCGGGTGCGGTGATGGGACCAAGCAGGAACGTGGCGGCAGCGGTCACGTCGGTCATCGGAAATTCAAGCGAACACGGCATGTGACCAGCGCACAGGGACGCCTTGAGAATTATCTCATAGATGTCGCGCGGATTTGGGGCATCCAGATCATAGAGCGACGGCAGGCGTACGATAGCCGCAGGGACGCCTGAGGCGCGGATTGCGGTTTCTGCTGCGATCTTGGCGGCCCCATAGCCGGTGCAGCCCTCCCATGCGATGGCCGGGGCCTCGGGCCACGGGCCGCCCCGGTCGGGAAAGACCGCGCTGGATGAGGTGAAACGAAGATCTGCCGATGCGTCGCTGCAAAATGTCAGCACTGTTTCCAGGCCGCGGGCCGACCAATTCAGCATCTCCTCGCGCCCGATGGCGAGGTTCACCATCGCCGCGCAGTGAACGACCCGCGAGACAGATACAGCCAGCGCCAAATACGCGGATTGCCCGAGCGCGAAGCGGGGCGCGTCCAAGGTGCCGTGGACGATAACGTAGCGGTCCGGCGCGACTCCATGCGCCGCGGCCACGTCGTCCAGCCGGTCCCGGGCCCCACGGTTCTTGTCCCTGACAAGGCAATACACGACCTGTCCGGGCGGCAGATCGCGGGCCGCCCTTGCAAGGACATGGCCGCCGAGGAACCCCGTTGCGCCGGTCAGGAGAATGCCCGGGCGGTCGAAGTCTTCCTCCGGCGGAGGCGCATCGGCCTCCTGGGTCAGGAGTTGGTCGAGCCGGTGAAGCGGCACATTCATCGCCAGATCGAAGTCGATGGGAAGGCCGTAGGCTCTCTCAAGCTCCAGCATCAGGGTCACACACATCAGGGAATCGCCACCCTGATCGTGAAAACTCAACGCGGGGTCGATCTGCGATGCGGCACATGACATGGCGAGGGCTGCCGCGGCGATGACGGCGTCCTCGGCATGGTCCGAGCTATGGTGACCTTCCTCGACAGACGGCAGGGCGCGCATATCTGCCTTGCCCGACACCGGATGCAGTGGAAGTGCATCCATCTGAACCAGGAAGGACGGCACGCAATAGGCCGGCAGCACGGCCCGCAGATCGGCGGCGAGCGCTGCGGGTGTCCTGTTTGCGCCCGCCGCAAGCCCCCAGTTCTCCGCGTTGCGCCTTGCCTGTGCCGCGTCGGCCGCGAAGTAGAAGATCAGACTTTGGCCACGCGCCCCGACCTCTGCGATCCAGGGCACCGCACTGGAAAAGGCCAGCCTGTCGCGCAGAGTATCCGTCAGCTCCCTGGTCTGGATCGAATAGCCGCGCAGTTTCAACATATGGGCGATGCGCCCTTCGATATGCAACGCGCCGCTGTCATCCATCCAGGCTTGATCGCCTGTGTCGAAAAGCCGGACATCCTGCCCATCGACATTCAGCTCGCGAAACCGCAGGCGGGTCTCTTCGGGGCGATTGACGTAGCCCGGACCCAGCATCCTCGGCCCTTCGAAATACAGCCGGCCGGAGGCGCCGGCCGGGCAAGCCGCATCGTTCTCGTCCAGAATGACAGCGCGCAGATGCTTCATCGGAACTCCGACCGACGCGGGCGCATCTCCCGCCGGCTTCGTAAGATGCGACATGCAGATATCGTGGGTTTCGCAAATGCTATACAGGTTCCACAGGGCGGCGGCTGGCAGTTTGGCCAGTGATGCCGTGATCAGATCATCGCTCACCGTCTCACCGTTCAGGACGACACGAGAAAGTGGCAACGCAGCTGCCCTTTCGCCGTCCAGCGCATTGAGGAACGTGTCATAGAAGGACGGCGTGAACAGCATCTCGTCGATGTCGTAGGCGATCAGGAAGTCGGCCAGTTTTCCCGGGGCGAACAACGTGCTGGCATCGGGAAACCACAAACTCGCGCCCTTGCGCAGCGGGCGAAACATTTCCCAGATTGCGAAGACATAAATGCCGACGCGCATGCCGGGGCCGTAGGGCGTGAACTCGTCGCGCCAGCCATAGGACAGAAAGGCCGCGTCCTGCGACACGGGAATGCATTTGGGCCGACCTGTCGTGCCGGATGTCGCCACCAGATAGATCGGATCATCCGGGGCGACGGGGGCCGCGACTAGCGGCGCGAAAGATGCGGACGCGTCGTTCAGAAGGGCGTCGGCATCCACCGTCTCGCAATCGCCCGGCAACTGACCCGGCGTTGCGGTTTCGCATATGACAATGAGGCTGACCTGCAATTCGGCAACGATGTTGTGCAGCACCATTTGTGGCAACGCCGGGTCGAGATGCACGAACGGTCGGCCATTGATCACGCAGGCCGCGGCGCTTGCCGCCATTGAGACCCCCGGAGTGCCGAAAATGCCGACAGCCTTCGAATTCTCGAGACGACCGCCCAGTTCCGCGGCGAACTGGCCGAGCCTGCCGTAGGTTACCACACGCTCCCGATCGGACATGGCGGGCAAGTCCGCGAACTCAGAAATGGCGCGAACCAGCTCGCCTCCAACTGTCTCCGGTGAAGTCATGACACCTGCCTCTTCTTCCAGCCGCGCACATAGCATCATCGGATCGACTAGACAGCCTGACATTTCCCGTCCCGACGACGCTGTGCGTTTTGTCACACTCGGAACCACAGGGCATCGTCAACACCGACAGCGCATCGCCGAACCACCCTCCTGCAACGCCGACCTTCGGCACGCTACCGAGCCCCCGTTTGTTTGGGCTCCGAGCCGACTTGCGGCGCCGCGAAATCGCAGATCGCAGCAGCTCAACAATCGCGCCGAAGCCTCGCACCGGCACACGCGGCGACGAGAAGAAATCATGGGCCGGTTCAAGTCGCCGGTTCAGGCGCAGCGGCTCGACGTGGCCGCGGCGGTCAAGCGCCCGTTCGAGCGTGAGAAGATCTGGGCGCTTGACGCCGTCCTGCCCGACGGCCGGATTGCGAACTGGTAAATTGCGCGGGGCCTTCATTCGAACCCGGAAGGCTGATATGAACGCCGGACGTCGCGGCGCGAAGGGATCATGAGCAATCAGGTCATCGTCGTCGATCCCTTGGAGCGGATCGACATTCTGAAAAGCCTCGCCAGCGAGGTGCGCCTGCGCATCCTGCAGCTTCTGTCCCGGCGCGGACCGCGCAACGTCAACCAGGTGGCCGACGAACTGGGCCTGCCGCAGTCGACGATCTCGGCCAACATCCAGGTGCTGGTAGATGCGGGGCTGGTGCAGACTCGGTCGCAGAAGGCAAAGAAGGGCAGTCAGAAGATCTGCCACTCGACCTTTTCCGAGCTGCTGATCGCCTTCAAGGATGAGGCGGCCCCGCAGCCGGGCAATGCCATCGCGGTCGAGATGCCCCTAGGCCTCTACACGCGCTGCGAAGTCTCGGCGCCCTGCGGTCTCTGCTCGAAGGACGGCGTGATCGGGCTTCTCGACGTTCCCGAGACCTTCCTCGACCCCGACCGGATGCGCACCGGCCTTCTGTGGTTCACCCGCGGGTTCGTTGAGTATCAGTTCCCCAACAACGCCAAACTCGGCGCCGCGCCGCCGACGGCGCTGGAACTGTCGATGGAACTGTCCTCGGAGGTGCCGGGTACGTCAAAGGACTGGCCCTCGGACATCACCATCGCAATCAACGGGCACGAGATCGACACCTGGACCTCGCCGGGCGACTTCGGGGACCGCCGGGGAACCTACACGCCCGAGTGGTGGAAGCTCAGCGGCTCGCAATACGGCAAACTGAAGCAGTGGCGCGTTTCGGCTGAGGGGACGTTCTGCGACGGCGCGAAGGTGTCCGGAACCACGCTCGGGATGCTTTCGCTCGACAGCCATCGCTCGATCCGGGTTCGGGTCGGCGTCAAGGACGAGGCGCGGCATCCGGGAGGGCTGAACATCTTCGGCCGCGGCTTCGGCAACCACGACCAGGACATGGTGCTGCGACTGATCGCCGGCTGAGGCCGCCCCTGCCGGCCCTTCGTCCGATTTCCCGCTTGACGGTAACCGGTGGCACCGGAGTAGTCTACCGCGAAGACCGGTATGCATCCGCAAGTCGGATAAACAGACTGGCACCGGAGGACCCATGAAAGCCACCGTAACCGCGCATTCGGCCTACGTCGTTGCCGACATCGACATGCGCCTCTACGGCTCGTTCCTCGAGCATCTCGGCCGCGCCGTCTATACCGGCATCTACGAACCGGGCCATCCGACCGCCGACGCCCAGGGCATGCGCCGTGACGTCATCGACCTCGTGCGCGATCTCGAAACGCCAGTCTGCCGCTATCCAGGCGGCAACTTCGTATCGGCTTACAACTGGGAGGACGGGATCGGCCCGCAGAAGGACCGGCCCTCGCGGCTGGACCTCGCCTGGCGGACCACAGAGACCAACCAGGTCGGCATCCACGAATTCGCCGACTGGGCCGAGAAAGCCGGCACCGAGATGATGCTGGCGGTCAACCTTGGCTCGCGGGGGCTGGATGACGCACGGAACTTCGTCGAGTACGTGAACCACAAGGGAGGCAGCGCCTGGTCGCACCTGCGTGCGAAGAACGGGCGCAAGGACCCGTGGAACTGCCGTCTCTGGTGCCTCGGCAACGAGATGGACGGACCCTGGCAGGTCGGCCACAAGAGCGCCGCGGAATACGGACACCTCGCCAACGAGACCGCCAAGGCACTGCGCGGGCTGGACCCGACCCTGGAACTCATCGTCTGCGGCTCGTCGCATTCGAACATGCCGACCTACCCGCAATGGGAGGCGACGGTGCTGGAGGCGACCTACGATCAGATCGATTACATCTCGCTGCACATGTATTTCGAGAACTACGAGAAGAACACGGCCGAGTATCTGGCGCTCTCCGAGAAGCTCGACCGTTACATCGGAACTGTCTCGGGCATTCTCGACTACGTGAAGGCCAAGCTTCGGTCCAAACGGCAGGTGAAGATCTCGTTCGACGAGTGGAACGTCTGGTACCACGAGCGCAAGCAGGACGCCCAGCGGATGCGCGAATGGAACTGGCCCGCAGCGCCGCGGCTGCTGGAGGACATCTACAACTTCGAGGACGTGCTTCAGGTCGGCTGCATCCTGAACACCTTCATCCGCCGGTCGGACGTTGTGAGGATCGCCTGCATCGCGCAGCTGGTGAACGTCATCGCCCCGATCATGACCGAGCCGGGCGGAGCGGCCTGGAAGCAGACGATCTACTACCCGTTCCAGTTCGCCTCGAAATACGGCCGCGGCACCGCGATGCAGCTGGCGGTCGAGGCGCCGACCTACGACGCCGATGCCGCCGCCGGGGTACCCTGGCTAGATATCGCCGGGGTCCGCCGCGACGACGCGGGCACGCTCACCTTCTTTGCGGTCAACCGGCACGGGCAGGAAGCCATGGAGGTCGCCCTGGCGCTGGACGGCTTTTACGCGAAGTCGGTAGAACACACTATCATCCACCACGATGATCTGGAGGCGCGCAACACCCGCGAGGCGCCCGAGACCGTGGTGCCAAAGACGGGAGACGGTGCGCGCATCGAGGGCCGAGGCCTCGCGCTCACCCTGCCGCCGCACTCCTACTCGATGATCCGGGTCAGCCTTTAGTATCCGAGTTGCAGATACATACCGCAAAGTCTGTTGAGCGAATCGGAGTTCGTTGTAGCCTGAGACGATAAGGACATGGCGCACAGCGCCGGCACAAACGGGAGGATTAATATGCGCTTCAGGGCAATCTCGAATTTCGCGCTGGTTGTCGCGACCGGCCTCTGGGCCACCGCGGCCCAGGCGCAGGAAACCGTTGTCTGGTGGGACTTCCTCGGCGGCGGCGACGGCGTGCGGATGAAGAAGCTGATCGAGGACTTCAACACCGAACACGCCGGCAAGATCAAGATCGACGCCACCACCCTCGACTGGGGCGTCCCGTTCTATTCCAAGGTGCAGACCTCGGTCGCCGTGGGCGAGGCGCCGGACGTGATGACCTACCACGCCAGCCGCATTCCCCTCGCCGTCAGCCAGAACGTCCTGCAGAAGATCACCGCCGACGACTGGTCGAAGATGGGCCTCGGCCAGAGCGACTATGCCGACACCACCTGGAACGCCGTGACGGTGGACGGCACGCAATACGCCGTACCGCTCGATACCCACCCGATCGTCCTCTACTACAACCGCGACCTTCTGAAGGCCGCGGGGATGCTGACAGACGACGGCAAGCCCAAGGGCCTCGACAGCCGCGAGGGTTTCGAGGCGACGCTAGCGGCGCTGAAGGACTCGGGCGTGGAGTTCCCGCTGGGTTCGGTGACCGCCGACGGCAACTTTATGTACCGCACCGTATACTCCTTCATGTGCCAGGACGGCGGCGAGCTGCAGACCGGCGGCGAGTTCCTTGCCGGCGACAACCAGCAGAAGCTGGCCGATGCCCTCGGTGTCCTGCAGCACTGGACCAAGCAAGGCTGGCAGTCGACCTACACCGACTACCCGGCGACCGTGGCGCTCTTCACGTCGGGCAAGGCGGCGATGATGATCAACGGCGTCTGGGAGGTCCCGACGATGACCGACCTCGCCGGACAGAACAAGCTGTTCGACTGGGGCGCGGTCGAGATCCCGACCGTCTTCGCCAAGCCCTGCACCTACGCCGACAGCCACTCCTTCGCGATCCCGAACAATCAGGGCAAGGAGATGTCGGCCGACAAGCGCGCCGCGGTGCTGGAGGTTGTCTCGTGGATCGAGAAGCACTCGCTGTTCTGGGCGACGGCGGGCCACATCCCGGCCTACGAACCCGTCGTCGAGTCGGCCGAGTACAAGGCGATGGAGCCGAACGCGACCTACTCCACCGTTACCCAGCACCTGATCTACGACCCGCGCAGCACGCTGGCGGGCGTGGCGGGCCCAATCTTCGACGTGCTCTCGACATACTTCGTGCCGACGCTGAACGGCGAGATGGATCCGGCCGAGGCGGCCGAGAAGATCAAGGACGAACTCAACAATCTCTGAGGTTCTCCCTCTGGGCCGCCCGAATGGGCGGCCCTTCTTTCCCCGGCGGACGAGAATGCTGACGAACAGGCGCAAGGACATCCTGACCGCGCTGCTGCTGATCGCCCCATTCGTGGTGATCTACGCGGTGGTGTTCGTCTACCCGACGGTCAAGCTGTTCCTCCTTTCGTTCACCGACGCCCCGCTGATCGGGCCGGGCAAGAATGTCGGGCTCGACAACTACACGCGCCTGCCTGGCGATCCCCGGTTCCGCACCGCGCTGTGGAACACCGCGTACTTCGTCCTCCTGACCGTCATCCCCGGCACCGTCATCGCCTTGCTCATCTCGCTGGGCGTCTCGCGCCTCAAAGGGCGGCTGCAGGCAGCGGTGCTGGCGCTGTTCTTCCTGCCCTACATCCTGCCGGTCTCGGTGGTTTACCTGATCTGGGACTGGACGCTGAACTTCCAGTTCGGCGTCGCGATGCACCTGCTCGACCTTCTCGGCATCGCCCGCGTCCCGATCACCAAGTCCGCCGCCTGGTTCATGCCCGCAGTCGCCGTGGTCACGATCTGGTGGACCGCAGGCTTTTCGATCCTTCTGTTCCTTGCCGGCCTGCGCGCGATCCCGGCCGAGATCTACGAGGCCGCCGCGCTGGACAATTCGGGCCGCTGGACCACCTTCCGGCGCATCACATGGCCGCTCCTCTGGCCCGTCACCGCTTTGGTCTTCACCATCCAGCTGATCCTGCAGCTGAAGATCTTCGACCAGGTCTACCTGTTCTCGGACGGCGGCCGGCCGAACGACAATCTGGTACTCGTCTACTACGTGTTCCAGCGCGCCTTCCAGTCGAACCAGGGCGGCCGCGCCGCCGCCATCGCCATCACCCTCTTCGCGATCGTGGTGTTCTTCTCGGTCGTACAATTCCAGCTCCTGCGCCTCGCCGGGGGCCGCAAATGACCTCCGCCTCCGCCCGCCGGTGGAACCTCGCCGGCGCACTGATCACCCTCCTGACCGTGTTCTGCGCGGTTATCTGGGCGTTCCCGCTCTACTGGGGCGTCATCTCCTCGCTCAAGCCCGAAGACGAGGTGGTGCGGCCCTATATCGAGCTCTGGCCCGACACGCTGACCTTCGAGCACTACGTTTTCGCGCTGACCCAGACCCAGATCGGCCTGTGGTACGTCAACTCGGTCGTCGTCGCCGTCGGCGTGACGGCGCTGACGATCCTCTCCTCGATGCTCTGCGGCTATGCGCTGTCACAGTTGCGGTTCCCCGGCCGGCAGGTGCTGTGGTACCTGATCCTCGCCAGCTTCATGGTGCCGATCTCGTCGCTGATCATCACGCATTTCGAACTGATCGCCTCGCTCGGCCTCGTCAACACCTGGGCCGGGATGATCATCCCGCAGCTGATCCACCCGGTCATCATCATCGTCTACAAGGGCTTCTTCGACCAGGTCCCACGCGACTTCCGCGAGGCGGCGGTGATGGACAACGCCTCGGAGTTCGCGATTCTCTTCAAGGTCTACATGCCGATGAACTGGGGGGTGACCACGGCGCTGTCGATCGTCTGCTTCATCTGGAGCTGGAACAGCTTTCTCTGGCCGTTCCTGTCGGTCACGCGGACCGAAATGATGACGATCACCGTGGGCATCACCCAGGTGCAGGACGCCTTCGGGGTCTACTATGCCAGTCAGCTTGCCGGCGCCGTCCTCGCCGGGCTTCCGGTGGCACTGGTGTACCTGCTGTTCCAGCGCAAGGTGACCGAGGCGATCACCCTCTCGGCCGGGATCAAGGGCTAGGCCTCAGCCGGCGTGCCAGGCCTGCCCGTCCGGGCCGAAGACGTGCAGCGCCGAGGTGTCGAAGGCAAGCCGCACGCGTTCGCCCGGCGCCACCTCCGACTGGCCCTTGTCCTGCGCCGTCACCACGGTCCCATCGTCGAGGCGCACATGGATCAGCGTTCGTTCTCCCAGTCGTTCCAGCACCGTCGCAACTCCGCCGGTCTCGCCCCCCTCGGCCACCACCGTCAGCGCCTCGGGACGCACGCCCAGCTCCAGCTCACCCACCGGCACGTTGCGCGAGCGGATCGGCACCAGTGCCCCGTCCGCCAGCCGCGCCTGCACCCGGTCGCCATTCCCCGTCAGCGTCGCCTTGAGAAAGTTCATTGCCGGCGAGCCGACGAAAGCCGCGACGAACCGGGTCGCCGGCCGCGAATAGACCTCCATCGGCGTGCCGATCTGCTCGATCCGGCAGTCGTTCAGCACCACAATTCGGTCGGCGAGCGTCATCGCCTCGACCTGGTCATGGGTGACATAGATCATCGTCGATTTCAGCCGTTGGTGCAGTTCGGCCAGCTCCACCCGCGTGCGGGCGCGCAGCGCGGCGTCGAGGTTCGAGAGCGGCTCGTCGAACAGGAACGCCTTCGGCTCCTTCACGATCGCCCGCCCGATCGCCACCCGCTGCCGCTGCCCGCCCGACAGCTCAGAGGGCCGCCGGTCCAGGAGCGCGTCCATCTCGAGAATCCGCGCGGCCTCAGCTACCCGCGCTCGGATCGTCTCCACGGGCACGCGAATGTTGCGCAAGCCAAAGGCCATGTTTTCGGCCACGGTCATGTGCGGGTACAGCGCGTAGTTCTGGAACACCATGGCCAGCTGGCGACGGCCGGGCGGCAGCATCTCCGACCGAACCCCGTCAATGGTCAGCGCGCCATCATCTATCGTCTCCAGCCCGGCGATCATCCGCAGAAGCGTGGTCTTGCCCGAACCTGAAGGCCCCAGGAAGACCACGAGTTCGCCCGACGCTACGTCGAGACTGAGATTACGAATGACTTCGACCGAGCCGAAGCGCTTGGACACGCCGTCGAGCAGTATCTGCGCCATTCTGTCCTCCCGTTTGCACCCTACATTCGGGTACGGACCAGAAGTCAAGGCCCGAAGGTCGGGGCTGATCCTCATGACCGCATTCCGCACCTGCTCGACCCTGACCTGTTTCGGCCCGAGGACGAAGCCGCTCCGCGGCATTGGCGCTTGTTGCTGCGTTGGCATTGATCACGCCTACGACAACGCGATGTGCGAGAGTTTCTTCGCCAACCCCGAATGCGAGCTACTCGATCGGCGCAAGTTCCCAACCAAGGCCGAGGCCCGCATGGCCATCTTCGAGTTCATCGAGGGTTGGTGCAATCCCGACCGACGTCACTCGGCTCTGGGACATATCTCGCCCGTCGACTACGAATGGAGTGCCATCGAGACGCTGGAGTTCTCTAGCCCGTAACCGTCCACGAAACCGGGGAAATTCACTGGCGGCACTAGCGATCCTATCGAAACACCGGACCGGAGGCGATACCCCCGGTCCCGCCTCTGGTCGTGTCGCGATATCCTACGCCTTCCACCAGCGCTCCATGAACCGGTTCCCGTCCAGGTCCCAGTTCGAGGCGAACTTGCCGCTGTGCCCAACGCTGTCGTTCATGGCGAACACATAGGCCGCGAAGAGCGGGATGATGGCGCCGCCGTCGTCTCGCAGGATGGCCTGCATTTCGTAATACATCTCGCGGCGCAGGTTTTCGTCGAGCTCTGCCCGTGCCTGCACCAGAAGCCAGTCGAAACGTTCGCTCGACCAGAAGGAATCGTTCCACGCGGCGGAGGACTCGTACATGGTCGAGAAGGTCATGTCCTCGACCGGGCGGCCGCCGAAATAGGACACGCACCACGGCTTCTGCATCCAGACGTCCGACCAGTAACCGTCGTTCGGCTCGCGCACGACGTTGATGTTGATCCCGCATTTGCTCGCTGAAGCCTGGAACAGAACTGCAGCGTCAACTGCGCCTGCAAAGGCCGTATCCGCCGCGGACAAGTCGACGCTGAGCGAATCGAGGCCAGCCTCTTTCAGATAGAACCGGGCCTTGTCGGGGTCGTACTCGGTTTGCGGCAGTTCGGAATTGTGGAACCGCTGGTTCCTGCCAATCGGAAAGTCGTTGCCGAGTGCGCCATAGCCGAACAGGATCTTGTCGAGCATTTCCTGACGGTTGATGGCGTATTTCAGCGCCCGCCGCACATTGACGTCGTCGAATGGCGCGGTGTCGCAGCGCATCGGCATCGTGTAGTGCTGGGTTCCGGTGACCGAGTGAATGTTGACACCGGCCTTGCGGCCCAGCAATCCAGCGGTCTTGAGGTCGATCCGGTCGATGACATCGACATCCCCAGCCACCAGGGCGGTGGTGCGCGCGTTCGGGTCGATCAGCGAAAGCTGCTGAATCGTGTCGAAGAAAGCGACATCGTCGGACCAGTGGTTCTCGTGCCGCGACAGCTCGGAGGACCGGCCCGGTTGGTAGCGATCGACCTTGTAGGCCCCGCATCCGATCAGAGATTTCCAGTCCATCTTGCCGGCGTCGTCCTGCATGATCGGCATGTGGTAGTCGGTCACGATGAACGGGAAGTCGGCATTGCCCGCGTCGAGCGTCACCACCACGGTACTGTCGCCGTCCGCCCGAATCTCCTTCACGGCGGCCATCAGGGGCTTCGCGGCCGATGTCGAATCGTCGCCGCGATGGTGGTTGAGCGAGGCCACGACGTCATGCGCGGTCACGGTCTTCTCCACTGCGATCTC
>JBNKWI010000059.1:0-21874 GCA_050299695.1 Paracoccaceae bacterium
CGTTCAGGTTCGCATGCGAGAGCATGAGTTCGATGCTTCTCGATGTCGTCGGATCGTCTTCGACCAGAAGGACGCGCATAGCATAGCTCCGCAATGTTATTTTCGTCGCCGTTAACAGTGGCGGAGAAAGGTTAATCGGCGGTTACTCCTCCTATGAACGTACCGGAAACAACCTACAGTTGTCTATACCTCTGAAGCGACGTCGCCTTCAACGCCGCTTCACCATGGGTTGCGACCGCGGATTCCCACGAGCCATATTCCTCATCGGTCAACCCATAGGTCTCGATCGCGTGTTCGCGTGAGATCAGCCCGTGCGACACCGCACGCACCACTGCCGCCTTTCGGCTCGCCACCCAGCGTCGCGTTTTCGGATCGGGAAGGTCAGCGCGTGTCATGACCGTCCCGTCCGGCAACGTGACGGCGCGCGGACCGTCGATCTTTTTGAGATACATCCCTTTCCCCTCGTGCATCTGGCGCGATCGGAAAATCGCGTGACGCGCTTAACGCCGGGTGAAACCCGGTCTTGTTGTTAGGTCGCATTTTCCTATATTTCGCGCCTGTTCCTGCGAAGGCATGTGTTCCATGGCGCTTGACGGCGAAACCGGTCTCAATTCCCTCGGGCTGCCCAAGGCGCCGTCCGAGACTCGTGTGCTCGTGGCGATGTCGGGCGGCGTCGACAGTTCGGTGGTGGCGGCGATGCTGGCGGAAGAGGGCTATGACGTGGTGGGAATCACGCTCCAGCTCTACGACCACGGCGCCGCGCTCGCGAAAAAGGGGGCCTGCTGTGCGGGCCGCGACATTCACGATGCCCGCCGGGTAGCCGAAACCATGGGCTTCCCGCACTACGTCCTCGACTACGAGAACGCCTTCCGCGAGGCGGTGATCGACGAATTCGCCGACAGCTACCTTGCGGGCGCGACGCCGGTTCCCTGCATCCGCTGCAACGAGCGTGTGAAGTTCCACGACCTTCTCGAAACCGCGAAGGATCTCGACGCCGATTGCATGGCGACGGGTCACTACATCCAGCGCGTGGTCGGCGCGGCGGGCCCCGAACTCCACCGCGCCGCCGACCCGGACCGCGACCAGAGCTATTTCCTGTTCTCCACCACGGCCGAACAGCTCGGCTACCTGCGCTTCCCGCTCGGGCACCTGAAGTCCAAGGCGGAAACCCGTTCGCTGGCTCAGAAATTCGGCCTGCCCGTTGCCGACAAGCCGGACAGCCAGGACATCTGTTTCGTGCCCGACGGCAACTATGCCAGCGTGATCGAGAAGCTGCGCCCCGGCGCCGCCGAACCCGGCGAGATCGTCCATGCTGACGGGCGCGTGCTCGGCACCCACCAGGGCGTGATCCACTACACGATCGGCCAGCGCCGTGGCCTCGGCATCGGCGGGCTCGACGAGCCGCTCTACGTGGTGAAGCTAGATGTCGACAATCGCCGCGTGGTGGTCGGCCCGAAGGACATGCTGGCGACAAGGACCGTCCCGGTGCGCGAGATCAACTGGCTGGGCGACGCGCCCTTCGACAGCCGAGCCGAATGGCCGCTGTCGGTCAAGGTCCGCTCGACCCGCCCGCCGCGCGAGGCGGTGATCCGCCCGATCTCGGCGACCGAGGCCGAGGTCGATCTCCTGACCGCCGAGGAAGGCGTTTCCCCCGGCCAGGCCTGCGTTTTCTACGCGCCGGAAGGCTCCCGCGTGCTCGGCGGCGGCTGGATCTGGAAGGGCCGCTGACGGAACCCGCAAGAGGGTCCTCCGCGCGAAACGCATCCGCTTCATCTGGCCGGAAATATTCTTGGGGGAGCGCGAGGGGGGGCAACGCCCTCACGCCCGCGGCGACGCCGGAGGCGGCGCAGACGCATCGCGCGCGCGCCGCGAGGCGCGCTCACTCCGGCCGCAGCCCCAGCCCGTCCAGAACCGCCCGCGCCGCCCTGAGCCCCGGCGCCTCGCCTCCCCGGCCCAGCCGCTCCATGGTCAGCGCCAGCGCCGCCTCCTGCCGGTCCGGCGCGTCGATGAGCGCGACCAGCGCCTCGCCGATCGGTTCGGGCCGGCACTCCGCGCCCAGGAATTCCGGCACCGTGCGGCTCTCCGCCACGAGGTTCACCAGCGTCACGGTATCGACCAGCAGCATCCGCTTGATGATCTGCCGCGAGAGCCAGGCCATGTCGTAGGCGATCACCATCGGCGTGCCCGCCGCCGCAAGTTCGAGGGACACGGTCCCCGAGGCCGCGAGCGCCACGTTCGCCGCTCCGAACGCGGCGCGCTTCTCGGCCAGGTAGGCCGCCCGTTCCATAACCGACGGATCCAGCACCAGGGGCGCACCCGGCCAACTCGCGCACGCCTCGCGCACCAGGCCCGCCACCGGTTCCGCAGCCGGCACGACCACCCGCGCGCCGGGCCTCGCCGCAAGCACCGGCGCCAGCGCCGCGCCGAAGATCGGCGCCAGCCGGCCAACCTCGCCCCGCCGAGACCCGGGCAGGACAAGGACCAGGGGCGCCGACCCGATCCCGTGCCGCGTCCGGAACGCCGCGATTTCCGCCGCGTCGGCCTGCGGCTCCGCAACGACCGGATGGCCGACGAAATCGGCCCGCATCCCCGCAGCCTCCATGTAGGGCGGCTCGAAGGGAAAGAGCGTCAGCACCTGGTCGACGAGACCCGCCATCCGCTGCGCGCGGTGCGGCCGCCAGGCCCAGACCGTCGGCGCCACGTAATGCACCGTGCGGACCTCCGGCGCCTCGGCGCGCACCCGCCGCAGCACCCGCAGGCAGAAATCCGGGCTGTCGATGGTCACCACCACGTCCGGCCGCGCCGCCACGATCGCCGCCGCCGTCTCGCGGATCCGCCGCATCAGATGGCGGTAGCGCGGCAGCACCTCGGCGATACCCATCACGCTCAGCTCCGACATGTCGAAGCGGCTCGCGAGCCCTTCCTCCGCCATCGCCGGCCCGCCGATGCCCTCGAAAACCACGTCGGAGTGCAGGCGCTTCAACCCGGCCATCAGCGTCCCGCCCAGGAGATCGCCGGACGGCTCCCCCGCGATCAGGAAGGCCTTCATGGCTCCCGGACCCAGAGGAACAGGCCGGCGGCATCGCAGGCCGCCACGACATCGTAGAGGCCCAGCACCATCACGCCGCCCGCCTCGATTACCAGCCCCGACAGTCCGGCCGCCGCGACCCCCGCGACAGTGCCCGGCCCGATCACCGGCAGGTCGATCCGCCGGTCCTGCCCGGGCTTCGGCGCCTTGAAGAAGATCCCGCCCTCGGGCCCCGGCGGACGGCGGTCCCCGGCGAGCGTGGCCAGCATCCAGTCGGTCCCGCCGGTGGCCTCGAGCGCCAGCGCCTGCCCGCGCGCCACGGCGCAGGCCTGCCCCAGATCGGCCGCGCCGAGCGCCGCGACGATCGCCGCCGCGCGCGCCGCATCGCGCTTGTCCCGGTCGCCCGGTTCGGCCCGCGTCGGCACACCCGCCTCGGGCAGCAGATCCGGCAACAGCTCATGCGCCCCGCGCACTTGGAGCCCCGTCTCCTCGAAAAGCGCGATCACCGTCCGGAGGAGCGCATCGTCCCCCTCCCGCAGGGCGGAGAGCATCCGCGGCACGAGCGGCATCGTCGCCAGATCGACGCGGGCGGGCTCGACCCTGGGGCGCCGCATCGCGCCTGCGAAACACACTTCGGTCGCGCCCCGCTTGCGGAGGGTCTTCAGAAGCGTTCCCAGCTTCTCGACCCGGAAGGTCAACGGATCGGGCAGCCCCGACGGAAACCCCTCCATTTCGCAGACGAGCCCGGGCGAAAGGCGCGCCGCAAGGAGATGCGGCAGCTCTCCCTGTCCGGCGATCAATGCGAGCATGGCTACCCCGGGGTCAGGAAATGCCGGTCCGAGGCCGACAGGATGAAGTCGACGATCTCGCGCACATAGTCGCTCTCGGTCTCCTCGCCGAGCCGCCGCGCGCGCTCGACGAAGGCGCCCTCGCCCTGCGCCAGCATCTGGTAGGCGGCCCGAAGCGCGGTGATGTCGGCCCGCGCCACGCCGCGCCGCTTCAGCCCGACGAGGTTCAGCCCGTCGAGCACACCGCGTGGACCCTGCACGAGGCCGTAGGGGATCACGTCGTTCGTCACCATGGTCACTGCGCCGATGATCGCCCCCCGGCCGATCCGCACCCATTGGTGGATCCCGGAGAGCCCGCCGATGATGACGTCGTCCTCAATCACGCAATGGCCGGCGATGGCGCCTTGGTTCGCGACCACCACGCGGTTGCCGACACGGGCGTCATGGGCGACATGGGCGCCGGTCATGAACAGGCAGTCGTCGCCCACCGAGGTCAGGCCGCCGCCGCCCTCGGTGCCGGTATTCATCGTCACGCCCTCGCGGATCCGGTTCCGCGCCCCGACGACGAGCCGGGTTTCCTCGCCCTTGAACTTCAGGTCCTGCGGCACCTCGCCGATCACCGCGCCGGGAAAGATCACCGTCCCGGGTCCGATCTCGGTATCACCGGTCACGACGGCATGGGATTTCACCTCCACGCCCGCCGCGAGCCGCACCTTCGGACCGATCACGCTGAACGGCCCGACCGCCGCGCCCGCGCCGATCACCGCCCCATCCTCGATCACCGCGCTCGGATGGACCCGGGCGGAGGGGTCTATGCCTGCGCTCATGGCTTCGGCTGCACGACCATGGCGGTGAATTCGCATTCACAGGCCAGATCTCCATCGACCTCCGCACGGCCCGCGAATTTCCAGACCTTGCCGCCGCCGCGCCTGGTCTCGACATGGAGCTTCAACACGTCGCCCGGCACCACCTTGCGCCGGAACTTCGCGCCGTCGATCCCCATGAAATAGACCAGCGCACCCTTGTCTGCGAGGTCGTAGCCCACGCCCACCATCACGGCGGCGGTCTGCGCCAGCGCTTCGACGATCAGCACGCCCGGCATCACCGGCTCGACCGGGAAATGCCCCTCGAAATGCGGCTCGTTCACCGTGACGTTCTTGATGCCCGTCGCGCTGTCGGTGCCGACGATATCGTCGACCCGGTCGATCATCAGGAACGGATAGCGGTGCGGAATGATCCGCTTGATCAAGTGAATGTCGGCGGTCTTGGTCTCGCTCATGTCCTGTCCCTAGCAATCCGGCCCCACCCTGACAAGCAAGGCCCGGGCCTCAATCCCCGCCGTCTCCGGCGCCTTCCGGCGGGGTCGCGTCCTGCCCCCCATCCTCGCCCGCGCCGATCTCCGCGTCGATCCGTGCAATGGCGGCTTCGGTCACATCGACCGACTCGGCCGAGAGAAACACCGCCCGCCGGTCGAGCAGCACCGCCGCCTGGCGTTCGATCACCAGGGACAGAAGCACCTGGCCGATCCGGTTGAAGAATTCCTGCTGCCCGGCATCGCGCGCATCCTGGATTTCCCGCGCCTTGCCGTCCTGCTCCGCCCGGATCCGGTCGACCTTCTCGTTGAACGCATCGGCGAGCTTGTGGAACTCGTCCACCGGGAGGCCCGGACGCCGCTCGGTGAGGCTTTTCTCCTCGGCGGTCAGCTCCGCCTCGATCCGCCGGTTCTCCGCCTGGAGCGCCTCCGCCGCCGCCTCGCTCTCGGCGATGATCCGGCGCCCGAAGGCGGATTCCTGGAACAACCGCTCCGGATCCACCGTCAGGACCGCCGACGGCGCGGGTCGCCCGGCCTGCTGCGCCGGAGCTTCCCCCGCGCAGAGAGCCCCTGCGACCAACGCCGCCGCCAGGGCCGCCCGCGCGAGCCCTGCACCCCACATCGTCAGAAACGAGCCGTCAGCGCGATGTCGAACGAACGTTCCTCGTCATAGGATTCGCTCTTGAGCGCCTTGGAGAAATTGAAGGTGAGAGGACCGATTGCCGTATCCCAGAAGATCGACAACCCGGCCGCCGAGCGCAGCTTGAAGCTGTCGTCCACCGAGCCTGCCCCGCCCGCGCCATTCCTGTTGTCGAGCGACCAGACCGACCCCATGTCGAGGAACAGACCGCCCGAAATGCCCAGATCCTCGACGAAGCCGATCGGGAAACCGTATTCGAACCGCGCCACCGCATAGTTGAGCCCGCCGAGCGCGTCCTGGTTTGCCGCGTCGAGGTCGCGCGGCCCGGTGCCCTTGTACTCGAACCCGCGCAGCTGCGCCGAGCCCAGGAAGAACCGGTCGGTCACCCGACTCGCGTCGTCGTTGAGCATCGTCACCGTGCCGCCCTCGAGCGTCGCTCGCAGCGTGAAGGCCTCGTTCCGCAGCCGCTTCTGCGCCACCATCTTGGCGTTGGTCCGGATGTAATGCACATCGCCGCCCACACCGGCCAGATCCTGACCGAAGCTCAGGAGCACCCCGGCATTCGGGTCGAGACCGTCACTGCGGGTGTCGTAGCTCCAGGTGTAGCTCAGGGTGCTGACCGCCGCCGAGCCCTCGTCGGCCTGGATGATCGGCGAGGAATTGGTGTCCACGTCGCTGATCTCGTCCTGCTTGAAGGAATAGGCGAGATTGAGTCGCGAGTATTCGCCGACCGGAAAGCCGAGCGCGATCCGCGCCCCGGTCGACGTGGTGTCATAGGCCGAGTTGTCGTTGTTCGAGACGAGCTGGAACACCGAGAGCCCCAGCGACAGGTCCCGCCCCAGGAGCGACGGCTCGACGAAGCTGACCGAGCTCGAGCCCGTATCGGCGGTGGTCGAGAGATCGAAGGACAGCCGCTGCCCGCGCCCGAGAAAGTTCGATTCCGAGAAGTTCAGGAACACGCCGAACCCCGAATCCGAACTGTAGGACCCGCCTACGCCCAGCGACCCGGTCGGCTGTTCATCGACGTCCACATCGACGATCACCTGGTCGGGGGCCGAACCCTCGCGGGTCGACACGTCGACATTCGAAAAATATCCCATCGCCCGGATCCGCGTCGCCGCATTGCGGATTTCGCGCGGGTTGAACGGGTCGCCCTCGACGATCTTGAATTGCCGCCGGATCACCCGGTCGAGCGTGGTCGCGTTGCCCTCGATGTCGATCCGCTCGACGAAGACCCGCGGGCCCCGGCTCAGCACGAAGTTGATGTCGAGCGTCAGCGACCGGTCGTTCCGCGTGACCCGCGGCTCGATCCGCACGAAATCGAGCCCCTTCTCGGTGGCGAGCCCTTCCATCCGGGTGATCGCGTTCTCGATTAGAGTCGGCGAATAGACCACGTCCTCCCGAAGCCGCCCGGCGGCCAGGAACTCGTCGGCATCCACGGTGCTCAGTTGCGAGCTGGCCGTGACGTGCCCGATCCGGAACTGCCGCCCCTCGCGCACGTGGAAGGTGATGAAGGTCCCGTCCCGCTCGCGCGATAGCTCGGTCGAGACGTCGGTGACCTGGAAATCCACGTAGCCGCGGCTCGCATAGAAATCGCGCAGGAGCGATTTGTCGAACTCGATCCGGTCGGCGATGAAACTGTCGGTCCGGAAGAACGCCCGGAAGATCCCGGCCTGCTTGGTCTCCAGCACGCGCCGCAGCCGCCGGTCGGAAAACGCCCGGTTGCCGACGAAGGACACGCGTTGGTTCTCGACGAACTTGCCCTCGGTCACCTCGAACACCAGGTCCACCCGGTTGTCCGACCGGCGGATGATCTTCGGCGTCACCGTCGCCGCGAGAAGCCCGCGCTGCTCATAGGCGGTGACGATGGCGGCGGCGTCCTGCTCGGCCACGCTCGGTGAGTAGACCCGTCGCGGGGTCGAGCGGATCAGCGCCAGCGCCTCCTCGTCGTCGATCCGTTTGTTGCCCTCGATCGAGATGCGGTTGATCGTCGGGTATTCCTTCACCCGGATCACCAGTGTCCCGCCCTGAGGCACGAGTTCCGCCGTCTCGAAGAGACCCGAGGCCAGAAGATCCTGGAACGCCCGGTTAAGCTCGGCCGCGGTGACCGTGCCGGGTTCGACCTTGGCGTAGGAGAGCACGGTCGAGGCATCGACCCGCTGATTCCCCTCCACGACGATCCGGCCGATCGAGTAGCTTTGCGCCTGGACCTCCCCGGCAAGCAGCGCGGCGAAGACAAGAGCCGTCAAACCCGCGAGAATCCGCCCGGCGCCAATCCGCGCCCGATCCGCAAATCGGAGGCTTCCCCACCACATATCGGTCATTCCCGCCCGTTCCGCATAAACCTCGTATGCTTAACGCCTAGTCGGAATGCCGGGGGATGTCAAAAAACTAACCCCTCCGCAGGCACGAAAAAACGGCGCCTGAAGGCGCCGCATGCCGCGCTCCGCGACGTCCTCAGACGAAGGTCAGGAGATAGCTGCCGGCAAACAGAGCGATCGCGATCATCGCCGGGAAGATCAAGTGGTCGCGGTAAAGCTCCGAAATCACGGCCAGACCGTTGGGCACCGGGTTGTTGCTGCGCATGGGTCTACCTGCTCCGGACTAGAGTTCGGCGCAGGATCGCCCCGGATTAGGGCAAATTTGCGGCGTTTTTTCGCCGCTTCAGGGGCAGAGGAAGTCGTTGGTCAGGGCGAAGGCCATGAAGGACAGGACCACCAGGAGCCCCACCGACATCAGCACCTGCATCGCGCGGTCTCCCGGCGGCTTGCCGAACACCGCCTCGTAGGCATGGAACACCAGATGCCCGCCATCGAGGACCGGGATGGGGAACAGGTTGATGAGCCCGATGGCGGTCGACAACATGGCCACCAGCCAGATGAAATCCACCGTGCCCTGGCTCGCCACCTCGGCCGAAACCTGCGCGATCCGCACCGGCCCGGTGATCGAGCAGGACGAGATCTTGCCCGCGGCCCAGTGATAGAGCCCAGAGAGGCTCGATTCCGCCACCCGCACCGTCTGATAGATCCCGAGCTTCAGCGCCAAGGGCAGGCCGGGCGTCACCCGCTCGCGCTCGTAGAACTCGGCCCCCGAGATCCCGATCAGCCAGCGGGTCTCGAAGCCGCCATCGTCCATCGGCAGGTCACGGTGTCGCGGCGTCAGCGTCATCTTCAGCATCTCGCCGTTCCGCCAGACGTCCAGCGGCAGGGGCCTGCCCTCCGACGTGCTCACCACGTCGCGCAGGTCGTCGAACAGCACCACCGGATGCCCGTCGATCTCGGTCACCACGTCGCCGGTTTCGAGCCCGGAATCCATGGCCGCCGATTGCGGTGAGATCCCCACCACCAGCGTGGTGCGCGGATGCGGCGCGCGGACGTCGATCAGCGCGCCGTCGCGCCGGACGCTGTAGGTGAGATACGGCTCGTGCGGCAGCGAATCCAGGAAATCGTCCTGGTCCTCGAGGTTCGGAACCGCGACGCCAGCGATGGAGACGATCTCGTCGCCCGGCTGGAGCTCCATGGGCGAAAACGGCAGAGCGTTGATCGACGCGACGGTCAGCGGGTCCTTCGCGACCCCCTGCGAGAGCACGACCAGCGTGAAGACCACGATGGAAAACAGGAAGTTGAACACCGGCCCCGCCGCCACCGTGGCGGCCCGCGCCCAGAGCGGTGCGCCCTGCATGGTCATCCTTCGCTCGTCTGGCGTCAGGCCCGCGACGAGCGCCGCGTCGGGCGCGGAGGCCGCGTTCGCGTCGCCGAGGAACTTCACATAGCCGCCGACCGGAATGGCGGCGATCTGCCAGCGGGTGCCGCGCCTGTCCACCCGGCTCGCCAGCACCGGGCCGAAGCCCAGCGAGAACACCTCGGCATGGATGCCCGACCAGCGGCCGACGATGTAGTGGCCGTATTCGTGGATCGCCACGATCACCGAGATCGCCACGACGAAGGCCGCAACCGTGAAGAGAAGATTTCCGAAGGACGGGATCAGCCCGATCAGGTCCATGCGTCAGCCTTGCCTTTCGTCGATGAGGTCCGAAGCGGCACGGCGCGCTGCGCCATCCGCCGCCATGACGGTCTCAAGGGTGATCGTGCTGCCCATGTGGCCCTCTCCGGCGAGCTTTGCAAGCACGTCCTCGACGATTGACGCCATGTCGAGAAAGCCGATCCGCCCGGCGATGAAGCCGTCGAGCGCCTGCTCCTTGGCGGCGTTGAACACCGCGCCGGCCAACCCGCCCGCCGCCATCACCGCCCGCGCCAGCCGGAGCGCCGGGTAGCGGCCTTCGTCGGGCGCCCGGAAGGTCAGGCTGCCGATCTTCGCGAGATCGAGCCGCTCGACCCCCACCGCCCGCCGCTCGGGCCAGTTGAGCGCATAGCCGATGGCGTGGCGCATGTCGGGCGGTCCGAGATGGGCGATCATGCCGCCGTCGCGAAACCCGACCAGCGCGTGGACCAGCGATTCCGGGTGGATCACCGCCTCGATCCGCTCTGACGCGATCCCGAAATACTGATGTGTCTCAATCAGTTCCAAGGCCTTGTTGAAGAGGCTCGCCGAATCGATGGTGATCCTTTGCCCCATCGCCCAGTTCGGATGCGACGACGCCTCGGCCACCGTCGCCGTGGCCAGCCGCTCCTCGGGCCAGTCGCGGAACGCGCCGCCCGAGGCGGTGATGACCACCCGCTCGACCGCCGCGGGGTCCTCGCCCTGGAGCGCCTGGAACACGCCGGAATGTTCGCTGTCCACCGGCAGGATCCGCGCCCCCGCTGCCCGCGCCGTCTCCATCAGGAGCGGCCCGGCGCAGACCAGGCTCTCCTTGTTGGCAAGCGCCAGCGTGCCGCCCTGCGCCAACGCCGCGAGCCCCGGCGCCAGCCCCGCCGCGCCGACGATGGCCGACATGGTCCAGTCCGCTTGCCGCTCCGCCGCCTCGATCAGCGCCGCCGGCCCCGCTGCCGTCTCGATTCCCGTGCCCGCGAGCGCCGATTTCAGAGCGTCATGGCAATCTTCATGCGCCGTGACCGCCAGATCCGCACCAAGCTTCCGCGCCTGCTCCGCCAAGAGCGCCACGTTCCGCCCGCCGGTGAGCGCGACCACGTCGTAGGCGCCCGGATCCTCGGCAATCAGCGAGACCGTGTTGCAGCCGATCGAGCCCGTGGCCCCGAGGATCGTCACGCGGCGCATGGATCAAAGCCCCGAAACGGGAGGGAAATCGACGATCTGCCGCACGAGGAGCAGGAACAGCGAGGCGCCCAGCATCGAATCGAACCGGTCGAGGAGCCCGCCATGGCCAGGGATCAGGTTCGACGAATCCTTCACTCCCGATTGCCGCTTGAGCGCGCTTTCCGCCACATCGCCCAACTGGCTCGCCATCGACATCGCCGCGCCGACCCCGAGGATGCCCCAGCCGCCGCCCAAGGCCACGAAAGGCAGTGAAATGAGGGCCGCCGCGATCCAACCGGCCACCGTGCCCGACCAGGTCTTCTTCGGGCTCACCTTCGGCCAGATCTTCGGCCCGCCGATGGTCCGCCCCGCGAAGTAGCCGCCAATATCCGTCGCGATCACCACGAGCGCCAGCCAGGCCATCCAGAGGAAGCCGAAATCATCGCGCAGGGCCACGAGGCCGAAGCCCGCGATCTGGATCGCCACCAGGTAGATCGCGAAATCGACCCGGTGCCGGTCGAGCCGCGTGATGCCGAGCATCGCGGGCAAGAGGATCAGGGGCAGCGCGAAGCCGCCGGGATATTCGACCGACGCCAGGAGCGCGAGCCCCGCGGCCAGGGCGATCGCCACCGACCAGGCGCCGGCGCCCAGCATCCGCGCCAGCTCCCAGGCCATCAGCGCGCAGGAAAGGGTGACGAAGAGATGAAAATAGACCCCGCCGAGCGCCACCGCGCCGAGGCCCAGCCCGGCCAGGGCGGCGCCGGAAAGAATTCTCGGCAGAAGGTCGTCCCATTGCCCGGAGGCAGGTGTCATCCGGGAACCGCGCCGAACCGCCGCTCGCGCCGGGCGAAACGGCCAACCACTTTGGCGAATTCGTCGCGGGTGAAGTCCGGCCACAGCGTGTCGACGAATTCGTATTCCGAGTAGGCCGACTGCCAGAGCAGGAAGTTCGAGATCCGCGCCTCTCCGCTCGTGCGGATCACCAGATCCGGATCGGGGAGCACATAGGTGTCGAGGAACCGCGCGAGCGTCTCGGCATCGACAGTCTCGGGGTCGATCCGGCCCGCCGCCACCTCGCGCGCGAGCCGCTTCGTCGCCCGCGCCACCTCGTCGCGGCCGCCGTAGTTCAGCGCGATGGTCAGATGCACCACGTCGTTGTCCGCGGTCATCAGCTCGAGCTCGTCCATCAGCCGCACCAGCGTCTCGTCGAGCTTCATCCGGTCGCCGATGAACCGCACGCAGATCCCGTTCCGGATCAGCGTCTGCGCCTCGCGGGTGATGTAGCGCTTGAAGAGCGCCATCAGGCCGGAAACCTCGGCCTGGGTGCGTTTCCAGTTCTCGGTCGAAAAGGCGAAGACGGTGAGGTATTTCACCCCGAGATCCGGGCAGGCCTCGACGATCTCGCGCACCCGCCGCGCCCCGGCATGGTGGCCGTAGAGGCGCGGACGCCCCCGCTGCTGCGCCCAGCGGCCATTGCCGTCCATGATGATCGCCACATGGTTCGGGCCGGAAGGCGGAAGCGGGGAATGCATATCTTTCACGGGATAATCCTCAAAAACAACCGGCGGGGGCAGGTCAGACCTGCATGATTTCTTCCTGTTTCGCCTCGAGCGCCTTGTCGATGGCGGCAATCTCCCTGTCGGTGAGGCTCTGGACTTCGTCGGACCAGATCTTGTGATCGTCCTCGCTCATCCCGTCGGCCTTCATCTTCTTGAGTTGGTCCATGCCGTCGCGGCGCACGTTGCGGATCGCCACCCGCGCACTCTCGGCATAGGAGGCGGCGACCTTTGTCAATTCGCGCCGCCGTTCCTCGTTCAGTTCGGGGATCGGAAGCCGGATAATCGTGCCGTCGATCACCGGATTGATGCCAAGACCCGACTCGCGGATCGCCTTCTCGGCCTTCGACACGATGGCCTTGTCCCAGATGTTGATCGTGACCATGCGCGGTTCTGGCACGTTCACGGTTCCGACCTGGTTAATCGGCGTCAGCTGACCATAGGCATCGACCATGATCGGTTCGACCATGGTGGCCGAGGCCCGCCCGGTCCGAAGCGTCGAGAACTCGTGCCGGAGCGCGGTCATGGCACCGTCCATCCGCCGCTTGAGATCGTCGATATCAAGGTCGAAATCCTGCTCTGCCACGGTCTTTTCCTATCCTTGGCGGGAACGAAGTCAGTGCTTTGGGGCCTTATAGCGGCAAGTGCGAGGAATTGTATAGAACGCAGCTGCTTTCGCCCGGCCAGTGTGGCCCGCGCGCGCAGGCTCCCTCGAAACGCGGCCTAGCCGTGCACGATGGTATAGGTCCCCTGACCTGCCAGGATCCCCCGGAACCCGCCCGGCTCGTCGAGCGAGAACACGATGATCGGCAGGTCGTTGTCGCGGGCGAGCGCAATGGCCGAGGCGTCCATCACCTTGAGGTTCTTCCTGAGAACATCGTCGTAGCTGATGTCGTCGTAGCGCACCGCGTCCGGGTGCTTCACCGGGTCCTTGTCGTAGACCCCGTCCACCTTGGTGCCCTTGAAGATCGCCTGGCAGGCCATCTCGTTGGCCCGCAGCGTGGCGGCCGTGTCGGTGGTGAAATAGGGGTTGCCGGTCCCGGCCGCGAAGACCACGACCCGGCCCTTTTCCAGGTGCCGCACCGCACGGCGGCGGATATAGGGCTCTGCCACCTCGTCCATGCGGATCGCGCTGATGACGCGGGTGTAGATCTTGAGCCCCTCCAGCGCCGATTGCACCGCGAGCGCGTTCATCACCGTCGCCAGCATCCCCATATAGTCGGCCGTGGTCCGCTCCATCCCCTGCGCCGAGCCCTGCAGGCCCCGGAAGATGTTGCCGCCGCCGATCACCATGCAGATCTCGACGCCCAGGTCGTGGACCGATTTCACCTCGCGCGCGATCCGCTCGACGGTGGGCGGGTGCAGCCCGAAGCCCTGGTCGCCCATCAGCGCCTCGCCCGAGATCTTCAGGAGCACGCGCTTGTACTTCATGGTCTGGGCCGGGGCGGGATCCTGCTCTTGTATCGCTTCCATCCCGCGGTCCCCTGCCCCTTTTTGCGTTGCGGCGGAAAATGTCGGAAAACGCGGGGCAGTTCAACGACGAAGAGGCTGGGGATTGGACGACTGGCAGAAAGCGGTCCTTCAGGAGCTCGATCCCGGGCGTCCGGTGCTGATCGCGGGGCCGACGGCGTCGGGAAAATCGGCGCTCGCGCTCCGGATCGCCGAAGAACAGGGCGGCGTCGTGGTGAATGCCGACGCGCTCCAGGTCTTTGCCGACTGGCGGATTCTCACCGCGAGGCCGACGTCGGAGGACGAGGCCCGCGCGCCGCATCGGCTTTACGGTCATGTTCCGGGCAGCCGCGCCTATTCGGTGGGCGACTGGCTGCGCGATATCGCACCGCTTCTCGCCGGCCCCGAGCGCCCGATCGTCGTGGGCGGCACCGGCCTCTACTTCGCCGCCCTCACCGAGGGCCTCGCCGACATTCCGCCGACGCCGCCCGAGATCCGCGCTATGGCCGACAGCCGCCTGGCCGCCGAAGGCGCGCAGGCGCTCCTCGCCGAGCTCGACCCCGCCACCCAAGCCCGTATCGACCGGCAGAACCCGGTCCGGATCCAGCGCGCCTGGGAGGTACAGGCCACCACCGGCCGCGGCCTCGCCGACTGGCATGGCGAGACCGACGCGCCTTTGCTGCCCCTGGCCGAGGCGCAGGCCCTGGTGCTCGAGACCGACCGCGACTGGCTCGCCCGCCGGATCGCCCACCGCTACCGGCTGATGCGCGACCGCGGTCTCCTCGACGAGGCCCGCGGGAACCGCCCCGGCTGGTCGCCCGCGCTCCCCTCCGCCAAGGCCATCGGCGCCGCCCCGCTCATGGCCCATCTCGACGGCGACCTCGACGAAACCGGGCTGGAAACCGCGATCACCACGCTCACAAGGCAATACGCCAAGCGCCAGCGAAGCTGGTTCCGGACCCGGATGCGGGCCTGGTCGTGGCACCGCTGCCATTGACGGGGCGCGGGGTTTTCTGAAAGGTGACGGCGGGGGGCCTTTCGGGGCCAAGCTGGGACCGCAATGCCGTGGGGGGCATCGCAACATGCTGCAATTGAGAGATCCGAACGCGGAGTTCCGCGTCGAGACCATGATGCGTCTGGCCTCGGGCGGGCGCTGGCGCACCGAGGCGCAGCGCAGCCATGTCCGTCCGCTGCTTCTGTGGTTCACCCGCGGCCAGGGCCGGATCACCGTCGCGGGCGCCACCCGCGGCTTCGGACCGCATAACGCGGTCTTCATCCCCGGCGGTACGATGCACGGCTTCACCATGCTCGGCCAGGTCCTCGGCACCGCGATCTTCTTCCCCGAGACCCTCGCCGCCGACCTGCCCGACGAGCCCATGCACCTGCGCATTCGCGACGGCTTCGAGCAGACCCAGCTCACCGGCCTCGTCGATGCACTTGCCCGCGAGGCCGGGCAGATGCGCCCCGGCGCCGACCGCGCCATGCGCCACTGGGCGGGCCTCGTCGCCGTCTGGCTCGAACGCCATGCCGACCAGGCCGAGAAGCTGGGCGAGGCCCCAGCCGCGCAGCGCCTGACCTCGGCCTATGCCGCGCTCGTGGAACGCGAATTCCGCTCGGGCCTCGGCGTCGCGGGCTATGCCGAGAAACTCGGCGTCACCCCCACCCATCTCAGCCGCTCCTGCCGCGTGAGCTGCGGCAAGAGTGCCCACCGGCTCCTGAACGACCGGATCCACGACGAGGCAAGGCGCCTCCTCGCCGAAAGCGAGATCCCGGTGAAGGACATCGCGCTGCGCCTCGGTTTCACCTCCGCCGCCTATTTCAGCCGGGCCTTCCAGAACGAGACCGGCCGGAGCCCGACGGAGTTCCGCCGACATTCGTGATCGGCACCGGAGCCGGGCGTCATTGACGCCCACCGCCGATCCGTGCCGAATAGGGGAAACGCCCCGAGCAGCCGTCCGAACAGACCATGTCAGCCCCTGCCGGCCCGCCCCGTCTTCACCCCGCCGCGCGTCTCTACGCCGCCGAAGCCCGCGCCGGCCGCCTTTCGCGCCGCGAATTCCTCGCCCGCGCCACCGGGCTCGGCCTCACCGCCTCCGCCGCCTACGGGCTGATCGGCGCGACGGAACCCGCCACGGCGCAGGAGGCCCGGCGCCAGGGCGGCACGCTCCGGGTCCAGCTCCTCGTCCGCGCGCTGAAGGAACCGCGGCTCCAGGACTGGTCCGAGATCGGCAACATGACCCGCGGCACCTATGAATATCTCGTCGAGTACAATTCCGACGGCAGCTTCCGCGGCATGCTGCTCTCGGGCTGGGACATCTCCGAGGACGCCACCGAATACCTCCTGCATGTCCGCGAGGGCGTGACCTGGACCAATGGCGACCCGTTCACCGCCGAGGACGTGGCCCGCAACATCCGCGGCTGGTGCGACCGGAGCCTCCCCGGCAATTCCATGGCCGGCCGCTTCTCGACCCTGGTCGACCCTACCTCCGGCCGGGCCGCCGAGGGTGCCATCGAGGTGGTCGATCCGCTCCTCGTGCGCTTGAACCTCCCCCGCCCCGACATCTCGCTCATCGCCGGCATGTCCGACTATCCCGCCGCGATCACGCATGAAAGCTTCGACCCCGCCGACATCCCCGGCGGCATCGGCACCGGCCCCTACCGGATCGCCGAGCACATGACCGGCGTCCGCTGCACCCTCGAACGGGTCGCGGGCCACGCCTGGTGGGGGGCGGACGTCTATGGCGGCCCATATCTCGACCGGATCGAATATATCGACTACGGCACCGATCCGGCCACCTGGCTCGCCGCGATCGAGGCTGGCGAAGTGGACATGCTCGACGAGTCGATCGGCGATTTCATCGACGTGCTCGACACGCTCGACCTGAAGAAGTCCGAAGTGGTCACCGCCGGCACCGTCGTCGTCCGCCCGAACCAGCTAGCCGCGGTCGGCGGGTCGAAGCCCTATGCCGATGTCCGCGTCCGCCGGGCGCTGCAACTCGCCGTCGACAATTCGATCTGCCTCGAGCTCGGCTACGGCAATCGCGGCGCGGTGGCCGAGAACCACCATGTCGCGCCGATCCACCCCGAATATGCCGAGATCCCGCCCCCCGAATACGACCCCGACGAGGCGCGCCGCCTGCTCGAGGAGGCGGGGATGCGCGACTACGAGCACGAGCTGTTCTCGGTCGACGACGACTGGCGCCGCAACACCGCCGACGCGGTGGCCGCGCAGCTCCGGGATGCCGGCATCCCGGTCCGCCGAACAATCCTGCCGCCCGAGCAGATGCAGGAGAACTGGAGAACCCTCCCCTTCTCCACCACCAACTGGAACCACCGCCCCCTCGGCGTCCAGATCCTCGCACTGGCCTACCGCTCCGGCGAGTCCTGGAACGAGTTCGGCTGGACGAACCCCGAATTCGATGCGGCCCTGAACGACGCCCTCGCCATTGCCGACGCCGACCGGCGCCGCGAGGTCATGGCCCGGCTCGAGACGCTCATCCGCGAGGACGGCGTGACGATCCAGCCCTACTGGCGCGCGCTCTTCCGCCACATGCGTCCCGAGGTCGTCGGCGCGGAGATGCACATCTCCTTCGAGCACCATCACTACAAATGGGGTTTCGCGGCCTGAGGGCGATGGAGGCGTACCGGCTCCCGGTTCGACGGCGGCAGGCGTCCGCCCGGCGCCCGGCTCCGGCGAGGGTCAACACGCGCACATGGACCGACAGCCCAGATCGGACCCGGGACGATTCGACCGCCCGCTGTTTCCAGGAACGCACGATCCTCGCGTGAACGCCCCGATTGATGCCGCCCGGACATGCCCAGGCGCACGCGCAGGACTCTCTCCTGGCGGTCCGGCAGCGCGAACGCAGCGGCGAGGTTCCGGGAACAATGCGCGGTACGAAGTTCCGTTCTGGCAACACTCCTTGCTAGAACCATGGCATTGGCGCCGAAACCCACCCGAATGACCGGGGCTTTCGGCGCGGCCACGGGGCCATTCCGCTTGGGTGACGCCGCATCACCGCCCCCTTGCCACCGCATTCCTGCCACTTTTCGTTCGCGCCACGCCCCGGGACGGCCTAGCGTTGCCTCAGGTGGGGGCATCTCCGGTCGCTGGGGCCGGAGGCGTCAATCCGCGGCAGGCACGTCATTGGGGAGGCGAGCCGCGCGGTCCGCACCGGCCGGTCCGGGCAGGGGGCGCCATGCGCCGCCGCCGGACCGGTTCGGTCCCCGCCCGTATGTGCAGGAACGACGTCCTCGGGGCAGGTTCCATGACGAGTTACCGGGTGCTGGGCCCGGCGGAAGGGGGTAAGATGGCGAAGATTGCCGTCTGGGAATTCGAAGGCGGTGCCGTCTTCAACGGCCGCAACATGTTCGCCGAGGTCGGGCCGCGCCCGAAAACGGCGCTCACCTCGGGCACGCTCGAACTCACCGCGACCTGCCGTGCGCTCTCGCAGGCGGTGATCGTCGCGAACGGTGTGCCCGAGATCCATACCGGCGCCTTCGAGATCACGCTCTCCGAGGCGGGTGCCGTTGCCATCGCCTGCTCGAACGGCGGCGTCGAACCGGCCCGCGCCGCGACGAGCGAGGGCTTCGTCGATGCCGGCGACGAGTTGCAGATCACCCTCTCCTGGGGCGACAAGCGCCAGTTCACCGTGGTGAACAAGACCCGGCTCGAGACCAGCGAGGACGGGCTCGGCACCGGATTCGCGGCGCAGCTGCCGCTCTGGATGCGGGTGCGCATCGTGCCCGGCGCACCGCTTACCTTCGGCGCCGCCCATCGCGGCAACCCGCCTTATTTCCATGGCACAATCGCCCGCGTCACGCTGTCCGACACCGCCGACGCGCCCAGCATCGCGCCGCCCGCGGCGACGGTGCACCGGATCCACGCCCATCGCCAAGCGCCGGTGGTGCCGCGCCGGCCCGTCACCGCGCCGCGCCAGGGCAATTCCGCGCCCGGCGGCCAGATCTGGCCCGGCGTCTTCGTCTCGACCGCCGAGGGCGAGAAGCCGGTCGGCGAGTTGAAGATCGGCGACCTGATCCTGACCCGCGAGCGCGGGCTCCAGCCGCTGCGCTGGATCGCCCATGCCTCGCTCGATTGGGCCGCGCTGCGCCGGCGCCCGCATCTCCGACCGGTGGTGATCCGCAAGGGCGCACTCGGCCAGGGCCTGCCCGAGGCCGATCTCGTGCTGCCGCCGCATCACCGCCTGGCCTCGCACCAGGGCGGCCACGAGATGCTCCTGAACGCCCACGTGCTGCTCGGCGCCAAGGGCATCTACGAGGCCGACGCGCTCGGCGTCCGCTACACGCATCTGCTGTTCGACCAGAGCGAGCTGATCCAGCGCAACGGCGTCTGGGTCGAGGCGTTCAACCCGGCCGACCCGCTCCGCGGCGGCCCGTTCGACGCGCAGCGCTCCGAGCTCTACGAGCTGTTTCCCGGGCTCCGGCTCGCGGTCTTCGCCCAGGCGGGACGCAACGCCGATCTCACCTAACGTATCCCGCAATGCGCACCGTCGGGCCGCGGCATCCGCACTCGCCCGACGGGCATTGCGCGTGCGCCACGCCCGCGGGCCGTTAACTCTGGTTTAAGAAAGCCGCAGAATTAACCCTAATATGCGCTAACTTTCCCAAAATTCACCACATTTTCCGTGTTGCTCTTAGGCGGGTTTATATCAGCCCCGTCTAATGTGCAGACCGAAATGTAGTGAGGAATTGATGTCGTTCGTATCGACACTCGGTGCTCATGGGAAGCGGACCTCGGTAACCATAGCGTGGTCCGAAGGCGCGCCCGAGGAGCGCGTCGCGCCTCTGCATCCCCGCGACCAGGCCGGGTTCGGCATGGCCGCGGATGCGCGGGTGCTGACCGAGCGTGGGCTGGTTCCGGCGGCCGAGCTGGTCGCGGGCGACCGGCTGCCCGACGGGCGCGGCGGCACCGTGACCCTCGCCGCGGCGGTCCGCGTGCCCACGGATCTGGGCGGCGCCCGTGTCGCGATCCGCGCCGGCACCTTGGGCGGCGGCCTGCCGCGCGGTGACCTCGTGGTCGGTCCCCGCGCCCGCGTTCGGCTCCGCTCCGACGTCGCGGCGCGTCTGGTGGGCCGGGACGAGGTCCTCGTCGCCGCCGAACGGCTGATCGGCCTCGATGGCATCGCCGCCGCGCCGCGGATCTTCTCCGACGCGGTGCATCTCCTGTTCGACGAATACGCCACCGTGGTGGTCGAGGACGTCGTGCTCGAAGCCTGCCTGCCCTGCCCGACCTTCATGGAAAGCCTGCCGCATCGCAGTGCCGCCATGGCTTTCGAGGCGCTGCCCAAGCTCCGCTATGCCGGCGCCTTCGCCGTCTACGAGAATGACATCCCCGATCTCGACGCCCGCGAGGCACGGCAGATCTTCGCCTCGGCCCGCTTCGGCAGCGACGCCGGGACGCTGGCGCCCGCGCCCCACGAGCCGGCCGAGCCAAGCCTCGTCGCCAGCCGCCCGGCGTCGCGCGCCCGCGCCTCGCTCGCGATCGTGCCCTTCGACGGCGCCCGCCTCATCGTCTGAGCTTCAGCCTCCCCGGCGGCGCCAGATCCGGCGCGAACCCCGGGCGCGGCCGGCGCCACCCCACCTGCCCTGCCCTCGAAACCCGCGTGACGGTCACCGCGGCACGCCCGATCATTTCCGATCCGGAACCGGACCGTCTCCGGACCATCCGTTGTGTCGCGGCAATTGTGGCATTAATTTGTCAGGACTGATTGCTGTGGGGGCGGCGGTCATCCGTCTCCTCAGGCGTTCAAGTACGATTGGGTGAGTGATGGCTACAATTCTTTCCTTCTACACGCGGCTGCTTGCGGCCGTCTCGGCCGTTTTGGCGGTGCTTTGGGGTGTTCTGGCGTACCATGCGCCGATCGACCTGAACTGGATGTTCGGCTCCGAGACCCTGGTCTGGGGTCCGGCGCTCTGGTTTCTCTACCTGACGCTCCGCTTCGGCCATCCGCGCTCGGCGGAGCGGTTCTATTTGAGTTCCGTGCTGCCCTGGGGGCGCGCGAAGATCCTGCTCTTCGGGGTCCTCGCCATCGCGTCCATGGCGCTCGGCGGCATCGTCGGAAGCGTGATCTTCCTGCCGGGCCTGGCCGACCCGATCGGCGCCTGGGCTCCGATCGCGGCGCTGGCCTTCGCGATGGTCTTCATGATCGTCGCGCAGTTCGGCGCGCGTCCGCTGGCGCTCTCGACCGGGCTCGTGCGGTTCGACGGTCAGCCGGTGCTGCGTCCGGGCAAGATCTCCTCCGAGGCGCTGCGCTTCCCCTACCGGGGCTGAGCGCGGGGCCTCACTCGGCCGCCGGGACCGCCTTCACATAGGCGGCGATGGCGGCGACGTCTTCCTTCGGCAGAAGGCCCATCTCGGTGACGACCTCGGTCATGCTGCCGCCCGCGACGTCGAAATCCGGCTTGAAGCCGGTCTCGAGAAAGATCGCCACGTCATCATGGCTCCAGTCGAGCTTCGCGGGCGTGATGTTCGGGATCCTGCCCTTGCCCGACGGGTTCGGCGCGCCCGCGAACCAGCGCGCCGTGTCGAGCCCCTGGGCGAGGTCGCGCGGCGTATGGCATTCGCCGCAATGGGAGAGCGCCTCGGCAATGTAACGGCCGCGGACCAGCTCCGGGTCGTCCTCGGGCACGTCCACCGCCCAGCCGCCGCCCAGGTTCACCGCCTTCCAGAGCCCGATCCCGGCCCGGATCGAGAACGGAAACGAAAGCTCGTGCGGCCGGCTCGGCGTCGGGTCGGCCGGCAGCGTCTCGAGGAAGGCGGCGAGCGACACCATGTCCGAAAGCTCCGCCTTCTCGTAGGCCGCATAGGGCAGCGCGGGATAGAGATGGCGCCCGTCCCGCGACGTGCCCTTCATCAGTGCGGTGACCACCTCCGCCCGGGTCCAGCCGCCGATGCCGTGCACGGTGTCCTGGCTGATATTCGGCGCG
>JBNKWI010000060.1:0-21795 GCA_050299695.1 Paracoccaceae bacterium
ATGACCATCAAGGGCAACCTTGAACTGGATGGCTACCAGGTGCTCTGCGCCCATGAAGGCCGCAGCGGCATCGATCTGGCCCGGGAACACCGGCCCCATCTTATCATCCTGGACCTGAACCTGCCGGACATCGACGGCATCAAGGCGTGCCAGTTCATGCGCCGCGAATTTGACTTCCCCATCATCATGCTCACGGCCAAGGGCGAAGAGGTCGATCGCGTCGTGGGGTTCGAGGTCGGCGCCGACGACTACGTGGTGAAACCCTATTCGGTGATCGAGCTGATGGCCCGGGTCCGGACCCAGCTCCGCCGGGTGCGGCCCGCCACGGTGGGCGAGCGGCTCGAATTCGAAGACATCGTCCTCGACGCCGAAACCCACCGCGTCACGCGGCAGGAAAAGATTCTCAAGCTCGGCCCCACCGAGTTCCGGCTCCTGACCACCTTCATGGAGCGCCCCGGCCGGGTCTGGAGCCGCGAACAGCTCCTCGACAGGGTCTGGGGCCGCGACATCTATGTCGATACCCGCACCGTCGACGTCCATATCGGCCGGCTCCGCAAGGCGCTCTGCCAGCATGGCGGCGAGGACCCGGTGCGCACCGTCCGCGGCGCGGGCTACGCGCTCGGCTGACCGGGCGGCAAGGGAACCGTCGGGGCGCGTTCCGCGTTGCGCCCCAAAGGGGAAGCACCCATGTCAATCACCGACCGCGCGGCGCAATGGGCGCTGATCGTGATCGCCTGCCTGTTCGTCCTCGCTGCGCTCGGCGCCGCCCGGGACATCCTTGCACCCATCGTGCTGGCCCTCGTGACCGGGATCGTGCTGTCGCCGGTCACCGACGGGCTCGACCGCCTCGGCCTGCCGCATCCGGTCGCCGCCTTCGGCAGCCTCGCGACGGGGCTCCTCGGCATCGTCGCCCTGCTGCTCCTGCTCCAGCCCATGGTGATGCGCACCGTCGACGCCTTCCCCTCGGTCTGGCGCGAGCTCAACAGCGCGATGTACACCGTCCGCGGCGAGATCCGCGGGCTGAACGAGATCAAGGCCGAGGTGCAGGGACTCCTCGACCCGTCCTCCGGCACAGGCGACCGATCTGGGACGTCCTCGGGCGACAAGGGCGAAGGCGAGACCGGCGAAAGCGCGCTGCCCTCGGTCGAGGAGGTGATCTTCATGGCCCCCGCCATCGCCGGCCAGATGGTGATCTTCGTCGGCGCGCTCTTCTTCTTCATCTTCACCCGGGCCGAGACGTACAAGGCGCTCGCCCGGCGCCTCGCGCGCCCGGGCTCCGAGGACGAGGCCGCGCTCCGTCTCCGCTTCGCCGAACGCCAGGTCGCACGCTATTTCCTGACGATCAGCCTCATCAATCTCGGCCTTGGCATCTGCGTCGGCACCGCCATGGCCGCCATCGGCATGCCTTCGCCGGCGTTCTGGGGCGCCATGGCCTTCTTCCTCAACTATTTCATCTATGTCGGCCCCGCGGGCTTCGTCGGCGCGCTGCTGATCGGCGGGATCACCATGTTCGACGGGCTCCAGGTGCTCTTGCCCGCCGCGCTCTATCTCGGGATGAACGTGATCGAGTCGCAATTCGTCACCCCCACGCTCGTGGGCCGAAGCCTTTCGGTCAACCCGCTCCTCGTCTTCCTCTCGCTCGTCCTCTTCATGTGGCTCTGGGGGCCGATCGGAGCCGTGGTCGCGATCCCGCTCCTGCTCTGGAGCCTCGTGCTCACCTCCGACATCCGCCAGATCGCCCGCGCGGCGGAACCGACCCCGGGGCCCGCGCGTTGAGGGGCCAGACACGCAATCAGTGAGGACCATGATGGCTCAAGCAGCCTCCAGAAAATCGAACGGCACCTCGTCGAATGCAAGCTACGAGGACCTTGCCGAGCAGATCGCGACCCTGCGCGCCGATCTGGCCGGCCTGACCGAAACCCTGGGCAAGGTCGGCAGGAGCGAGAAGGAACGCCTCGTCTCGGCCGCCCGCAGCCGCGGCGAAGACCTCAAGGCCGCCGGCGAGGCCAGGCTCCACGACGCGGGCGAGTACCTGCGCGAGCAGCCCGCCACCGCGCTCGGCCTAGCCGCTGCGCTCGGCTTCCTCGCGGGCTACATCCTCACCGGGCGCCGCTGAGGTGGTGCTCCTCGAGGGGATCCGGACCGAACTCCGCACGGCCGCGCGCCGCGCGGGCTTCTCCGCGCTCGGCGCGCTTTTCCTCGTCGCAGGGCTCGGGTTCCTGACCACCGCCCTCTGGATCGCGCTCGCCGCGACCCAGGGCGCCCTCACCGCCGCGCTGGTCATCGGCGCCCTCTATCTCGGCCTCGGCTTCCTGCTCCTCGCCCTCGCGGCGCGCCGCAACCCCTCGGCCCGGAAGGCCGACCAGTTCCCCGCGCTGATGGAGGCATTCATGGTCGGCCTCACCGCCGGCACCGCCAACCGCGCCTCGACGAAGGCGACGACGCACTAGCAGGGGACGAATTTGTCGCCCGCCCGGAATCAAGGCCCGAAGGGCCGCCGGGCGAGCGCCTGCCGTCCCCGCGGGCCGTCCGCGCGGAACGGATGTACGGCGGAGTGGCACCATCAAGTGCGCCGATCAGCCGTTGCAGCGCCATCCCAAGGGCAGGCGCTCGCCCCGCTTGCGCTTTGCGGTATTGCCGCCCTTGCTCCCCACGCAACCCCGCTGACCGCCCGCGGCATTGGACAGGGCGGAAAAAGCGGCCTATGTCCTCGGGGGACCTCCGGAGAAAGCCGAATGAGCCCCAGAGACCTGAAGATCCCCGGCGAGCGCCATCCCGAAAAGGCGCATCGCGCCGACAACGCGCAACCGAAGAAGCCCGACTGGATCCGCGTCAAGGCACCGATCAGCGCGGGCTACAAGCGGACCCGCGACATCCTTCGCGAGAACAAGCTGGTGACGGTCTGCGAGGAGGCGGGCTGCCCCAATGTCGGCGAGTGCTGGTCGCAGGGCCACGCCACCATGATGATTATGGGCGAGATCTGCACCCGCGGCTGCACCTTCTGTAACGTCGCCACCGGCCGGCCCGACACACTCGACGTTTTCGAGCCAGGCAGGGTGGCCCACGCGGTCGAAACGCTGGGGCTGAACCACGTCGTCATCACCTCGGTCGACCGTGACGATCTCGATGACGGCGGCGCCGAGCATTTCGCCCAGACGATCCGCGCGATCCGCCACCGGGCGCCCGCGACCACCATCGAGATCCTCACCCCGGACTTCCTGAAATGCCCGCCCGCCGCGCTCGAAACCGTGGTCGAGGCGAAACCCGATGTCTTCAACCACAATCTCGAAACCGTCCCAGGGCTCTATCCCGAGGTCCGGCCCGGCGCGCGCTATTTCCACTCGCTGCGGCTTCTCCAGAAGGTGAAGGAACTCGACCCGGCGATGTTCACCAAATCCGGCATCATGGTGGGCCTCGGCGAGGACCGGCAGGGGGTGCTTCAGGTGATGGATGACATGCGCTCGGCCGACGTGGACTTTCTCACTATCGGCCAGTACCTCCAGCCGACGCCCAAGCATCACCGCGTCGACCGGTTCGTGACGCCCGACGAGTTCAAGGCCTACGAGAAATCCGCCTATGGCAAGGGCTTCCTGATGGTCTCGGCAACGCCGCTCACCCGGTCCTCCTACCATGCCGGCGACGATTTCGCCCGGCTACGCGACGCCCGACTGGCGAAACTCGGCCGTGCCTGAGCGCTGCAACATGCCGCTATGGATTTCCGCGCGCCCGGCGTAACCTCCGCCGCGCGGGGGCGTATCGAAGGCAGGATGCGATGATCTACGTCTATGTCTGGACGCCGCGCGACGGGGCCTGGGGCCACAGCACCATGTACATCGAACGCCGCGACCCGGCGCAGTCGCGCTACGTGTCCTGGTGGCCGCTCAACTATGCCGATATCGACCCGCTCGGCGCCAACGCGGCCGACGAGAAGACCTTTTCCGAGGATGTCGCCCTCGAGGGGCAGCGCCCGAACCGCTGCTTCCAGATCAATCTCGGTGGCGAGTTCATCTCAGAGATGGCCATGGTCCGTGCCTGGGACGACTGGAAGACCCAGCGCACCTACTACACCCTCAGCCGCAATTGCTGCAGCACGGTCGCCTATCTCCTGCGCGAGCCGGGCGGCGGCACGAACTATTCCGCCTGGGAGCCCGTCACCTGGTGGGACCCGAACGACATCGTCGACTACATGACGCTGCTCAACCGGCATTTCACCGTCTGCGAGCCGCTCGTCCCGCCGGTCCCGCCGGATATTACCTAGAATTGCCATCGACCCGATTTTTGACACGTTTTTGCGCTACCCGGGACGAGAAGCGGTATCGGAGTGGAGCGATATGAAGGCCTGGATCGCGTTTTTGGCGGTGTTCCTCCTGTTCAACCTGTTCGGCGGCGCCCTCTATTCCGTCGCGACCAGCACCCTTTCCGGGCTGCTCTACTGGACGGCGCTGTTCGTCCTGGGCGCCGCGACGGGGCAGAAGGCCTTCCACTGCTTCTCGGCCGATACCGAAACCGCATCCTGAGGAGGGAAACCCCCGATGAAGCCCTGGCTTGCGCTGTTCGTGATCTCCGGCGGGTTCACCGCGCTCGGGTTCGTCCTGATGTGGAGCGCGCCGAGGCTCGAACTCGGCATGATGATGTGCTTCGCGGCCTTCGTCTTCGGCAACTATCTCGGCCGCCGGGTCTTCGACCGGATGCGCGCGGCGGAAGAAACCGAACGATGACCCGCGCCTTCCTCGTCTGGCTCCTCGGCCTCGCCACGCTGGTGCCCTATGCCGTCTGGTATCTCCTGTTCGAGGCCGAGCACGGGCAATACCCGCTCCTCGTCACCTTCATCATCGTCTGGATCACCGGCTATCACGGCGTGGTCCTGCCGCTGATCGCCGCCTGGCGGGTGCGGAAATTCTTCCGTTTCCTCGAAGGGCTCGCCTCGGGCGAGGCGATCCCCGCCGAGTTCAATGACCCAGAGACGCGCAAGGCCTTCATCCTGAACCTTGCCCGCGAGAACGGCGTGCCGCTTTTCGTCGCGCGCCGGGTCTTCGAGCGGTTCGAACAGGGGCTCCGGCGCCCGCCCGCCGCGGCCGAGGTCTCCTGACGCGCCGTCCGCTCTTGAGCTTGAGCAGTCCTGCCTGAAATATGATCCGGATCGCGGCGTCTTGCGTAAAGCAGGCATGTACGCCGCCAACCAGAACATCCGAAGCACCGCGCGTCCCGCGCCCATGGTGCTGCGCGACAAGGGCTTGAAGGTGCCGGACAAGGACATCGAGCATTCCCGGCAGACCGCCTGGATGATCGCGATCCGCGACAGGCGCGACCACGCGGCCTTCGCGGAGCTGTTCGATTTCTTCGCGCCGCGCCTGAAGGGTTTCGTGATGCGTTCCGGGATGGGGTCGGCGCAGGCCGAGGAGATCGTCCAGGACGTGATGCTCACGGTCTGGCGCAAGGCGGCGCAGTTCGACCCGCACCGCGCCCAGGTCTCGGCCTGGATCTACCAGATCGCTCGCAACCGCCAGATCGACGTGATCCGCCGCGAGGGCCGGCCCCTGCCGGAAGTCCTGCGCGAGGACCCGGGCACCGCACCCGACGCGAGCCAGATCCTCGCGCTCGAACAGGAAACCGACCGGCTGCGCGACGCGCTCGCGCGGCTCAGCAGGGATCAGCGCGAGATCGTCGAGAAGGCCTATCTCGGCGAGCTATCTCACCAGGAAATCAGCGCCCGGACCGGCATCCCGCTTGGCACGATCAAGTCGCGGATCCGCCTCGGACTGGAGCGGCTGAGACACGAACTCAAGGAGCTCAAGCGATGACCTCCATCCGCCATCACCTTTCCGACGCGCTTCTGGCCGCCTTTGCCGCCGGAAGCCTGCCGCACGCCTTCTCGGTGGTCGTGGCCAGCCACGTCTCGCTCTGCGACGATTGTCGCGCCGCGCTCGAGGCGCATCAGGCGCTCGGCGGTGCGGTCCTAGAGGCGACCGGCGCCGCGCCGGTCTCGCGCGAGCTCCGGGCCGGAATCCTGGCGATGCTCGACGCGCCCGAACCCGAGACCGCGCCCGAACCCCGGCGTCAGGGCATCTATCCTGGCCCGGTGATCGCGGCGCTGAAAGGGCGCGAGATCCGCTGGAAATCGCTTGGCATGGGCGTGCGGCAGGACATCCTGTCCGCCGACCGCTCCGGCTCGGTGCGGCTTCTCCACATCCCCGCCGGCCAGGCGGTGCCCGATCACAGCCATGGCGGTATGGAACTCACGCTGGTGCTCCAGGGCAGTTTCTCCGACGAAACCGGCCGCTATGGCGCCGGCGATGTCGAATTCGCCGACGAGACGCTGGAGCACACGCCCATCGCCGATCCCGGCGAACCCTGCATCTGCCTCGCCGCCACCGATGCGCCGCTCAGGTTCCGGAACCTTCTGCCGCGCCTCCTGCAGCCGGTGTTCCGGATCTAGCGCCCGCGATAGACGAGCAGGTCCGGCAAGAGGTCGAACCCGCGGATCGCCCAGGAGAAGGGCGCCGGGAAATCCGTCCGGAACCGCCGCCGCGCCATGGCCCGCAGCACCCGCCTCGCGGCGTCCTCGGGCTCCATCAGCATCGGCATCCGGAAACCGTTCTTGTCGGTCAGCCTTGTTCTGATGAAGCCCGGGTTGACGATCCTCACCGTTACCCCGCTCCCCGCGAGATCGTGGCGCATGGTCTCGGCGAGGCTCAGAAGCGCCGCCTTGCTGGCGCCGTAGCCGATTGCCGAAGGCAGCCCGCGATAGGCGGACAGCGAGCCCACGAGCGTGATGTCGCCGCTGCCCCGTCCGACGAAGCGCGGCACCATCGCGCCGAGGACCCGCATCGCGCCGAGGAAATTCACCTCGCACATGGTCATCGCCGCCTCGGCGTCCCATTCGGTCGCCGCCATCGGCTCGTAGGCGCCCGCATTGTAGATCAGCCCATCGATGGGCCCGACCGCGTCGGCCGCGCGCCGCACGGCCTCGGCATCGGTCACGTCGAGGGGCAGGGCGCGCGCGCCCGGCACCAGCGCCGCCGCGAGGCTCTCGAGCCGCTCGGCGTTTCGTGCCGAGAGGACCAGCCGCGCCCCCTCCGCCGCCAATGCCTCCGCCAGCGCCCGCCCGAGCCCCTCGCTCGCCCCGATCAGCCAATAGGTCCGCCCGGCGATCATCCCGACCGCCTCCGGAATTCGGCGCCGTCGCTGACGAGGGCCTCGGGCGGCGGCGGCACGTTCCGGAACGGTGCCCGCTTCAGCGCGAGGATCGCCGCCTGCCAGTGGATCAGCGCCAGCACCCGCGCGGCCCCCAGGGGCCGCCGGAGGGCTGCGCCCAGAAGCGAACGCGCGGTCGCCTTCCGCCGCGCGCCGGCCAGAGTGGCGATCACGCCCTCCGAGCCGTTCTCGTAGGCGATGCGGATCCGCACGTCCGTCTCGGTCAGCGACAGCGTGAACCGGTATTCGCCCGCCACCTCCTGGAACGGCGAGACATGCATCAGCTTCTCGGCCGTCAGCGTGTCGCCCGGCAGGATCGGCCGGAAATCCTCGTGCGCGCAGAAATAGCAATGCCGGTGCCCGAAGGTGTTGTTCACCTCCGCCACCATCGCGCAGGGCGCACCGTCGCGCAGAGCGAACCAGAAGCTCACCGGGCTGAAATGGAACCAGAGGAAGCTCGGCTGCGCGAGCAGCCGGATCCCGGTGCTGCCGTCCTCGGGAAAGCCCCGTTCCGCCAGGAGCCCGCGGAACCACGCGGCGCCGTCTCCCGACCCGCGCGGGCCGCCATGTCGGCTGTCCGACAGCCACCAGAGATTGAACCGGTTCCACGAGAGGAGCGGCACCCTCTCTCGCGCCTCCGGATCGCACAGCACATAATCCACCCCGTAGCGGAACGCGTTGCGCACCGACCCGCGGCGCGCATGAGCGGTCTGGCCCTGGATATGTTCGATCATCGTGTCCTGTCTACGGCGCTGCCCCGCCATCGGATCAACTCCGCGGCCCATTGTGATCCGGAACCGCTGCCCCCGCGTAACGCAGTCACGAATACCAGGTGAAGAGGGATGCATGTTCGACCACCCAGGAGCCCCCGGCCGCAGGATCGCCATCGTCGGGGGCGGCATCTCGGGCCTGTCCGCCGCCTATTACCTGTCCCGCCGCCATGACGTGACGCTCTACGAGGCCGCGCCCCGCCTCGGCGGCCACGCCCGGACGGTGATGGCGGGGCTGAAGGGAAACCAGCCGGTCGATACCGGCTTCATCGTCTTCAACTACGCCACCTATCCGAACCTGACACGGCTCTTCGCGGAGCTCGACGTGCCGGTCGCGAAAAGCGAGATGAGTTTCAGCGCCAGCATCGACAACGGCCGCATCGAGTACGGGTTCACCAACCCGCGCTCGATCCTCGCGCAGAAGCGCAACCTCCTGCGCCCGCAATATCTCGGCATGATCGCCGACATCCTGCGCTTCGGCAAACGCGCCGAGGCGGCCGCCACAGACGAAATGACCATCGGCGACCTGGTGGACGAGTTGCGGCTCGGGCTCTGGTTCCGCAACTACTACCTGATGCCCATGTGCGGTGCGATCTGGTCGACCCCGGTCGAACGAGTCGATCGGTTCCCGGCGCGCTCGCTGGTGAACTTCTTCCGCAACCACGCGCTTCTCGCCGGCACCAAGGAGCACCAGTGGTGGACGGTCGTGGGCGGCAGCATCGAATACGTGCGCCGGATCGAGGCCGCGCTTCTCGCGCGCGGCGCGCAGATCCGCGCGGGAACGCCGGTGGTCGCCTTGCGCCGCGGGCCGGACGGCGTGACGGTCGCCGCTGCCGATGGCTCACAGGCGGAGTTCGACGAAGTCGTCCTCGCCTGCCATTCCGACCAGGCCCGCGCGATCCTCGGCGTCGAAGCGACGCCTGAGGAGGCGGCCGCGCTCGAGGCGATCCGCTACCAGGTCAACACCGCCGTCCTGCACCGCGACCCGCGCCAGATGCCGCGCCGCCGCGCCTGCTGGGCGAGCTGGGTCTACCGCTCGCAGAACGGCGCCGTCGGCGTGACCTACTGGATGAACCGGCTGCAGAACATCCCCGACAGCGACCCGCTCTTCGTCACCCTGAACCCGCCGGGCGAGATCGCCGACGACCTGGTCTATGACAGGGTCGATTTCGCGCATCCGATGTTCGACCGCGCCGCGCTCGCGGCACAACGCCAGCTGCACGGGCTCCAGGGCCGGAACCGCACCTGGTTCGCCGGGGCCTACAACCGCCACGGCTTCCACGAGGACGGGATCGCGAGCGCCATTGAAGTGGTGCGCGGGATCGAGGCGCGCAAGGCAGAGGGAGGACCGCATGACCGGATCGGAACGGATCGGCCTGTGCCTGCCTGACCGGCGCGCCTTGGCGGCGGCGCTGGCGCTCTCGGCCGGAGCGGCAGGCGCCTCGCCCCTCGACGGCGCGGCGCTTCGCGGCAGCGCGACGTTCCGCTATCTCGGCCTCCCGGTCTACGAGGCCCGGCTCTACACGCCGGGCGGCGCGCCCTTCGACTGGCGCCAGGATTTCGGCCTCGAGCTCACCTATCTGCGCGGCTTCACTGAGGAGCAGCTCGTCGAGAGCACGCTCGACGAGTTCACCCGCATGGGCGCCGCCCTGCCGCTCCGCGACCAACTCGGCCGCTGCTTTCGCGACGTCACCGAGGGAGATCGCTACCTTGCGGTTTCAAAGGGGGAAAACCGGATCGCATTCTGGCACAACGGCACGCTGATGTGTCGTCTCGACTACGACCGGATCAAGACCCGTTTCATGTCGATCTTCCTCGGCGAGAACGCCCGCTCGCGCGCCTTCGCCCGCCGGCTCCGGGGTGAATGATGGCCCATCCGCGTGTCGGCCTCTACGCGATGATGCTGGCCGCGGCCGGGATCCCGCTCTACATCCACCTGCCGCGCTTCGCCGCCACCGAACTCGGGATCGGCCTCGGCACGCTGGGCACGCTCCTGATCGCGATCCGGCTCGTCGACCTCCTGCAGGATCCGCTTCTTGGCTGGGCCATCGACCGCTGGCCCGGCGCGCAGCCGAGTTTCGCCCTCGCGGCCGCGGGCGGTCTCGCGCTCGGCTTCCCGTTGCTCTTCACCCTGCGCAGCGGCCTCGCCACGCTGGCCGCAACGCTGCTCCTCCTCTTCTCCGCCTACAGCCTCGGCACGATCCTGCTCTACGGCCGAAGCGCCACGCTTGCGGGCGGCACCTCGCCCGACGCGCTGATGACCCTCGCCACCTGGCGCGAGGGCGGGGCGCTCGCCGGGATCCTCGCCGCCGCCGTCGCGCCCGATCTCCTGGCCCGGCTCGGCGCGGGCGGGCAGGGCTACCCCGCCTTCGGCCTCGCCCTCGGCGCGCTCGCACAGGCGACGGCGTTCGCCACCCTCCCGCTCTGGCACCGCAAGCCGCATCTGGGCGAACGCTTCTCCCTCGCCGGTCTCGGCGAAGCCGGCGCGCTCCGGCTCCTAGGCATCGCCGTCCTGAACAGCCTCCCCGTCGCGCTCACCGCCACCCTGTTCCTGTTCTTCGTCGAGGATCGGCTCCAATTCGCCGGGCTGGCCGGGCCGCTCCTCGTCCTCTTCTTCCTCTCCGCCGGGCTCAGCGTGCCCCTCTGGGCCGCGCTCTCGCGCCGGATCGGTCCCCGCGCCACGCTCCTCGTCGCCATGCCGCTCGCCGTGGCGGGCTTCGCCGGCGCGGCACTCCTCCACCCCGGCGCGCTCTGGCCCTTCGCCGCGATCTGCGCCGTTTCGGGCGCGGCGCTCGGGGCCGACATGCTGATCCTCCCCGCCATGTTCTCCCAGGCGCTCACCCGGGCCGGGCTCAAGGCCTCGCTCGCCTTTGGGATCTGGTCCTTCGCCGGCAAGCTGGCGCTTGCGCTCGCCGCCGCCACCGCGCTCCCCGCCCTCGGCCGCGCGGGCTTCGCCCCCGGTGCCCCGAACCCGCCCGAGGCGCTCCGGGCGCTCACCGCCGCCTACGCCGTTCTTCCCTGCCTCCTGAAACTCGCCGCCATCGCGCTCGTCGCGACACTGCCCACCGAGGACCGCCCAACATGACCGGTCTTGCCCTTTTCCTCCTCACGGCGCTCGCCGTCGTCGCCCTCCGCGCCCATTTCCTCAGCTTCCGCGCCCAGCGGCCCGCCGACTACGGCGCCCAGCGCCCGGCCTTCCTGCCGAAGACCCATCTCGCGGGCGAGATGCTGGCTGAGGGCGTGATCTTCGGCCCCACCGGCCGGGTCGTCAGCAGCTTCACCGCCCGCATGGAAGGCCGCTGGGAGGGCGACGCCGGCACGCTCACCGAACGGTTCACCTACGCGACCGGTCGGGTCCAGGTCCGGCAATGGCGGCTCATGGCAGGGCAGGGTGGCCGCCTCACCGCCACCGCCGACGACATCGTCGGCACCGCCGAGGGCGTGATCGCAGGCAACGCGCTGCGCCTCCGCTACCGGATCATCCTTCCCGAGGAGGCCGGCGGCCACCGGCTCGACGTGACCGACTGGCTCTACCTCACCGCCGACGGCACCATTGTGAACCGCTCCGAGATGCGCAAATTCGGCATCCGTGTGGCCGAGCTGATCGCGACGATCCGACCCGTCCGGCGTTGAGCGCCACGCGATGCCGCACCGGGTCGGGTCGGATCCGGTAGCTGCGGAATACACCGGACGTGGTCAAGGACCCCGGGCACGCGCTCGGGAGGCATTTGACGTCTTCTGCATCGCGGTGTGCGGATCGACCTGGATGGTAGGCCCGGAGGGACTCGAACCCCCAACCAAAGCGTTATGAGCGCTCTGCTCTAACCAATTGAGCTACAGGCCCGGCCGGTCATGGCTTAGGGGCGCGAACCGGGCCGGTCAAGGCGCATTGCCTGTCTGGCGGCATTGCTCTAGTCCTCGCCCCGCGCGCGCAGCAAGGGGAACGAGATGGCGGATCTGCGGAACGGGCTGACCTATGCCGAGGCGGGCGTCGATATCGACGCGGGCAACGCGCTGGTCGAACGGATCAAGCCGGCCGCCAAGGCCACGGACCGCCCGGGCGTGGTGGCCGGGCTCGGCGGCTTCGGCGGGCTCTTCGACCTCAAGGCCGCCGGTTACGCCGATCCGATCCTCGTCGCCGCCACCGACGGGGTGGGCACCAAGCTCCGGATCGGCATCGACACCGGCCTCGTCGACGGGCTCGGCCAGGATCTCGTCGCCATGTGCGTCAACGATCTCGTCTGCCAGGGCGCCGAGCCCCTGTTCTTCCTCGACTATTTCGCCACCGGCAAGCTCTCGGTCGACATGGCCGCGCGGGTGGTCGAAGGCATCGCAAGGGCCTGCGCCGCCTGCGGCACCGCGCTGATTGGTGGCGAGACGGCCGAGATGCCGGGCATGTACCCAGCTGGAGACTTCGACCTCGCGGGCTTCGCCGTGGGCGCGATGGAGCGGGGCACCGCGCTCCCGGCCGGGGTCGAGGAGGGTGACGTGCTGATCGGCCTCGCCTCGAACGGCGTCCATTCGAACGGCTATTCGCTGGTCCGCCGCGTAGTCGAGACCGCCGGCCTCGGCTGGGACGCGCCATCGCCCTTCTCAGACGGCACGCTCGGCGCCGAGCTCCTTGCGCCGACACGGCTCTACGTCACTGCCGCGCTGGCCGCGATCCGCGCGGGCGGGGTCCACGGGCTCGCCCATATCACCGGCGGCGGGCTCACCGAGAACGTCCCCCGCGTGCTGCCCGAGGGTCTCGGCGTCGAGATCGACCTCTCCGCCTGGACGCTGCCACCGGTGTTCCGCTGGCTCGCGGACGCGGGCGGCATCGCCACGCCCGAGCTCCTCAAGACCTTCAATTCCGGGATCGGCATGGTCGTCGTCGCCGCCGCCGACAAGGCCGATGCTGTAGAGGCCGCGCTCACCGGCGCCGGCGAGAGCACCGCCCGGATCGGCCGGGTCGTGGCGGGGCAGGGGGTCAGCTACACCGGCACGCTTTCGTGAAACGCGTCGCGATCCTGATCTCGGGCGGCGGCTCGAACATGGTCCGCCTGGTCGAGAGCATGACCGGCGACCATCCGGCGAGGCCCTGCCTCGTCCTGTCGAACCGCGCCGATGCAAGCGGGCTCGCCAAGGCCGCGGCGATGGGCGTGCCCACCGCGGTGGTCGATCACCGCCCCCATGGCGAGAACCGCGCAGCCTTCGAGGCCGAGATCGAGGGCGAACTCGTCCGGGCCGGCGCCGAGATCCTCTGCCTCGGCGGCTTCATGCGGATCCTCACCCCCGGCTTCATCGCCCGATGGTCGGGGCGGATGCTCAACACCCATCCCTCGCTCCTGCCGAAGTATCCCGGCCTCCACACCCATGCCCGCGCGCTCGAAGCGGGCGACAGCGAGGCCGGCTGCACCGTCCACGAGGTCACCGAGATCCTCGACGACGGCCCGATCCTCGGCCAGGGACGGGTGCCCATCGAACCCGGCGATACGCCCGAAACCCTCGGCGCACGGGTGCTCGCCATGGAGCACCGCCTCTACCCGGCGGTCCTCCGGCGCTTCGCCTGTGGCGACCGGACGCCAATCCTGCTGCCGTAGCGGGCGCTTGCGCGAAATTGGGCTGGAACCGGCCCACGGCCTTGGCTATGTGGGGCCGGATGATCACCATAACCACGACCGAGGCGCTCGCCGCCTTCTGCGAAAGGGCCGCCCGGGCCCCCTACGTCACCGTCGACACCGAGTTCCTCCGCGAACGGACCTATTACGCCAAGCTTTGCCTCGTGCAGCTCGCCATCCCCGGCGACACCGAGGAGGACGCGGTACTGGTCGATCCGCTCGTCGACGGCCTGTCGCTCGACCCGATGTACGAGCTTTTCCGCAACGAGGCCGTGGTCAAGGTGTTCCATGCCGCGCGGCAGGATCTCGAGATCTTCTATGTCGAGGCCGGCGTGATCCCCGCACCGCTCTTCGACACCCAGGTCGCGGCCATGGTGGCGGGCTTCGGCGAGCAAGTGGGCTACGAGACGCTGGTCAGGAAGATCGCCAAGGCCAATCTCGACAAGACCTCGCGCTTCACCGATTGGTCCCGGCGCCCGCTGACCGAGGCGCAAAAGGTCTACGCGCTCGCCGACGTGACCCATCTCCGCGCGATCTACGAGCATCTCGAGGAGGATCTGGAGAAGCGCGGCCGCCATGCCTGGGTCGAGGAGGAACTCGCCACGCTGTCGGATCCCGCGACCTATGTGGTCGATCCCGACGAGGCCTGGCGCCGGCTCAAGACCCGCACGAATTCGGGCCGCTTCCTCGCCATCGTGCGCGAGCTCGCACGGTTCCGCGAGACCTACGCGCAGGAGAAGAACGTGCCGCGCACCCGCGTCTTCAAGGACGACGCGCTGATGGAGATCGCCTCGACCAAGCCGAAGAACGCCGGCGATCTCGGCCGCTCGCGGCTCCTCCAGCGCGAGGCGCGCAAGGGCGACATCGCCGACGGAATTCTCGCCGCGGTGGCCGCAGGGTCCGAGGCCGATCCCTCAGGGTTCCCCGAACCCGACCGCTCGCGCGACAAGCTCCAGGTCAATCCCGCGCTGGCCGATCTCCTCCGCGTGCTCCTCAAGGCGAAATCCGAAAAGGCCGGCGTCGCGCAGAAGCTGATCGCCACAGCCTCGGAACTCGACGAGATCGCCGCCGGAATGCGCAACGTCCCGTCGCTCAAGGGCTGGCGCAAGACCGTCTTCGGCGACGACGCGCTGCGGCTCTGCGCCGGCGAGGTGGCGCTGACCGCCAAAGGCAGCACGGTCAAGCTGATAGAACTCTGAACACCACCCGCGCAACCCGGAAAATGCACATCTTCCGGGGCGGAATTTGTGAAAACTCCGCCGCCCGGCCCTGCCGCCTGTCCCTAGCGCCGCACCGACCGCGAGGCCTGCGCGCCCAGGACCTGCACCTCGCGCACGCCGGCGAGATCCTGGTCCGTCAGGAAAAGCGCCGCGCGCACTTCGCGCGAGCGCGGCGTCGAGACCGGTCCGGGCCGCAGAGGCGGCTGCACGCGGAACTGGTAAACGAGCCGCCCCGGCGCGCTCCGTTCGGCGTCCGGGAGCAGCGCGGCGTCGTAATAACCCTGCGTCGGCGGCAGCCCGGTGGCCATGAGGATCGCGCCCCCCGGCGTCCGCTCGATCCGGAGCTCGACCACCGCGTCCACCACCGGCCGCGTGTCGCTTTCGACCGCCACATCGGCGACGGGCAGCGTCTCGGGGCTGCTCTGGTCGCCGCCGAACCAGTTGAATGGGTTCAACCGGCTCTCGGAAAGCCGCGCACAGGATGACACGGACATCACCAGGAGCCCCGCCACGAGAAACCGTCTCACCATACCGAACCCTTATCCCCCATCCCGTCCTCCGCGATTACCCGATCCCGGCAGGCCTGAAAAGCCTGTGCCGGCGCTGGACCTCGGCCCCGGTCTCGCCTACCTCAGGGGGAACCGGAGTGAGAGCATGACCACCGACGCCTTTCAGGAGATCGCCGACACCTTCGAGTTCCTCGAGGACTGGGAGGAGCGCTACCGCTACGTGATCGAACTCGGCAAGGCGATGGACCCGCTCGAAGAGGCGCTGAAGGTGCCGGCCACCAAGGTCGAGGGCTGCGCCAGCCAGGTCTGGCTGGTGCCCGAGATCGAGGGCGCGGGCGCCGGTGCCCGCTTCTCCTTCAGGGGCGACAGCGACGCGATCATCGTGCGCGGCCTCATCGCGGTCCTTGGCGCGCTCTACAACGGGTTGAGCGTCGACCAGGTCGGCGCCGTGGACGCGCCCGCCGAACTCGGCCGGCTCGGCCTCAACGACCACCTCTCCGCGCAGCGCTCCAACGGCCTCCGGGCCATGGTCGGCCGCATCCGCGACGTCGCCGCCCGTGCGGCGGCCTGAACTCGGCAACCTTCAGAACATCGTTGAATTGTCCGTCCCCGCCTGCAACAAGGTTAACGGCCTTGACTGGCAGGGGGAGGAAAGACGATGGCCCAACCGCGCGTTCTCATTGCCGGCGGCGGCATCGCCGGGCTCGCGCTCGCACTGACGCTCGATCAGATAGGTTTGCGCCCGGTCGTGTTCGAGAGCGTCCGCGAGCTGCGCCCCCTCGGTGTCGGCATAAACATCCAGCCGAACGCCGTGCGCGAGCTCTACGATCTCGGGATCGGGGCGGACGCGCTCGACACGGTCGGCGTGCCCGCGCGCGAATGGGCGCTGGTCGGGCGCAACGGCAACGACATCTATTCCGAACCGCGCGGCCTCGAAGCGGGGTACAACTGGCCGCAATACGCGGTGCATCGCGGCGCCTTCCACATGCTGCTCTACCGGACGCTCGTGGCGCGGGCGGGGGCGGTTTCGGTCCGGCTCGGCGCCCGCGTGACCGGCTACGAGACGAACCCCGACGGCACCGTCACCGCGCTGGTCGAAACCGCCAGCGGCGCGCAGGAGCGCGAAACCGGCACACTCCTGATCGGCGCCGATGGAATTCACTCGGCCATCCGCGCGCAGATGCATCCCGACCAGCCGCCGATCCACTGGGGTGGCGCCGTGATGTGGCGCGGCACGACACGGGCGAAACCGATCCGCACCGGCTCCTCCTTCATCGGCCTCGGCACCCATCGCATGCGCATGGTGATCTACCCGATCTCGCATCCCGACGCCCGGGGCCTCGCCGAGATCAACTGGATCGCCGAAGTCACCTATGACGATCCCGGCGCCCGCGACAGCGGCTGGTTCAAGCCGGTCGAGATCGCCGACTTCATCCATCACTTCGAGAGCTGGCGCTACGACTGGCTCGACGTTCCGGCGCTCCTGCGCGGGGCCGAGATGGCCTACGAGAACCCGATGATCGACCGCGACCCGGTGCCGACCTGGCGAGACGGGCCGGTGGCGCTGATCGGCGACGCGGCCCACGCGATGTACCCGACCGGTTCGAACGGGGCGAGCCAGGCCATCGTCGATGCGCGCGTCCTCGGGGCGAAGATGCTGGCGCTCGGGCCGACCGCCGAGGCGCTCGCCGCCTATGACGAGGCGCTCTGCGGGCCGGTCTCGGCGCTGATCCTGCGGAACCGCGGGGCAGGGCCGTTCGGGCTGCTCAATCTGGTCCACGAGCGTTCCGGCGGGGAATTCGCCAATATCGACGACGTCATCCCACCGGAAGAGCGCGCGGAATTCATGGCCGGCTACAAGGCCGCGGCGGGCTTCGCGATCAACAAGCTCAACGCCGCCCCTCCGACGATCCCGAGGGATGCGATGGCAGGCGCCGCCATCGCGGTTTAACGCCTTGTCCTTGGCCCGCCCGAGCCGCTAAGCCTCTCCCCGGGACAAAGGCAGGGAACGGGCATGCAACCCTACGCCTCGGATCCGGCCGCGAGCCGCGGCCGGCGCCACAAGGAGGAGGAATCCACCTTCCGCTCGTGCTTCCAGCGCGACCGGGACAGGATCATCCATGCCTCGGCCTTCCGCCGCCTCAAGCACAAGACCCAGGTCTTCATCGAGCACGAGGGCGACTACTACCGCACCCGCCTGACCCACTCCATCGAGGTCGCCCAGGTCGCCCGCACCATTGCCGGCGTCCTCGGCCTCAACGCCGAACTCACCGAGGCCCTCGCGCTCGCCCACGATCTCGGACACCCGCCCTTCGGCCACACCGGCGAGGACGCGCTCCAGGCGCTGATGGCGCCCCATGGCGGCTTCGACCACAACGCGCAGGCGATCCGCATCGTCACCTCGCTCGAGCGCCACTATGCCGAGTTCGACGGGCTGAACCTCACCTGGGAAACGCTCGAGGGTCTCGCCAAGCACAACGGCCCGGTCACCGGCCGGCTGCCCTGGGCGCTCGCGGCCTGCCAGGCGGAGTTCGACCTCGAACTCGACACCCGCGCCTCGGCCGAGGCCCAGGTCGCGGCCATCGCCGACGACGTGGCCTACAACCACCACGACCTCCATGACGGGCTCCGGGCCGAGCTGTTCTCCACCGACGAACTCGCCGAACTGCCGATCCTCGACGCCTGCTTCGCCGAGGTCGACCGGCTCTATCCGGGCCTCAACTACTACCGCCGCCGCCACGAGGCGCTGCGCCGCTTCTTCGGCATCCTGGTCGAGGACGTGATCGGCGTCGCCCGCGCCAAGCTCGCCGAGATCGACCCGCGAAGCGCCGACGACATCCGCCATGCCGGCCGCTCGGTGATCCGCTTCGCCGAACCCCTCTGGCACGACCTCGCGGTGATCCGCCGCTTCCTCTTCGAGCGCATGTACCGCGCCCCCGAAGTGGTCGCCATGCGCGCCCAGGTGACTGAAGTGGTGAACGACCTCTTTCCCTTCTTCATCGCCAACCCCGACCGGCTGCCCAAGCAATGGCGAAAGGACGTGGAGGAGGCCGAAGGCGAAACCGCGCTCGCCCGGATCGTCTCGGACTACATCGCCGGCATGACCGACCGCTTCGCGATCCAGTGCCACCAGCAATTCATCGGCGCAGGCGGCGTGACCGACCCGTTCCCGCTGGCCGGGCGGTAGGGCGTCGTTCGGGGAGGGCGGACCTGGCGAGGACCGGGGATGGGGGAGAGGCAATTGTCGCCAGCCCCCTCAAAAAAAGGCGCCGGCGGAGCCTTCTGGACCCCGCCGGCGATCGAGGGCGCTATGAAGCGGCCTCGCCCTCGACCATAGCAATCAGAGAAGCGGCGGCGGCGGCGGCAGCTCGTCATCCCCAAGGATCGGGTCCTCGCCGGCCGGGTCGCCACCGGCCATGTCGTCCTCGACCGGCGGCTCTTCCACTTCGGGTTCGGGCGCCGGACGGGTCACGCCCAGGTCAGCCGCGATCTCGTCGAGCAGTTGGTCCTCGATCCCATCGGTCGGCTTGTTCGACTCGTCGAGGATCCGCTGCTCGGACGCATCGTAGAAATCCCTGACCGCCTGCTCTTCCGCGGCGGCCTGCTCGGCCTCGCGATAGGCGGCGAGCGCGGCATTGGCGTCCCCGTCGATGGTCGCGGGATCGTAGCCCTCGGCGTCGCAATTCGCCACGCAGGTGGCCTGGCCGTCCACCACGTCGAACACCGGGGCGCCCTCGGCACTTTCGCCGTTCAGGAGCGTCTCGAGCTCGTCATCGGTGAATTCGACCTCGGGGACCTCGCCGACCAGACCGTCGAGCGCGGCCTGCTCCTCGGGCGTCAGTTCGGCGCCGCTCGCAGCCTTGGCGGCCAGTTGGTACTGCGACAGGGCGCCGATGGTGCCGTTGAAATTGCCGTTGCGGATATGGGCGTCGAGCGCCGCCTGGTTCGCGTGGGCGGCGTTCCAGCGGCCTTTCTGGTTCGGGGCGAGGCCGGCGTCGTCGCCCGACGCCGAGGCGGTGCGCTCGGCCTTCTTCTGCTGGCCGCGATTGCCGCCGCCGGAAGACGCGGCCTTGGACGCGCCGCCGCCATTCGAGGACGACTTTTCCTTGCCGTTCCCCTTGTCGCCGCCTTTGCCGTTGCCGCCCTTTGCGTAGGCGGCATCGCCCAGCCCGTCCGGTGCGAAAACCGTCGGCGCCACGGTGAAGGCGGCGGCAAGGGCAAGGGTGGCAGCGCCCAGGAAGACGCGGGACATCGTCGTTACCCGGCGGGGGCCCGGGTCAAGCGTAGGAGATTTCATCTTTGGCACACCAAATCCGTTCACAACGCCCCGACCACGCCGCCACTCTGCCCCCTGTGACGCGGGACCGGCAATCCAACCCAGGGTGGATACTCCCCTTATGGGCCTTCCGGCGGGCGCTCTCCGTTGACCGCGCCGCCGCCGGTGGTAAGAGGCTGTTCATGAACCTGTTCTCCGATATCCGCACCCTCGTCGTCGAAACCCTGGACGCCATGGTGGCCGATGGTGCCCTGCCCACCGGCCTCAGCTACGGCGCCGTCGCGGTGGAACCGCCCCGCGATACCGCCCATGGCGACATGGCGACCAACGCCGCGATGGTGCTGGCGAAGCCCGCGCGGATTGCACCCCGCGAGATCGCCGAAGACCTCGCGAAGCGGCTCAAGTCCGACCCGCGCATCGCCGTGGCCGAGGTGGCGGGGCCGGGCTTCATCAACCTGATCCTCGACGGCCAGTGCTGGCACGACATCGTCTCCGAGGCGATCGACGCGGGGCAAAGCTTCGGCCATTCCGGCATGGGCGCCCATGTGAAGGTGAATGTCGAATACGTCTCGGCGAACCCGACCGGACCGCTCCATGTGGGCCATACCCGCGGCGCCGTCTTCGGCGACGCGCTCTGCAGCCTCCTCGCCGCCGCGGGCTACGAGGTGACCCGCGAATACTACATCAATGACGGCGGCGCCCAGGTCGATACGCTGGCCCGCTCGGCCTACGAGCGCTACCGCGAGGCGCACGGGCTGGAACCCGAGATCGCCGAGGGGCTCTACCCGGGCGATTACCTCGTGCCCGTGGGCGAGGCGCTCAAGGAGGCCTATGGCGCCACGCTTCTCGACAAGGGCGAGCAATACTGGCTCGCCGAGGTCCGCGAGTTCGCCACCCAGCGCATGCTGGAGCTGATCCGCGAGGATCTCGCCGCCCTCGGCATCGAGATGGACGTCTATTTCTCCGAGAAGTCGCTCTACGGCACCGGCCGCATCGAGGCGGCGCTGAAGACGCTCGAGAAGAAGGACCTGATCTATCGCGGCACGCTGGAGCCCCCCAAGGGCAAGATGCCCGAGGACTGGGAACCCCGCGAACAGACCCTGTTTCGCTCGACCGCCCATGGCGACGACGTCGACCGGCCGATCAAGAAATCGGACGGCGCCTGGACCTATTTCGCGCCCGACATCGCCTATCACTACGACAAGATCGCGCGCGGCTTCGACGAGCTGATCGACATCTTCGGCGCCGATCACGGCGGCTACGTGAAGCGGATGAAGGCGGCAGTTTCTGCTCTGTCGGACGGATCGGTGCCGGTGGACATCAAGCTCACGCAACTGGTGCGGCTCTTCAAGAACGGCGAACCCTACAAGATGTCGAAGCGGGCAGGGACCTTCGTCACCCTCCGCGATGTCGTCGACGAGGTCGGCCCCGACGTGGTGCGCTTCCACATGCTCACGCGGAAGAACGACGCGCCCCTCGATTTCGACTTCGCCCGGGTGACCGAGCAGTCGAAGGACAACCCGGTCTTCTACGTGCAATACGCCCATGCCCGCATCCGCTCGGTGATCCGCAAGGCAGAGGCCGCGGGCCTGCCGCTCTCCGACCACCCGGTGCTTTCCGATCCCGCCGAATGGGCCGTGGCCCGCAAGATCGCCGAATGGCCGCGCCTCGTCGAGATCGCCGCGCGCAACCACGAGCCGCACCGGGTCGCCTTTTACCTGTACGAGCTCGCTTCGGACTTCCACGCGCTCTGGAACAAGGGCAACGAACACCCCGAACTCCGCTTCCTGCACGAGGACGACCCCGAGGCGACCGCTGCGAAAATCGCGCTGCCCAGGGCCGTTGCCGTTGTTATTTCGGCCGGATTGGGTATCTTGGGCGTGACTCCCGCGGAAGAAATGCGCTGACCAACGGCGCCGCCGCCGGCGTCGAGGCAAAAGGCAAGACAGCCCCCGGCACGCATCGGCGGGCGAGCGAGGCGGTATGACGACATATTTCGACGAGGGCGAGTCCGCGCCCTTCGAACAGCGGCCGATCCCGGTCGGCGCGCTGATGAATTGGGCCGGCGCGGCGGTGTCCTTCCTCTTGATCGTCGGCCTGGCGGTCTGGGGCTATCAGCTCCTGATGCGCGACGTGACCGGAGTGTCGGTGGTGCGCGCGCTGGAAGGGCCGATGCGGATCGCGCCCGAGGATCCCGGCGGCGAACAGGCCGATTATCAGGGGTTT
>JBNKWI010000061.1:0-21788 GCA_050299695.1 Paracoccaceae bacterium
GGATGCCGCCACGGCACTGGGCGGGCGGCTCCGGAAGGCGGCACATATGCCGATTGCCGAATGGCTGCGCTCGGGGGCCGAGGAACTGGTGGGTCAGGAGGCGGTCACGCTTTCGACCACGCCGGCCTGGTGCGAGACCGAGGCGGGCGGCGAGCTCCGTCCCCGGCCGATGACGATCCGGGTCTTCGCGGCGCGGGGGTCGAACGGCTGGACCTTCATGCCGGGCGGCTATGCACGGATCGGGCTCGAGGGCGACACCACCACGCTCTCGATGCAGAGCGGCGGCGCTGTCTCGGATGTCTGGATCGTCTCCGACAATCCGGTGCCGCAGCCGAGCCTCGTGGAGAGCCCGAAAGGCGAGTTCCGGCGAAGCGGCGAAGGCACGCTGCCGTCGCGGGCGGCCGACAACCTGTTCTGGCTCGGCCGCTATGTCGAACGCTGCGAGGACGCGACGCGGCTCATTCGCGCCTATCACCTGCGCCTCGCCGCCGCGCCGGGGCCGGACGACCGGCTGCTGACGGCGCTCTCCGACTACATGACACTGATCGGCCTCGAACCGACGCGGCCGGTGCCCGAGGCGCTGATCGACCGGATCGACATGGCGCAGAACTGCTCGTTCAAGGTGCGCGACCAGTTCTCCACCGATGGCTGGCTGGCGCTGAAGGACCTGGCGCAATCGGTGCACGGGATGGTGGAGACCGCCCGGCCCGGCGACGATGCCGCCCGGGCGATGGGGGTGCTGCTCAGGAAGATCACCGGGTTTTCCGGCCTCGTCCACGAGAACATGTACCGGTTCTCCGGCTGGCGTTTCCTGTCGATCGGCCGCGCGATCGAGCGGGCCGACGCGCTGGTCTCGATGCTGGTGGCCTTCACCGAACCCGAGCTGCCGCCCGGCGCGCTGGACCTTGCCGTGGAGGTGGGCGACAGCGTCATCACCCATCAGCGCCGCTACCGGGTGGCGACGAACCGCGACACGGTGGTCGATCTTCTGGCGCTCGACGCCGACAACCCGCGCTCGGTGCTGTTCCAGCTGAACCAGCTCCGGCGGCTGCTGGAGGAGTTGCCGAACGCCTCGGAGGGTGGCCGGCCGGGGCCGATCCTGCGCGGGATCATGCCGCTCACGACGCGGCTCGCGGTGGCGCTGCCGGACGAGGTGACGCAGGAGGAGCTGGCCGGGATCCGCGGCACGCTGTTCCAGGTCTCGGACCGGATCACCCAGACCTATCTGAGGTGATGGTATGCTCTACGACGTCAACCTGACCATCAGCTACGACTACGAGGCGCCGTCCGACCATTCGCGGAACCTGTTCCGGCTCCTGCCGCACGACATTCCGAACAACCAGCGCGTGCTCTCGCGGCTGCTCGCGGTCGATCCCCTGCCCACGGAGCGCTTCGACGGGGTCGATTTCTTCGGCAACGCCACCACCTCGGTGATGTGGCACGATCCGATCGACGCGTTCACGGTGAGGCTGGTCGCCCGGATCGACCGGTCAGCCTTCGAGTCCGAATTCGACATTTCGCCGACGCTGCCGCGCCTCGCCGCGGAGCTGGCGGAGTATCGCGACATCGGATCGTTCTCGCCGCATCATTTCGCGGCGCGGTCGCGGCGGGCGACGGCCTGGCCCGACCTGATGGCGGCGGTGCGCGGCTGGGTGGACCCGTCGATGAGCGCACTTCAGACCGTGGTGGCGGTGGGCGAGGCGCTGAACCGGGAGATGAATTTCGATCCGGAGGCGACCGATGTGGACACGCCGGCCGAGATCGCCTTCGCCACGCGGAGCGGGGTCTGCCAGGATTTCACCCATGTGATGATCGCGGCGCTGCGGGGGCTGGGCGTGCCGGCGGGCTATGTCTCGGGCTTCCTGCGCACCGATCCGCCGCCGGGCCAGCCGAGGCTCGAGGGCGCCGATGCGATGCATGCCTGGGTGCGCGCCTGGGTGGGTGGCGAGATGGGCTGGATCGAGTACGATCCGACCAACGGGCGGATGAGCGGCGCCGACCACCTGACGGTGGGCTATGGCCGGGATTACGACGACGTGGCCCCGGTCCTGGGGGCGATGCGGGGGCTGGGAGCGCACAGCACGAAGCAGGCGGTGGATGTTGTGCCGGTGACGGGATAGGCGATGCCGCGGCTTCCGATCGCGACTTGATGTGCCTTTCAACGACTGAACAGCAGCACCATCACCGGGACCGGCGCGACGGCGAGCGCGACGGTGAGGACGTAGTCGGCGAAGCCGAACAGGCGCGAGAAGCCGGCGGCGAGGCCGATCCCGCCGCCGCCGCCGACGAGGCTGTTGCCGGGCAGGTTGAACGCGGCGGCGAGCGCGAGGTGCCGGTGGCGCAGGAGCCGTGGCACGAGCCGTGGGGAGGGAGCGCGCAGGAGGGCTGCGAGCCGCGCTTCCGGGGCGAGCCCGTCGAGGCTTTCGAGCAGCGCGGCGGCCCGGCGCATCCGGAGCACGGCGAGGATCCGGATCACGCTTGCTTGCGGGATCAGCCGCCCGGCGAGGAAGGAGAGCGTGAGCGCGAGCACCGTGCCGCCGTAGACCAGGGGGACCACCCGCGCACCGAACATCGCGATGAGCGCGAGGCCGATCTCGACGCCGGGCACGAAGGGGAGCGCCATGAGGAGCGTGTAGGTCAGGAAGGCGAAGAAGATCGTCGCGCGGATCGCCTTGTCGTGGGGCATCAGTTCGGCGGCGAGCCAGTGCTCGATCCAAATGCCGAGGCGATGCGCGAGGATCAGGAGCGGGACGGCGACCGCGAGCGTCGCCGCGATGCGCAAGGCGGGGCGCAGCGCCACCTAGCGGCCGGCCCGATGCGCCCGGCCGGGGCCGGCGTCGTCGGTGCGAGATGGGATCTGGGACGCCCCGGACATGGCGGTTTCCGCATGTTTCCGGGGCCGAGCCTGCGTTACTTCCCGGGCATGCGCAAGGCGGCCGTGCTAGTTCGTCGCCCGGTCGATCCGCGTCAGGATGTCGAGCGTGATCTTGTCGCCCACCACGTCGGGATAGCCGCCGGCCCCGAAAGCGGCGCGGCTGACATCGCCGGCGAGATGGATCGAGAGCTTGTCACGGTCGCCCGCCTGGGTGCCCTTCTGGCGGTAGATCCGTGCGGTGAGGGTGACCGGGCGGGTGACGCCGCGGATCGTCAGGTCGCCGGTGACCTGGGCGCCGTCGCCCTGCGGGACGACGCGGGTCGAGTGGAAGCTGATCGTCGGGTGGTTCCGTGTGTCGAGCACCGTGGCGCCCTGCATCGCCTGGGTGGCGAGGAACAGCCCGGCCTGGGCATGGGCAGCGTCGATCGTGGCATCGACGCGGCTGTTGGCGGGGCGGTCGAGGTCGAGCACCACCTGGGCGGCGGCGACGGGCATCGTGCCGTGCGCGTCCTGTCCGGCCATGTTGTAGCCGAAGCCCACCACCGAGTGCTCCTTGTCGAGGCTGTAGGCGACGGGCGCCGCGGCGGCGGGGGTGGCGGCGAGGAGCGCGAGGGCGAGGAGAGCGGATTTGTTTTTCATCGGTCGATGTTTAGGGGCGTCTGCGGATCTTGGGTAGTCATATTTCGGTGAATGGATAACGGGGGCCGAGGGCGAGGCCGCCGCCCCGCGCCGGGGTCACCTCCCAGGTTGCGGGCGGGTCGCGCCGGGCGCGCAGCCGGGTGAGCGTCCAGGCCGAGCGGCCACGGGGCCCGTGGCGCGGCGCGAAGGACCAGCGGCTCTCGACACCGGGCGCGCCGCCCCGTCCGGGGGTGAGGATCAGGCCGACGGGGGCGCGGCCGGTCTCGGCCCCGGTCTCGGCGGCGAGATGCAGGCGGCGCACCGGGGTGAGGCCGGGCGGCTCGGGCAGGTCGGCCACCACGAGCGGCACGCAGCCCGCGCGCAGCACTTCCTCCATCGACCAGAGCAGGTCCTCGGCCCGGACCGGGCTCAGGAAGGTGATGCGGCCCGGGTCGAGCCAGGTCGCCACGGCCGCGCCGTTCAGCCGGTCTGGTGCCCAGGCGGGGCGGATCCAGAAGATCTCGCCCGTCATGGCGCGGCCGATGGTGAGGGCGAGGGTGCGCCGCGCCGGGCCGCAGATCTCGTGCGCCCGGGCCGGAGCGAGGCCGAGCGGGCCGAGAAAGCGCGGGCCGGGGGCGGCGCCGGCGGGGCGGCGATGGCCGGTCAGGAGATGCGGTGCGACGGCGCGGGACATGGGGAAAGGATAGGATGTTCTCCTTGTGTTCTCAAGGGGCGCCCTTGTTCCCGCTGGCGGGGCCGCTACTGTCCCGCCGCAACGAAAATTCCGGAACGGGACAGACGATGAAAAGAACCACCCTCGGCCGGACCGGGATCCCGGTGAGCGCGCTTTGCCTCGGCTCAATGACCTGGGGCAGCCAGAACAGCGAGACCGAGGCGCATGGGCAGATCGACATCGCGCTCGACCACGGGCTCGATTTCCTCGACACAGCCGAGATGTATCCGGTGAACCCGGTCCGGGCCGAGACGGCGGGGCGGACCGAGGAGTTCATCGGCACCTGGATCGCCAAGACCGGGCGGCGCGGCGATCTGGTGCTGGCCACCAAGGTGACGGGGCTCGGGCAGATCCTGCGGCCTGGCCAGCCGGTGACGCCCGAAACGCTGACCCGGGCGCTGGAGGGGTCGCTCCGGCGGTTGCGGACCGACTACGTGGATCTCTACCAGCTGCACTGGCCGAACCGGGGTTCCTACCATTTCCGGCAGATGTGGAGCTTCGATCCGTCGAAACAGGACCGCGCGGCCGAGACCGAAAACATGATCGCCATCATGGATAGGCTCAAGGGCCTTGTCCAAGAAGGGAAAATCCGCGCCTTCGGCCTGTCGAACGAGAGCGCCTGGGGCACCATGCAATGGCAGAAGGCGGCAGAGGCCACGGGCGGGCCGCGCATCGCCTCGATCCAGAACGAATACTCGCTCCTTTGCCGGAACTACGACACCGACCTGGCCGAGGTCGGCCTGCACGAGGACGTGACGCTGCTCGCCTTCTCGCCGCTCGCCACCGGGCTCCTCACCGGCAAGTATCAGGACGGCGCCTGCCCCGAGGGGTCGCGGATGCGGCTGAACGGCACGCTGGGCGGGCGGGTGACCGAAAGGGTGTTTCCGGCGGTCGCGGCTTATCTCGACATCGCGAGACGGCACGGGCTCGACCCCGCGCAGATGGCGATCGCCTGGTGCCTGACGCGGCCCTTCCCGACGGTGCCGATCTTCGGCGCGACCAGCGAGGCGCAGCTCGCGACGGCGCTGGGCGCGGGCGCGCTGACGCTCGATCCGGCGGTGCTGGAGGAGATCGACGCGGCGCATCGGGCACATCCGTTCCCGTTCTGAATTCGCCCGCGTGCATCGCGCCGGTTTCTCCGGCAGAGTGAGGCCGTGGATGAGAGGTCTCGGATGATCGGATCGGCGATGCGTGCGCGTGCGGGCCTGATGCTGGCCGCGCTTCTGGCGTTGGGCGCCTGCAAGGAGAGTACGGGCGAATTGCCGCCCGTGGGAGAGGCAAGGGTGGCCTCGCAGGAGATCGCCTGCCTGGCCGATGGCGGGCGCTGGGGCGAGGGGCCGTCGCCCGGCCTGTTCCTCTGCTACCGGCCGACGAAGGACGCAGGCAAGGCCTGCACCCGCGACGGCGATTGCAGCGGGTTCTGCCTGGCGCGGTCGAAGAGTTGTGCGCCGGTGACACCGCTTCTGGGCTGTAACGAGGTGCTGGGCGTGACCGGCGCGCGCAGCACGGTCTGCGTGAAGTGAGGGGCGCGGCGCTTCTTTGCCTGCTGCTTGCGGGATGCGGTCTGGTGGCGACGTCCTATCGCGACGCCTCGGCGCCGATTTCGTCGCAGGCCGATTTCGACCCCGTGCGCTATGCCGGGCTCTGGTACGAGATCGCGCGGTTTCCGGTGCCGTTCCAGGAGGGCTGTGCCGCGGTGACGGCCGAATACGGGCTGTTGCCGGACGGGCGGCTTTCGGTCCGGAACGCCTGCCATGAGGGCGCGCCCGACGGTCCCTTGCGCGAGATCGCCGGGACGGCGGAGCTGGTGGGGCCGGGGCGGCTCGGTGTGCGGCTCGAGGGCGTGCCTGTCGCGGGGCCGTACTGGGTGCTCTGGGTCGATGCGGATTATCGGACGGCGGTGGTGGGCGTGCCCTCGGGCCGTGCGGGATGGATATTGAACCGGGACCCGGTGATCTCGCAGGACCGGTTGAGGGCGGCGCTGGAAGTGCTTGATTTCAATGGGTATGACGTGACGAAGCTCGTGCCGACGGTGCAGGTGCGCTAGGGGGCTACCCAAATCGGTTTGTCCGTGCATCGGCAGAGGGTTGCTCCCGTCCGGAATCAAGGCCCGCAGGGCCGCCGGGCGAGCGCCTGCCCGTCCCGGCGGGCTGGCGCTGTGGAGCGATCCCGCGCCGAACGATTGTACGGCGGGGTTGCACCATAAAGTGCCCTCGAACAGCCGTTACTGCGCCATCCCACGGGCAGGCGCTCGCCCGGCTTCGCGCGTCTTTGGACCGGAGGGCAGGCGGGCGCGGCTGCCCTAGACCTGCCGGCTCTCGCGCTCCACCGCGCGGATATGCTGCGGGAAGTTCCTGGCCGAGACCGAGGCCTCGCGCACCAGCCCATCGAAATGCCGGCTGAGCGCGGTAATCCGTTCGGTGTCGCGGAACACGAGATAGTGCTGGCCGAGATAGAGTGCTGCGAGGAGCGGGCCGAAAACGGTGATCGCCGCTGAGTGGAGCCGGCGCGCGTCGAACAGGAACACCCGGAGCTTCGGGTAGAGCTGGTCGTGGAGTGCGAGGAACTGGTCGATCTGCGCCCGGCGGATATCGTCGGGGAGCGTGCGGTAATAGCCCTCCCCGCGCACCAGGCTGTCGATCTCGAAGAGAGGCACCGCCATCTCGTAATCCGAGAGCGTGTTGAACAGGAGCCCGAGCCGGTCGCCCGAGGCGCCGATCGCCTGTTCGGTCGTGCGCGCGAGGTTCGGCGTGTATTCCCAGCGCAGCATGTCCGGGGTCTTGAGGAGGTCGGGCAGCCGCGCGGGAACATGGCGGATCTTGTAGCCGGCGGCTTCGCGATGCCATTCGTAGATCCGCTCGTCGGCAAGGTCGCGCTGCGCCGAGGGCATCTCGAGCGAGGCGGCGAGGATGTCGGCGGCCTGCTCGGGGCGGTCGGAGAGGCCGAGGAGCCAGTCCGACGAGATCCCGAGCGCCATGGCGCATTGCGCGGCGACATGGGCGTTGGGCAGGCGCGGATCGGTGCCCGAGAGAAGCTGCGAGATCGTCGAGCGGTCGACGCCCACGGCGCGGGCGAGGCCGCTCTGGGTCTCGCCCCTGTCCTGCATCGCCCGGGCGAGGCGGCGGCGGAACAGCGCCGCGCGGTCGCGTTTGTCCATTTTTGTCATTGTTGATGAATTTACCAAACACTGATGAATTTATGTTGCCTATATACGGAATTCCGCGTGGGTCCGTCCAGTGTCAGGATATTTGTCAGGAGGGTGTGTCGGGGGACAGGGTACGGAGGTGCCAGTGCGGAGCAGTTTGGCGAAGATCGAGTGGCCGACTTTGGCCCTCGCGGCAATGGTTTACGCGGTCTGGGCCCTAGGGATCGTGGTCCTGCCGACGCTGTCGCTCTGGATGGCGGTGATCGTGACAACTTTCGTCGCGGCGCTGCATTCATCCTTGAGCCACGAGGTGGTGCATGGCCATCCATTCCCAGGATGGCGGCGACTGAACGAGGCGCTGGTCTTTCCCTGCCTGGTCCTCTTCGTGCCGCTCGGACGGTTCCGCGACACCCATCTGGCGCATCACAACGACGCGGTCCTGACCGATCCCTATGACGATCCGGAATCGAACTATCTCGACCCGGCGGTCTGGGCCGGGCTTCCGGGCTGGCAGCGGGGGATCCTGTCCTTCAACAATACGCTTCTGGGGCGGCTGGTGCTGGGGCCGGCGATCAGCCTTTTCGTCTTCACCCGCGCCGATATCGCCGCGATCCGGGCCGGCGACCGCGCGGTGCGGGACGCCTGGCTCTGGCACGCGCCGCAGGCGGGCGTGGTGCTTCAGGCGGTGGCGGTTTCGCCGATGCCGCTCTGGGCCTATCTCCTGGCCTCCTACGGGGCGATGGCGCTTCTGAAGATCCGCACGTTCCTCGAGCACCAGGCTCATGACCGGGCGAGCGGGCGCACCGCGATCGTCGAGGACCGGGGGCCGCTCGCGTTCCTGTTCCTCAACAACAACCTTCATGTCGTCCACCACATCCACCCGCGGGTGCCCTGGTACGCGCTGCCCGCTCTCTACCGGGCGAACCGGGCGCATTACGTCAGGCGAAATGGCGGCTACGTCTTCCGCTCCTACGGCGAGGTCTTCGCGCGGCATTTCCTGCGCCGGAAAGACCCGGTGCCGCACCCGCTCTACCCGCGCTGACGCTGGCGGCCCGGCGTCGCCCGTGCCAGAGAGGCGCGGATGGACGCCTGGATCCCGATCACGATCGCCGCCACCGCGGCGCAGACGCTGCGCTTCATGGCGCAGAAGCATCTGCGCACGACCAGCCTGTCGACCGGCGGCGCGACCTGGGCCCGCTTCGCCTTCTCGGCGCCCCTGGTGGCGCTGGTGGCCTGGGTCTACGGCCGGGCGAGCGGGCAGGGGCTGCCTGCGGCGGGGCCGGGCTTCTGGGTCTATGCGCTGACCGGCGGGCTGACGCAGATCCTCGCGACCCTCTGCGTGGTGGCGCTGTTCGGGCGGCGGAATTTCGCGGTGGGGATCGCGCTCAAGAAGACCGAGGTGATGCTGACGGCATTGGCGGGCTTCGTCGTTCTCGGCGACCGGGTGAGCGCGGCGGGGGCCGTGGCGATCGCGCTCGGTTTCGCGGCGGTGCTGCTCCTGTCGGACCCGCCCGGGGAGGCGTCGCGCGGCTGGCGGCGTTTCGCGACGCCTTCGGCGGGGCTCGGGCTTCTGTCGGGGCTGTTCTTCGCCGCCTCGGCGGTGGGCTATCGCGGCGCGGTGCTGGCGCTCGAAGGCGGCGACACCGTGCTCCGGGCGGGCGCGTCGCTTGCCGTGGTGACGCTGGCGCAGACGCCGGTGCTGGGCCTCTGGCTCCTCTGGCGCGAGCCGGGACAGGTGCGCGCGGTGCTCGGCGCCTGGCGGGTGGCGGGGCTGGTGGGCCTCTTCTCGATGCTGGGGAGCTTCGGCTGGTTCACCGCCTTCGCGCTGCAGAACGCGGCCTATGTCTTCGCCCTGGGGCAGGTCGAGATCGCGTTCTCGATGCTCGCCTCGGTACTGGTGTTCGGCGAGCGGATCTCGGGACGCGAAGTGCGGGGGATGGCGGTCCTGACGGCCTCGATCCTGCTTCTGGTCCTGGGCGGCTAGGTCGGATCCGCTATAGCCGTCCGCCGATCCGCAAGAACAACGTTTCCTCGTCGTCATTCGAGAAGAACGGCACGCTTTCGGGCGGCGCGAGGTCGGGCAGCCGGGCGGCGATCTCGGCCAGCACCACCTCGGTGATGAAGGGCAGGTCGAAATGGCGCGCCTCGCCGAGCGGCACCCATTGCAGATGGCCGAGTTCGTCGGAAGCGCGGGAGAAATCTCCCGCGTCGCCGGCGATCCTCCCGGCATCGGCGAGGAAGAACCGCGCGTCGAAGCGGCGCGGTCGGCCGGGCGGCGTGATCGCGCGGAACACGAAGCAGAGCGCCGAGGCGTCGGGGCGGTGGCCGGTGGCGGCGAAGCCCTGCCAGTCGGGCGGCGCGTCGGGCCAAGGCGCGCTGCGGCCGAGGACGAGACCGGTCTCTTCCCAGAGCTCGCGGATCGCGGCGACAGCCAGCGCATCGGCGCCGGGGCCCTCGTCGGCGCGGGCGCGGCAGGGATCGGGCAGGGGCGCAGCGAGCGGCACGGCGGCGTCGGCGGGATCGACCGCGCCGCCGGGAAACACGAACTTGTTCGGCATGAAGGCGGCGCCGCTGCCGCGCTGGCCCATCAGGATCGCCGGCGCGGTGCCGGCGTCGCGCACGAGGATCACCGTCGCCGCGTCGCGGACCCTTGTCTTATCCGGTGCCGAATCCATGCATCCTCTTCGCCCATTGGAAGGCCACCAGAGCGCCCTTCAGCCGGGGCAGCAGGTAGAGCGAAAGCGCGACGCAGCCAATGGTGAAACCGGTCGCGAGGATCATCGGCTCGGGGCGGAACACCGTGAAGACGATGAGGATCGAGGGGGCCATGATATGGCCGACGATCAGGATCGTGAGATAGGCCGGCCCGTCATCGGCCCGGTGGTGATGGAGCGCCTCGCCGCAGACCGGGCAGGCGTCGCGCACCTTGAGATAGCCTTTGAGCATCGGCCCGGCGCCGCATTGCGGGCAGCGGCGGCGCCAGCCGCGCAGGAGCGCCGGGCGGAGCGGCCGCTCCTCGGCGGCCGCTGTCTCCGCTCGCGCGTGGTGGCTTCCGTCGGCCATTGCGCCTTGCTCCTCTACTCTTCGTTCCGACCCGGAATGTCAGCCTCCGGGGCCGAAGGGAATGTCGCAGATCGTCCTTGCGGCGCGATGTCACAGATTTTTCGCGCGAGCGGCGACGGAACCGGCGGACCTGCCCGTTTGAGATGTCGAATGCAGCGGGAAAGCGCCGCCGCATCTGACCAAGGAAGGACTAGAGAGCAATGATGAAGACAACCCTGATCGCCGGCCTGTTCTTGACCGCCGCGGCGGTGCCGCTGGCCGCGCAAGGCATGGGCGGCCCGGGCGGCCCCGAGGGCGAGGGCCGGCGGCCGACATTCGAGATGCTCGATGCGGATGGCGACGGCAAGGTCACCCAGGCCGAGATCGAGGCGTTCCGCGCGAACCGCTTCGCCGAGGTCGACGCGGATGGCGACGGCGTGGTGACGCTCGAGGAGTTTACCGCGCAGGCGGTGGCGCGGGCGACGGAACGGGCGGCCGAGATGTTCGACCGGCTCGATGCCGACGGCGATGGCACGCTCTCGCGTGACGTGCTCGAGGCGCGGGGCCCGCGGGGTCCGATGGACGAGGGCCGGATGTTCGCGCGGCTCGACGCCGATGGCGACGGCGCGATCAGCCTCGAGGAATTCGAGGCGATGAAGGAACGCCGGGCCGAGATGCGCGGCCATCGCGAGGAAGGCGGGCGCGGTGACCATGGCCGCCGCTGGATGCGGAACTGACGCGGGGACGGCGGGCGGGCTCCGGCCCGCCTGCCGTGCAAGTGGACGCTGGTGCCGCGAGGGGATAGCTCTGAGGCAGGATGACCGCGCCCCGCGAGACAGACGACGCCACGCCGGACGAGGCGCTGCTGGTTGCCTATGGCAACGGCGACCCGACGGCGGCGGCGATCCTGACCCGGCGGCTGGCGCCGCGGCTCGTTGCCTATGCGGGCCGGATGCTGAGCGACCGGGCCGAGGCTGAAGACGTGGCGCAGGAAGCAATGCTCCGGCTCTGGCGGATCGCGCCCGAATGGCGGCAGGGCGAGGCGAAGGTGACCACTTGGCTCTACCGGGTTGCGGCCAATCTCTGCATCGACCGGCAACGCAAGGGGCGCCGGCAGGCGCCGCTCGAAGCGGCGGGCGATCCGGCGGACGGGCGGCCCGGCGCGGTGGCGGCGATGACCGAGACCGACAGGGCGCGAGCCTTGCAGGCGGCGCTCGACGCGCTGCCCGAGCGGCAACGCCAGGCGGTGGTGCTTCGGCATCTCGAAGGGCTCTCCAACCCCGAGATTGCCCGGATCATGGACATCGGCGTGGAGGCGGTGGAGAGTCTGACGGCTCGCGGCAAGCGGGCCCTGGCGGCGGCGCTTTCGGGGCGGCGCGAGGAATTGGGATATGAAGATGGCTGAGAGCGACGATCCTCTTGAGCGCTTTTTCGAGGCGGGGCGGCAGCAGGGGCTGGCGCCTTCCGACGCGCTTCTGGCGCGGATCGAGGCGGATGCGCTGGCCGAGATGGAGGCGCGGCGGCCCGTTGTGGTGCCGGCCGAGCCCGGCTGGCGCGGCTTGCTGGCCGCGCTCGGCGGCTGGCGCGCGGGGGCAGGGCTCGCCACGGCGGCGCTGGCCGGACTCGCCATCGGTATCGCGGTGCCGGCGACGACGCTGAGCGGTTTCGACGACCTCTCGTCGTCGGACAGCTACGAACTGGGCGAGCTCGGGCCGGGTTACGGGCTCGCGCTTCTGGAGGATGGGTGACATGGCCGAGACGGCGACACCGAAGGGCGCGGCGCGGCGCTGGATGCGCGTCACGCTGGTGATCTCGCTGGCGGTCAACCTGCTGGTCGCCGGGCTGGTCGTGGGGGCGCTGATCCGCGGCGGGCCGGACCGCGAGCGGCGGGTGGCGCGCGATTTCGGCGGCGCGCCCTTCGTGATGGCGCTCGACCGCGAGGACCGGCGGGCGGTGATCGCCGAGCTGCGAGAGGAGCCGGGCGGGTTGCGCGGGGACCGCAGGAAGTTGCGCGAGCGGTTCGAGGCGCTGCTTGCCGCGCTCAGATCCACGGAATTCGATCGGGAGGCGGTGCAGGAGATCCTGGCCGAGCAGCGTGGTGTCGCGGCGGCGCGGCAGGCGGCGGGCGAGCGGCTCTTGCTGGACCGTCTCGAGGCGATGCCGCAGGCGGAGCGGGCCGCCTATGCCGACCGGCTGGAAAGGTCGTTGCGGCGCGGGGGAAGGCCCTGAGGCCGGGCTAAGCGGCGGCCTGGCCAGAGACCGTGACGGTGTCGCGCCCGGCGGCCTTGGCGTCGTAGAGCGCCTTGTCGGCCCGTTCGATCACCGCTTCCACGGATTCGCCGGGGCCCGCGAGCGCCACGCCGAGGCTGATCGTCACGGTGATCGGCGGCCGCCCGTCGGGGAGGCGGATCGGGCTTTCCTTGATCAGCGCGCAGAGCCGGTGGGCCGCGGCGGGCACCGCCTGGGCCTCGGCATCGGGGAGCAGGATCAGGAATTCCTCGCCGCCGATCCGCGCCACGGTGTCCTTGCCGCGGACGTTCTCGGAGAGCCGCCAGCCGACTTCGCGCAGCACCGCGTCGCCGGCGGCGTGGCCGAAATTGTCGTTCACCTGCTTGAAGCGGTCGATATCGGCGACGATCACGCCGAGCGTCCGGCCGGGCGTGCTCTCGCGCGCCAGCCGGTTGGCGTGGGTGAGCGCGTAGCGGCGGTTGAAGAGGCCGGTCAGCGGATCGACCATGGCGAGACGGAGGCCTTCGTCGACCGAGGTGCGGAGCGAGTCGCCGCGGCGCTTGTTGACGATCTGCGTCTCGATCCGGACGCCGAATTCCTCGGGCGCGACGCGGGCATCGACCACATCGTTCGCACCTACGTCGAGCGCCATCGCGGCGGTGTCGGGATCGCCGGGCGCGTGGATCACCACGATGCCGGCGTGTCGCGTCGCGCTGCCGGCGCGGAGGTCGGCGAGGAGGCCGATGGAATCGGCCGGTGCGTCCGGGTCGGCCTCGATCAGGTAGACGTCGCCGTTGCGGTCGCTGGCCGTGACGCCGAAGGCGCCGGCGGTCTGGATCCTGAACTGGCAATCGCGGGTGAAGGGGGTAAGCGCCGCCTTCCAGGCCTCGCCGGAGGCGGCATCGCGCGCGATGAGCATGACCTTGGCGCGGGCGCCGAACTGGGTGGGCGCCTCGGCGAAGCCGAGATCGCGGACGGTGTCCTGGCGTTCGGCGAGCGCCAGCGCGGTCTGGCGTTCGCGCAGCACGCCGCGGATCCGGGCGAGGAGCAGGCGCGGGTGGAGCGGCCGGCTCAGCACCTCGTCGGCGCCGGCCTTGAGCGCGGCGAGGCGCATCTTGGCGTCGCCGGGGGCAGAGAGCACGATCACCGGAATGTCGCAGGTCGCCGGATTGCCGGAGATCCGTGCGAGCAGGCCGCCGCCGGCCAGTTCGGAGGCGACGAGCAGGGCCACGGGCCGTGCCCGGGCGGCCATCCGCAGGGCGTCTTCCCGGGTTTCCGCGATGAGGACCTCGTAGCGGGCCGCCTGCAGGATTGCCCGGAGCGCAATGCGGTTGGTGGCCGATCCGTCTGCGATCAGAACCCTGCCTGACATCTTTGCCTCGCCGCCCACATTTCGAATTGCAACCTTTCCGTTGAGTATTCGTCTACAACAGTTAAGAAAGCCTTTCGTGACATTAAGGGGGCGAACGTGCCTGCGCCGGAATCCGCCGAAACCCTAGCGCTTCGGGCGCTTGCCTGGATTGCGGGCGATGCCGAGATGTTGACGCATTTCATGAACGCGACCGGGGCGCAGGCGGGCGATCTGGCCGCGCGGGCGGGGGATGCGGAGTTCCTGGGCTCGGTGCTCGACTTTGTCTTGATGGACGACGCCTGGATCGTCGCGTTCTGCGACGTCGAGGGGCTGGCCTATGAGGCGCCGGGACGGGCGCGGGCGGCGCTTCCGGGCGGAGCGGTGGCGCATTGGACCTGACACCGGAGGTGACGGGCGCCACGCAGCCCGCGGTGCGGATGGCGGCCTCGGGCGCGCGGCGGGTTGTCGGAACGGCCGCGGTGGCGTTGCTGGGGGCGATGGTCGCCGATGTCGGGATTTCGGGTGCATACGGGGTGCCCGAACGGGTGCTGATCCTGGCAACGGCAGCGCTGGCAATGGCAATGGCCGTTTGGCTGTGGCGCTCGGGGACGGTGGTTCTGGAGTACCGCGGTGGGGTCTTGCGCGAGACCGGTCCCGACGGGCGCGTGCTCGCCGAAATCGAAAACATCCACCGCGTCGATCGCGGGGCCTTCGCCTTCAAACCCTCGAACGGCTTCCTGCTCAGCCTGAATGCTGCGGCCACCATTGCCTGGGTGCCGGGCCTGTGGTGGCGCCGGGGGCGGAAGGTCGGGGTGGGCGGGCTCGTCCCGGCCAATCAGGCCAAGCTGGTGGCCGAGATGATCGCGCTAGATATCGCCCGCCGAGGTTAGGCTTCGCAAGCCGTCTTGTCGGCCACGCCGTCGCCGTCTCCGTCCCAGTCGAGCCGGGTGGCCCAACGGGGGCTGACGAAGACGAGGTTGGTCATGTCGCGGGTGTCGAGGATCGGTTCGAGCGTGAAGTCGAAGGGGGGCGACCAGGTCATCCGCGTTTCGACAACGATCATCTTGTCACCGCCCGGCATCATCGGCAGCCGATCCTCGATCTCGGAGATGTCGGCATGGCCTTCGTAGTCGCCGGTCGCGTAGGACCAGCAGAGCACCATGTCGGGATCCGCCCCGGGGTTGAGCGGGTCGCTGACATAGTCGACGAAGCTCACGCGGACGTCGTTCCCTTCGTCGCTCCGGATCAGGTAGTTGAACACGGTGTTCATGCCGTCGACGAAGTTCACGTCGATCGGATCGGTGCCCGGCTCCCGCGCGATCATGTCGGCGATCGTGTAGGTTGCCTTCAGATTGATGCCCTTGGCCTTGAACGCGTCCCAGTAGATGAACATCGCCGCGTATCCCCAGAGAAGAAGGGGAAAGATGATGACCGTCTCGACCGAGACCGCGCCGGCCTGGCTCCGCCAGAAGCCAGTGGCGCGTCGGGAGAGTCCGTGGAGCTTCATCGCGTCACCTCGTCGGCTCGTTCACAAAGGCGGACGTGACGATGAGCGCATATTTCTCCTCGCCGTCGTCAGCATAGTATTTCGGCATCTGCATGCCGAGGACCGTACCCGGGAAGTACGGCTTGAAGAGCGCGCAGACCCGCAGGATCATCAGCTCGTTGTTTCCGCCGCCGGTAACGGCGTTCAGGCTGTCATCTGTTTCCGGGTCCTGGTCGATGCATCTCGGCACGCCGGGCATGTCCCAGTTGTCCATGTCGACCGGGGCCATCTCGACGTGGACGAGGTCCATGCAGTTGGGGAAGATGACCGAGTTGTCGCAGACATCCTGCTTGATGGCGTCGTATTCGGGCACGACCGACGTGAGCCGGAGTGTCCGCACCGCGAGATCGACACCGCGCTCGAGCATCACGTTCCGCACCATCATCATGCCGGACTCGAAGGAGGCCAGGAAGATGCCGATGAAGGCGGGGAACAGGATCACGAACTCGATCGTCGAGTTCCCGTCCTCGCTGCGCCGGAACCGGCGCAGGCGTCGGGCGAGCGATCCGATCATTGGGTCAGCCTCAGTTTGGTGATGGTGCCCGCGATGGTTTCGAAGGCGGCGTCGAGCGCGTCGCCGTTCTGGGCGTCGAAGTAGTAGTTCGACGAGGTCGCACAGTCGGACATCACCGCCTTGGCGGCATCGTCTGCCTGGAACGCGATAGTGAAGACGAGGATGTCGTTGTTCACCTTGATCGCGTCGCAGAGCCCGTATTCGGTGGTGCTGTTTCGCGGGTTGCCGGACATCCGCTCGTCGGCCCTGCCGTCGGCCCCGTTGTTGATCACGGCTTGGGTGGCGTCGAGATGCGCGTCATACGCGTCGGAGTCGCCGTAGTTGATGTCGTAGAACAAACGGGCGACGTCGCGCGTATTTGGGAGATAATCGGAATAAAGCTGGGTATAGCTCAGTTGCTTTACATCGCGGTAGGATTCCAGCGTCCCGACGCTGACAAGTGTGCCGTCGCTTTTCCAGCCCGAGTCCCACCAACCGCTGCTGCTGATCGAGCCAGGGCGCAGGAAGCGCTTATCAGCCGAGTTGTTCGGCATCTCGACGAAATAACCGTCTCCGGTCTCGCTTGCAGCCGTTGCCGAATACCAGACGCGGCTCGGCCCGTTCTTCATGTCGTCGGCGAGGTCGAATTGCTGCGTGTTCTTCCCGTCGGTCATCAGCACGATGACTTTCATGAAGTTGGTCGGGTCGTAATCGTAGGGCCGGCCACCGATGGCGGAAGGCAGGTCGCCATCGGCGATCATGTCGGAGACCACGTCGCGGAAGGCCGGATCGAGGAGCGCCACGCCCCACTTCAACCCGGTATCGTTCGAGGTCGCGCCGTCGGCCGACATGGCTTCGACATAGGCGTTGAGCTTGTCCGCGTCGGTCCCGTAGGGAAGGATCTCGGGCATGGAATTCTTGCACCACTCGGTCCAGTAGTAATGGGAATAGTGGTAGGTGATCCGGTCCAGTTCCTGCGTCTGCGTGATGGCGCGCAGGAGAAGGTAGTTGGCGTCGAGCGACGAGGTAATCATCTCGTCGTCCATGAACCGGACACATTTCGATTTCGTGCTGGTCCGGTCGTACTGGGTAAGCGCGCCGCCGTATTTGGCTTGATCCTTCTCGGGGATCTCGATCGTGCCTTCCGTGTTCAGCCGGCTGAGCAGCGACTCCGGCACCCGGACCGTGTGGTTGAACGGGACGATCGAGATCGTGACGGGAGAATCGTCGCGATCGGGGTCGATCACGTCCTCGAAGAATTTCTTCGCCGAGGTCTTGAGATCGTCGAGCTTGCCGTCGTCGTTCATCGAGCCCGAGACGTCGAGCACGAGCGAGATCTCCACCGATTGCAGACCCTCCTTGGCTGCGCCGGCAGCGGCGGTTCCAAGGGTGTCGATGCCGAGGAACGGCATGAAGAAGGTGTTCATCGAGAGATTGTAGGTCGCCGTCACGCTGCGCGCGGCGAGCGTGCCGGCGTCGCCGGTCGCCTCGTTCACGCCCGAGCGCGCCTCGGTCACGACCACCGTGGCCAGGTCGGGATCGTAGCCCCGCTTCGTCAGGAAGTCGTCGACCAGCTGCTCGGGGTCCGAGGAGGAGCGCAGGTTGGTGGCCGCCAGCGAGGCGGCGTCGAGCGTGTTTTGCAGAGCCGAGCGTTCGGTCTCGAAGCGCATCAGGTCGACCGCCATGCCGCCGACGAAGAGCATCATCAGGAAGATGAACAGCGAGAAGCTGGTCACGGAGCCGTCGTCACCCGCGCGGAAGGCCGCGAGGCGGGCATCCCACCAGACGCTGTTTCTAAGATGACCGACGCGGCGCGCCCTGTTTCTGGTTTCCGCCACCATTTCGTTCCGAGCAACCAACATTTCGAACCTCGCTCGCCGCAGCTTCCCGCGCCGCCCTTATCCAGAGCCGCAAACAGGAGGCTTGGCATGCACCACGCCCAATTTCGCAAGCGTAAACCTCTCGCATTTCTGTGGCGAAACTTGGGCGGTTTCCTGCCGTTGCGCCTGCGTAATCAGGCCTTTGGCGGAACGATCGCAGGGCTGGATCGGGATTGTTCAGGGACAGCAAGACAATCATCCCCGGCGCCCGGCCGAGGCGTGGTAAAGAGAATCGGTGCTGGTGCGGAAATGTGAACAGTACTTTCGGCTTCCGTCCGGACAGACGGCGGTTCATAGTCTGCCTCAAATATGGGCATTTTCGGGAGACATTCATGAACGTCGAGACACGGACCAAGGAACCCGGCTTCCGCGAGAGCGTCGACCTGATGTTCAACCGGGCCGTCTCGCTGATGAGCCTGCCCGACGGGCTGGAAGAGAAGATCCGGGTCTGCAACGCGACCTATACGGTGCGGTTCGGGGTCCGGCTTCGCGGCGCGATCCACACCTTCACCGGCTATAGGAGCGTCCATTCCGAGCACATGGAGCCGGTGAAGGGCGGCATCCGCTATGCGCTGAGCGTGAACCAGAACGAGGTCGAGGCGCTGGCGGCGCTGATGACCTACAAATGCGCGCTGGTGGAGACGCCGTTCGGCGGCTCCAAGGGCGGGCTCTGCATCGACCCGCGGGAATACGACATGGACGAGCTCGAGCGGATCACCCGCCGCTTCGCCTACGAACTGGCGAAGCGCGACCTGATCAACCCCTCGCAGAACGTGCCCGCGCCCGACATGGGCACCGGCGAGCGCGAGATGGCCTGGATCGCCGACCAGTACCGCCGGATGAACACCACCGACATCAACGCCAATGCCTGCGTCACCGGCAAGCCGATCCACGCGGGCGGCATCCAGGGCCGGGTCGAGGCGACGGGCAGGGGCGTGCAATACGCGCTGCAGGAATTCTTCCGTCATGCCGAAGACGTGAAGATGGCGGGGCTGTCGGGGTCGCTCGACGGCAAGCGGGTGATCGTGCAGGGCCTCGGCAACGTGGGCTACCACGCGGCGAAGTTCCTGTCGGAAGAGGACGGGGCGAAGGTCACTGGCGTGATCGAGCGCGATGGCGGGATCTATAGCGAGCAAGGGCTCGACATCGAGGCGGTGCGCGGCTGGATCGTCAAGCATGGCGGCGTGAAGGGCTATCCGGAGGGCACCTTCGTCGAGGACGGGGCCGTGCTTCTGGAAGAAGAATGCGACATCCTCGTACCGGCCGCGATGGAGGGCGTGATCCACCTGGGCAACGCCAAGCGGATCAAGGCGCCGCTGATCATCGAGGCCGCGAACGGCCCGATCACCGCCGGTGCCGACGAGATCCTGCGCGAGAAGGGGACGGTGATCATCCCCGACCTCTATGCCAACGCGGGCGGCGTGACGGTCTCCTATTTCGAGTGGGTCAAGAACCTGAGCCACATCCGCTTCGGGCGGATGCAGCGGCGCCAGGAGGAAGCGCGCCACCAGCTCATCGTCGACGAGCTGGAGCGGCTTTCGAAGGACACCGGGATCGGCTGGACGCTCTCGCCGGGGTTCAAGGACCGCTATCTCAAGGGGGCGGGCGAGCTGGAGCTGGTGCGGTCGGGGCTCGACGACACGATGCGCGCGGCCTACCAGTCGATGCGCGAAGTGTGGCACGACCGCGAGGAGGTTCGTGACCTTCGTGTGGCGGCTTACCTCGTGGCCATCGGACGGGTCGCGAAGAGCTATCAGGCCAAGGGGCTCTGACCGGCAAGAACGGGGGCCCGCCACTTTGCCGGCGGCGGGTGCCCGGAGAATTTTCCTAAAAATTTGGACCTTTGGCGTTTTCTGGCGCCGAATCGGCCCCTTGGTCGGGGATTTGCCGATTCCAGGCCGTTTGCGGGCATCCAACCCAGGTTGGAGACGGGGCGGATATCAACAATTCAAAGCTTTTTCGGCCCGTTAAGCCACATTTGAGCCATTTTCGGACGGCTTCGGTAAACGACAGCGAGCGGCCTCACGGATTGGCCCGCCTCGCGCTCCGCATCGACCGATCGACCCGAAACAATGGCACGACCCCGGCCACGCACCGCGAGAGATTAGGAAAATGACCCCCAGATCCCTGACCCGCACGTTCCGTCGCTTCCAGAGAGACGAGGACGGTGGAACGATGATCGAGGCTATCCTCTGGTTTCCCGTGTTCTTTTCCCTGTTCGTCCTCGTTCTAGACGCCTCGATGATCTTTCTCAACCAAGCGCAGATCAAAAAGATAATGCAGGACGGCGTCCGTGAAATGGCGGTCGGCACCTACGAAGAATGCGATCAACTGACCCCGGTGCTGCAGGCCCGGATCCAGGCTATTGCGCCAGGCGCCGTTGTCTTTTCGTGCGGCGAGGACAAGACCGTTTCGACGGTGGTCGTCACCGCCCCGTCGAGTGATCTGGGCATCACCGGGACGTCGGGAATCCTGTCCGGCCTCGTGTTCAATCTCCGCGTCGTCTACAATCAAGAGGTCGGCTGATGCGCAACCGTCGGATCCTCGGCGCCTTCGCCCGGTCCGAGACGGGCTCCGCCACGGTCGAGGCCTGTCTCTGGCTGCCCTTCCTGTTCTTCTTCTTCATCCTGATCCTCGACGCGACGATCATCTTCATGCGCGAGGCCGACGCCCAGCGGATCGTTCAGGACGGCACGCGGCAGTTCGTGACCGGCGCGATCGACTCCGAGGCCGAGCTTGATGCCTGGCTCGAAGCCACGATGGCGGCGATCTCGCCCAACGCGAAGGCCAGCAGCACCATTTCTTCCGGCGTCCTGACCGCGACCATCGAGTACCCGGCCGAGGACACCGACCTGACCGGGTCCGCAGGCCTCTTGGGGGGGCTGACCATGAAAGTGCAGAGCATTCAGCTTGTGGAGCTTTGAAATGACACGCCCGACGCAAGAGCACCCCACGGAAACCGGCTTCGTCGAAGCCGAGGACGCCGGCATCACCGTCCTGAGCCTGTTCCTGTTCATCGGCATGCTGATGGCCGCCGGCCTCGCCGTCGATATCAACAACGTGATCCAGTCCCGGACCCAGCTCCAGGGCGCCGCCGACGCGGCGGGCCACGCGGCGCTCTACGCACGCTGGCGGAACTCGGAGGCCGATGCCAAGGACAAGGGAATCGAGATCGCCGAACTCAACATGCCGACCTCCGTCTACGGCAATGTGCTCACCGCCGCCGATATCGAGTTCGGCTACTGGGATCCCATCAACTACCCGGACAAGCCGTTCCGCGCAGACGCCACGAAGCACACCGCGGTCCAGGTCACTGCGCGCCGCGAGGCGGCCGGCAACAACGGCATCGGCACCTTCCTGATGCATTTCATCGGTTTCGACGAGCTCGACGTGCAGACCGTCTCGGTCTGGGACTCGGCCTATGGCTTCTGCCCGCCGAAGGAAAACGGTTCACGCGGCGAGGGCTTCTTCGCCCGCGGCGTGATCGATATCCAGTCGAACAACACCTACAAGGACGGGTTCTGCATCCATTCGGACAGCTGGGTCGAGCTTCAGCAGGGCGGTTCGTTCGAAGAGGGCGTGACCGTCTCGATGCCGGACGATTCTGACGTGGTGCTGCCCTCGAGCGGCCTCGATCCATCGAAGAACCCGGGTCTCGCCGAGGCGCTCACCTCCCAGTCGATGAACCTCGAGGCCTTCTTCTCGAACCTCGACAACCTGATCGACAGCTACCGGGACCCGTATTCTTCGGTGAATTCGGACCTGATCTCCGACACCACGGTGAATTACAGCAAGATCAACAGCAACGTGATCGCTTCCGACATCGTGCCCAACGCCGTCAACATCCTCGACTGCAAGGCGAAGACGCTGACGATC
>JBNKWI010000062.1:0-21312 GCA_050299695.1 Paracoccaceae bacterium
CGGCTATGCCCAGGTGGTGCCGATGGAGGACATGAACCTCCATTTCACCGGCGACTTCCACGCGATCACCTCGGCCCACAACCTCCTGTCGGCGATGATCGACAACCACATCTACTGGGGCAACGAGCAGGAGATCGACATCCGCCGCGTCGCCTGGCGTCGGGTCCTGGACATGAACGACCGGGCGCTGCGCTCGATCGTCTGCAACCTCGGCGGCGTCGCCAACGGTTTCCCGCGCGAGGCCGGCTTCGACATCACCGTGGCCTCCGAGGTCATGGCGATCCTCTGCCTCGCCACCGACCTCAAGGACCTCGAGAAGCGCCTCGGCGACATGATCGTGGCCTATCGCCGCGACCGCACGCCGGTCTACGCCCGTGACATCAAGGCCGACGGCGCGATGACGGTGCTCCTCAAGGACGCGATGCAGCCGAACCTGGTGCAGACGCTCGAGAACAACCCGGCCTTCGTCCATGGCGGCCCCTTCGCGAACATCGCGCATGGCTGCAACTCGGTGGTGGCTACCACGACGGCGCTGAAGCTCGCCGACTACGTGGTGACCGAGGCCGGCTTCGGCGCCGATCTGGGCGCCGAGAAGTTCTTCGACATCAAGTGCCGCAAGGCAGGCCTCAAGCCCGACGCGGTGGTGCTCGTCGCCACGGTCCGGGCGATGAAGATGAACGGCGGCGTGAAGAAGGAGAATCTCGGCACGGAAAACGTCGACGCGGTCAAGAAGGGCTGCGCCAACCTCGGCCGGCACATCGAGAACCTCAAGAAGTTCGGCGTGCCGCTCGTCGTCGGCATCAACCACTTCGTCACCGATACCGATGCCGAGGTGCAGGCGATCAAGGATTACTGCGCCACGATGGGCGTCGAGGCGATCCTGAACACCCACTGGGCCAATGGCGGCGAAGGCATCAAGGAGACCGCGAAGAAGGTGGTCGAGCTCTGCGAGGCCGGTACCGCGCAGTTCGCGCCGCTCTACGAAGACGACATGTCGCTGTTCCAGAAGATCGAGACCATCGCCAAGGGCATCTACCGCGCCGACGAGGTGCTGGCGGACCAGAAGATCCGCACCCAGCTCAAGGAATGGGAAGACCAGGGCTACGGCAAGCTGCCGGTCTGCATGGCCAAGACCCAGTACAGCTTCACCACCGACCCGAACCGGCGCGGCGCGCCGACGGGTCATAGCCTGCCGGTCCGCGAAGTGCGGCTTTCGGCCGGCGCGGGCTTCGTGGTGGCGATCTGCGGCGAGATCATGACGATGCCGGGCCTGCCCCGGAAGCCGTCGGCGGAGTCCATCAAGCTCAACGCCGAAGGCCAGATCGAAGGCCTGTTCTGACGGGAAAGGGACGCCAAGTGCTCAGCAAGATCCTCGTTCCGGTACGCGGCGACGGCAAGGGCGATCTCGTCCTTGCCCACGCGGCCGCCCTCGCCCGGCGCACCGCCGCGCATGTGGTCGTGGCCCATTGCCGGGCCCGGCCCGAGGACATGATGCCCTTTGGCGTCCCCCTGCCCGCCTTCGCGCGGGACACCTGGCTCAGGCAGGCCAAGGAACTGGCCGACCAGGAAGAGGAAGGCATCCGCAAGGAACTGCACGCTTTGGCCGGCAAGCTCGGCCTCAGCGAAACCGATCCGCCGCATGGCAACACCGCGACGATCGAGTTCATCGAGGAACAGGGCCGGATGGTCGATATCGTGAAGCATCACGGCCGGCTCGCCGACCTGATCGCGGTGCCGAAACCCGACCGGGACCGCAACGTCGGCACCAACACGCTGAAGGCGGCCCTGTTCCGCACCGGCCGTCCCGTGCTGATGACACCACCGTCCGAACCGCCCGCCGATCTGGGCGCGCGGATCGCGGTCGGTTGGAACGGTTCGATGGAGGCCGCGCGCGCCGTCGCTGCAACCACCGGGCTGGTCGCGGATGCCGAGGAGGTGACCATCCTGACCGGCGGCGGCCGCGAACCGGATGGCGCGACGACGCAGGAACTCGTCGCCTATTACAAGCTGCGCGGCATCGACGCGAAGGTCCGGACCTTCGGCGGCAAGGATATCGGCCGGGGGCTCCTGTCCGAAACGCAGGCCGCGGGCGCCAATCTCCTGATCATGGGCGCCTACGGCGACAGCCACGAACGCGAGACGCTGTTCGGGGGCAATACGCAGACAGTCGTGGACCACTCCACCGTGCCGGTGGTTCTGGTCCACTAGGGGAAACAGGGAAAAAGAACGGAGGAGACAGAAGAACTACTGCAATTTTTACGTGATCGCGCCAGAAGCGCCGCGGAAAAGAACGGCGCATTGCCAATGCCGATCACCAACAGAACGTCGAAGAATTCGACCTGGAGGAAGACAAATGGAACTTTCGAAGCGTATGTTTATCGGTCTCGCCGGCGCAGCCATGGCGACGACCATGATCCCCGCGGCCGCGATGGCCTGGGAACCCAAGAAGCCGATCGATTTCGTCATCATGGCCGGTCCCGGCGGCGGCGCCGACCAGATCGCCCGTTTCCTGCAATCGGTCGCCGAGAAAAAGGACATGACCAACCGCCCGCTCGTGCCCAACAACAAGGGCGGCGGTTCGGGCGCCGAGGCGCTGATCGCGCTTCAGGGCACCAACGACCCGGATCACACGATCCTCGTCACGCTCAACTCGTTCTTCACCACGCCGCTGCGGCAGTCGAGCCTCGGGATCGACATCCAGACCTTCACGCCCGTCGCGATGATGGCCGTCGACCCGTTCGTGCTCTGGGTCCACAAGGACAGCGGCATCACGACCTTCGAACAGTGGGTCGACAAGGTGAAGGAGATGGACGGCGAATACGTGATGGGCGGCACCGGCAAGGGCCAGGAAGACTCCATCGTGATCGCCTACCTCTCGGGCGCCTATGGGCTGAAGATCAAGTACATCCCCTATGACGGCGGCGGCGCCGTGGCCAAGGATCTCGCCGGCAAGCAGATCATGGCGACGGTGAACAACCCGGCGGAAACCAGGGGCTTCTACGCCTCGGGCGACGTCGTGCCGCTTCTGGCCTTCTCGGACGAGCGGATCCCCGGGATCGACGTTCCGACCATGAAGGAAAAGGGCCACGACTTCAGCTATTACAACCAGCGGGCCGTCGTCGGCGCGCCGGGCATGTCGGACGAGGCCGCGGCCTACTACCAGAAGCTCTTCGCGGACATCTACAACACCGAAGAATGGCAGGGCTACATGGCCTCCGAAAGCCTTTCGCCGCTGTGGATGAGCCCGGAAGAGACCAAGGCCTACTGGGTGACCCAGGTCGAGAACCACAAGGAACTGCTTGCAGCGATGGGTGAATGACCCGCGCGCAGGCGTGACCGACTAGGAGCAAGGGGAGGGCCAGATGCGGCTCGGAGAGATCATAACTGCGGGCGTTCTGGCCCTCCTGTCGATTTACCTGATGTACAAGAGCACCGAACTCGGTGTCGGCTACGTCAAGGGCGAAGGCCCCCAGGGCGGCTTCTGGCCGTTCTGGCTGTCGGGGATCATGCTGGTTTCGACGGGCTGGATCGCCTTGAACTGGGTGCGGCGCACCAGCCCGCCCTCGCAATCCGAAGACCCGGTGCTCGACGCCTATGGCTGGAAGATGCTGTTCCTCGTCGGCGGCGGGATTCTGGTCTTCGTCGGGCTGATCCCGATCATCTCGATGTACGGCGCCATCGCGGTCTTCCTCCTCTACTACCTGAAATTCCTGGGCCGCCACAGCTGGTTCCTCACCCTGACCCTGGCGATCCTCCTGCCCATCGGCTTCTTCTTCTTCTTCGAAGGCGTGATGCGGATCACGATGCCCAAGGGTCTCGACTTCACCGAGCCGTTCTTCAACGTGCTCTACGACATCATCTACTGAACCGGCCGCTGCCCACTCGCGCGGCCCGGAAATGGAGTGATCGATGGAAATCCTGTCCCATCTCGGCGACGGAATGTTTCTGGCCATCCAGCCACTGAACATCCTGCTCATCATCATAGGCGTGACCGTGGGCTTGTTCATCGGGGCGATGCCCGGCCTCGGCTCGGTGAACGGGGTGGCGATCCTCCTGCCGATCACATTCCTCGTGCCGCCGTCATCGGCGATCATCTTCCTCGCCGCGATCTATTACGGCGCGATGTATGGAGGCGCGATCTCCTCGGTCACGCTGGGGATCCCCGGCGCCTCCACCGCGGTCGCGACCACTTTCGACGGGCGACCCCTGGCGCTCCAGGGCCGGGCTGGCCTCGCGCTCGTGTGCGCGGCCCTCGCCTCCTTCATCGGCGGGTCGGTCGCCAACGTCCTCTTCACCCTCTTCGCGCCGCTCCTCGCCTCCGTGGCCCTCTCCTTCGGCCCGCCCGAGATCTTCGCGCTGATGCTCCTCGCCTTCGCCACCTTCGTCGGCCTCGGCGGCGACGACATTCCGAAGACGATCCTCTCGATCTGCATGGGCCTCGTCTTCGCCGCCGTCGGCTATGACCAGATCGAGGGCGCGCCGCGGCTGATCCTCTTCAACATCAACGGCTTCCTGCACGGCATCAATTTCCTCGTCCTCGCCATCGGCGTCTACGGTATCGGCGAAATGCTCTGGACGATCTACTCGACCCGCGGCGAAGTGACCTCGACCAAGGCCGAGATCTCCGTCCGGCAGATCGGCCACGACGCCAAGGAGGCCATGCAGCGCGGCTGGAAGGGCACCGCCATCGGGTCGTTCCTCGGCTTCTTCGTCGGCGTCCTTCCCGCTGCGGGGGCCACGCCGGGCTCGCTGATGGCCTATGGCGTGACCAAGATGGTCTCGAAGAACCCGAAGGAATTCGGCAAAGGACATCCCGGCGGCGTCTGCGCCCCCGAAGCCGCGAACAACTCGGCCTCCACGGGTGCCATGCTGCCGATGCTGACCCTCGGCATCCCCGGCTCGCCCACCACCGCCGTTCTCCTCGGCGGCATGGTGATCTGGGGCCTCACCCCGGGCCCGCGCCTCTTCGTCGAGCAACCCGACTTCGTCTGGGGCCTGATCGGTTCGTTCTACATCTCGAACGTCGCCGCGCTGGTCATCAACCTCGCCTTCATCCCGCTGTTCATCTGGATGCTGCGGATGCCGTTCACGGTGCTGGCGCCGTTGATCTTCGTCCTCTCGGTGATCGGCGGCTACGCGGCGATGCGCGACATGCACGACCTCTGGCTGATGGTGATCTTCGGGGCCGGCGCCTTCTTCCTGCGGCGCTTCGACTACCCGCTCGCGCCCGCTGTCCTGGCCATCGTTCTCGGCCCCATCGCCGAGCCGACGCTCCGGCAATCGCTGCTGCTCTCCTCGGGCGACCCGACGATCTTCCTGACACGGCCGATTTCCGGCCCGATCACTGTGATCGCAATCGTCCTGATCCTGCTGCCCGCCCTGAAATTCCTCAGGAAGAGAGAACCGGCTCCAGCCGAATAGGCCCCGGTCCCGGCGCGCGTCTCTGCCGGCACCGCGCCGGCAAGGCCCCCGTCTTCGCGAGACGGGGGCTTCTTTTTGCGCCCGCGTGCGCTGCCGCCGCACAAGTTCTGACCAGTGGCGGATCCTGAAACGGCCGGTTCCCGCCGGTCGGCACTCCCCTGCCCCAGATTGTCGACAAACCGTCCGAAAGGCGCTAGCTTCCGCTCAGGCGGGCCGGGCGAGCGGAAGGTTTCGACCGGCCATGGGGGGCGCCGCTACGGGAACGGGCTGGTGCTGGAACATCTGGAAAAGCTGATACGGGCCGACTCCATCGACGCCGTCTGGGATCTCCATGTCCGGACGATGGCGAAGTTCGGATTCGACCGGCTGATCTACGGGCTCAGCTACGAAGCCGGCACCGTCGGGCTCGGAACGCTCGAGGACATGCTGATCCTCTCCAACCACGGCGCCGCCTACCTCGACAAGTTCCTCGGCGAAGGACTGTTCCGGGACGCTCCCATGCTCCGCTGGGCGCAGTCCCATACCGGCGCCTGCACCTGGCGGCGTGTGCATCTTGTGGCCTCCACGCTGACACCCAGGGAGCGCGAGGTGATCGCCTTCAACCGCAAGATGGGGGTCACCGCCGGCGTCACGATCAGCTTCGGCGTGGCTCCGCCCTGCGGACGGTCGGTGATTGCGCTGACCGCGAAGCCCGGCATGGACCAGGAGGCCGTCGATTCGCTCTGGGAGCGCGAGGGCCGCCAGATCGAGCTGCTGAACCAGGTCACGAATCTGAAGATCGCCACCCTGCCCCGCACGCATTTCGCCCGCCAGCTCACACCCCGGCAGCGCGAGGTGTTGCAACTCGTGGGTGCGGGCAAGACCTCGGCTGAAATCGCCATTCTCATGGGCGTGAGCCAGGTGACCATCGAAAAACACCTCCGACTTGCCCGTGAACAGCTTGGCGCCGACACCTCGGCTCAGGCGCTGCTGAAAGCCGCGGTGCAGAGCCAGATCTTTCTGCCCCGCAGCATCGAGGAAGAGGGTGCAACCTGACGTTGAATTGCAACATCCGCTGTAATTTCAGCGGGTATGGAAATCCATACTAGAATTCTCCTTCGGAGAGTATCATCGTAGGGATGTTCCGTGAGTGGTGGCAATTTCGCTATGGAACATTCGTCAGTTAGGCCCGTGATACTAGGGTACTATGGGCGGAACCGGGAAACCGGGCCGACTCGGGGTCGTATTGGGGATTCGGGGTTAGGCGAAAATTAGTCAGTCGAGGCGCCCAGTCTCATCCCAACTGTCCCAGGGCGCTGAGGCGAGAGACGGAAACGGCGCACCCTCTGGGTGCGTCGTTTTTCCTTTGGAGCGCTGGAACACAGGGCTGCAACCGCAGCAGACACGGCTGCAAGCCCGCAAGTAAGGCGCTGCTCGTGGATTTCCCGCACCATGCCGCAAAATACGGCTCTTTCTGCGCCCGTCCGGCGGGAGGACGGCGCGAAGGCCCCGGGCGCGACCGCCCCGGGCCCGGTGTTTCTGGAGCCGCGTCAGCCCTGGGCGACTTTCGCCACCTCGGCCGCGAAATCCTCTGTTTCCTTCTCGATCCCCTCGCCCCTGGCGAGACGCACGAACCCGGTGATCTCGATTCCGGCCTCCTTCGCGGCGGCGCCAACGGTCTGCTTGCCGTCCGTGCTGCGCACATAGGGCTGGCTGAGAAGGGTGACCTCCGACAGGAACTTCTGGATCCGGCCGCCGATCATCTTCTCGATCACCGCCTCGGGCTTGCCCGACTCGCGTGCCTGCTCGATGAGGATGTTCTTCTCGCGCTCGAGGATCGCGGGATCGAGATCCGCCTCGCCGAGCGATGCCGGGTTGATCGCCGCGATATGCATCGCGATACCGCGCGCGGTTTCCGCGTCGGCGCCGGTGAAGGCCACCAGGACGCCTATCTGGCCCATGTTCTCAGCCGCGGCGTTGTGGACATAGGCCACCACGTTCTCGCCCGAGATCGTCGCCATCCGGCGCAGGGTCATGTTCTCGCCGATCTTGGCGACCGCGTCGGTCAGCACTTCCGACACCGGCTTGCCGCCCATGTCCGCGGCTTTCAGCGCCTCGACATCCGCAACACCGAGCGCCACACCGGCAATCCCGGCCACCATCGACTGGAACTCGGCGTTCTTCGCCACGAAGTCGGTCTCCGAGTTCACTTCGATCGCCACGCCGGTGCCGCCCGCGACCTTGACGGCGACGAGGCCCTCGGCCGCGGTCCGGCCCGATTTCTTGGCGGCCTTGGCGAGACCCTTGGTGCGCAGCCAGTCGACCGCGGCTTCCATGTCGCCATCGGTTTCGGTCAGCGCCTTCTTGGCGTCCATCATGCCCGCGCCGGTCTTGTCGCGGAGTTCTTTCACGAGGGCGGCAGTAACGGCCATTGTGGCTCTCCTTGAAAATCTTCGAATAGGGTGTGGCGCGGGTCCTGCCCGCGCCATGTGTCAGCTCGGTGACGGTCTCAGCTGTCGGCGGTCTCGGCCTCGGGCTCAGCCGCCGCTTCCGCCGCTTCCGCCAGCGCCTCTTCCACGGCAGCTTCCTCCAGCGCGCCGATATCGACGCCGGCGGCGCCGAGCTGGGCGCTCATCCCGTCGAGCGCGGCACGCGCGGCGAGATCGCAATAGAGCGCGATCGCGCGGGCGGCGTCGTCATTGCCCGGGATGATGTAGTCCACGCCCGCGGGCGAGCAGTTGGTGTCGACCACGGCCACGACCGGGATGCCCAGCTTCTTGGCCTCGAGGATCGCCAGATCCTCCTTGTTCACGTCGATGACGAAGAGGAGGTCGGGAATGCCGCCCATTTCGCGGATGCCGCCCAGCGAGGCCTGCAGCTTCGCCTGGTCGCGTTCCATGCCGAGCCGTTCCTTCTTGGTCAGGCCCTCGGCGCCATCGGTCATGCGCTCGTCGATTTCCTTGAGCCGCTGGATCGACTGGGAGACGGTCTTCCAGTTGGTAAGCGTGCCACCGAGCCAGCGGTGGTTCATGTAGTACTGCGCGCATTTCTCGGCCGCTTCGGCGATCGGCTTCTGCGCCTGCCGCTTGGTGCCGACGAACAGGATCCGGCCGCCCTTGGCGACGGTCTCGCGGATCACGTTCAGCGCCGCGTCGAGCATCGGCACGGTCTGGGTCAGGTCGATGATGTGGATGCCGTTCCGGTCCCCATAGATGAACTCGCCCATCCGGGGGTTCCAACGCTGGGTCTGGTGGCCGAAGTGAACGCCGGCTTCCAGAAGCTGGCGCAAAGAGAAATCAGGCAGTGCCATGTGCACGTCTATCCTTTTTCCGGTTTCATGTCCTCGGCGCGGTCATGCAGCCCCTCTCGGGGCAACCGGCGGACCTTTGGGGATGTCTCCCCCATCGGCCCAGACCGCACCTGTGAAGTGAGAGCGCCCCATACGCGAAGCCGGGAGGATTGGCAAGCCCCGCCGGGCGGGCCGGCGTCGGCGTGGGCCGGAACGTGGAAAATCGGCGCGCAAGGGGCGTATGGACCTCCTACCCGCCCCGCATCTCGCGGAACCGCGCCCGCTGCCGCGGCGTCCAGCGCACCGTGAGCCGCCAGCCGTCCTCGCCCTGGTCCTCCTCCGAAACGATGCCCTGCTCGTGCAGCCAGGCCCGGAGCCGACCCTCGGAGAAGGCCAGCTCCAGAGCCTCCTCGCTCCGCGCGCCGTCGAGCCGCTCGGAGACCAGCAACACCAGCGCCTGGAGACCCTCCCCGGTCAGAGCCGAAAGGGTCAGTGCCCCTTCGGTCCGCGCCGCCTGCGCCTCGACCACCGCGCGGGCCTCCTCCCCGAGCGCGTCGGCCTTGTTCCAGACCTCGATCAGCGGCACGTCGCGCCCGACGCCGAGCTCCTCGAGGATCCCCCGCACATCCTCGGCCTGCGCCTCGGTGCCGGGATGCGAGATGTCGCGCACATGGCAGATCAGGTCGGCCGCCAGCACCTCCTCCAGCGTCGCCCGGAACGCCGCGACGAGCTGGGTCGGCAGATCGGAGATGAACCCCACCGTGTCCGACAGGATGATCTCGGTCCCGCCCGGCAGCGTGACCGCCCGCATCGTCGGGTCGAGCGTCGCGAAGAGCATGTCCTCGGCCATCACGCCCGCCCCGGTGAGCCGGTTGAACAGCGTCGACTTGCCCGCGTTGGTGTAGCCCACCAGCGCGACCACCGGATACGGCACCTTCGCCCGCGCCGCCCGGTGCAGCCCACGGGTCTTCACCACCTTGGAAAGCTGCCGCTTCAGCTTGACGATCTGCTCGTCGATGGCGCGACGGTCCGCCTCGATCTGGGTCTCGCCGGGGCCGCCGACAAAGCCGAGCCCGCCGCGCTGCCGTTCAAGGTGGGTCCAGGCGCGAACCAGCCGCGTCCGCTGATAGCTGAGCGCCGCCAGTTCGACCTGCAAGACGCCTTCCCTCGTCCGCGCCCGGTCGGCGAAGATCTCCAGGATCAGCCCGGTCCGGTCGAGGATCTTCAGCCCCCATTCCCGCTCCAGGTTGCGTTGCTGCACCGGGCTCACCGGTCCGTCGATGAACACGAGGCCGATCTCCTCGGCCTCGAACCGCGTCTTCAGCGTCTCGACCTTTCCCGAGCCGAACAGCATCCCCGGTTGCGCACTCGGAAGCCGCACCACCTCGCCGCCGGCCAGTTCGAGCCCCGGCAGGGCGGCGGCCAGCGACATGGCCTCTTCCAGCGCCGCGCGCGGCTCGCGCCGGCCGGACTCGCTGTGGATATCGGGATGCAGGACGAAGGCGCGCAGGGCCTCCGGCCGGGCGTCCGTCATGGGCTCAATCTTCGCCCTCGTAGAGGCTGATCGGCTGCGACGGCATGATCGTCGAGATCGCATGCTTGTAGACAAGCTGCGACTGACCGTCGCGACGCAAGAGCACGCAGAAATTGTCGAACCAGGTAATCACGCCCTGCAGCTTCACGCCGTTGATGAGGAATATCGTAACCGGAACCTTTGTCTTCCTGACATGATTCAGGAATGCATCTTGTAAATTCTGTCTGTCCGACGCCATGGTCTAGTCAGCCTTGTTTTTCTCTTGGCCCCCCTTCTGGGAAGCATGCGCAACCCACTATGAAGACAGATTCCTCCGGATTCCACCCCAAATGCGCAACATGCAACCTTGGTCGGGACGGGCCTGTCAGCGGCGCCAGAAATCGGGGTTCAGGAGCGCGATGATCGCCAGCGTTTCAAGGCGCCCGACCACCATCGAGGCGGCGTAGATCATCCGCGCGGCATCGCCGATCTGGGCCGGATCGACCGGCGCGGATCCGACCACCTGGGTCAGCGGTCCGGTGGTGGTGAGCCCGGCGATGGTCAGGAGCAGCACCGCGTCGAAATCGAGCCCGGTGGTGGACAAGAGCAGCATGAACCCGGCGATGGAGATCGCGAAGAGCATGAAGAAGATCCAGGCCAGATAGGCGCCCTGCCGGCGGATCTTGCGCATGATCGGGCCCGAGCCGCCGATGGAATGCGGGTGGACCAGCCGCTCCAGCTCCCTCAGCCCGTGCTTGTAGAGCGCATAGACGCGCAGGAGCTTCACGCCCCCCGCCGTGGTCGCCACGCCGCCGCCGAACACCGCAAGCCCCATCAGGATCAGCCCCGGCGCCTCCAGCCCCGACCAGCCCCGCGCGGTCGCCCAGTGGTCGCTCTCGAACCCGGTCGTGGTAAGGAAGGAGATCGTCGTGAAGGCCGCGCCCCAGAGCGTCTGCAAAAACGAGGTGAAATCGGTTTCGGTCCGCTGCTCGATGGCGCCCACCCAGTGCCGCGCCGCCAAGAGGACCGGCAGCACCACGATGAACAGAAGCCCGATCCGGAGCTCGGGGTCGCGCAGGAGCGAGGTCCAGCCTTCCGGCCGCTCGTCGGCGGCGAAGGTCAGCCGCGACAGCGCGAAGACCATGAACAGCGCCATGATCGCCTCGCCCGGCACGCCCGAGACGCCGCCGCCCACCGGCGAGATCCCCGAGGTGGCCATCACCGACATCGCGTGGCTGACCGCGACAAGCGCCGGTTCGCCCACGATGTAGAGCAGCATCCAGAGCGTCATGGTCAGCCCGACATAGATCGGCGCCAGCCGGATCGCATAGCGCACCAACCGTTCGGAGGTGTCCGCGACCCGGGTGATCTGCGACACGCCGCTCGGCGCCCGGGCGATCTCGGCACTGTCGCCGCGCACCTCGAACCCGCCCAGGTTCATCGGCGCCAGCACCGCCACCGCCGTCAGCCAGACGAAGAACCCGCCGAGCCAGCCCACCTCGGCTCGCCAGAGATGCAGCGACGGCGGCAGTCTTTCCGGCCGGAACAGCGTGGCGCCGGTGGTGGTCAGGCTCGAGACCATCTCGAAATAGGCGTTGAGAAAGCTCGTGTCCTTCACAACCTCGGCGAACGGCACCGCCAGCATCACCGGGATCACCGTGAAAGTCGCGACCAGCGAGATCAGATGGCTGCGCGCCTGCCGACGGATCCGCATGTTCGAGGTCGCCACCGCGACCATGCCGAACAGCGTCAGGAAGAGCACGCCCGAATAGAGGAAGATCCGCGCCGTCCTGTGGTCCGACACCAGGAGGGCATGGGTCGCCGGCAAAAACATCGCCGCCGCCCCGATCCCCATGACCAGAACGACGAGCGGCTGCCCGGTGAGCCGGGCGAACATCAGAAGAAGTCGATCGAGACCTGGAACAGGCGCTCGACCTCGGGAACGTCGGCGGCCATTGCGAAGACGACGATCACGTCGCCCTCGTCGACCCGGGTTTCGGCGAGGGGCCGGATCACCTTGCCGTCCTTCATCACCGCCCCCACCAGCACGCCCTCGGGGAAGTCGATATCGCGGACCGTCTTGCCCGCGATGGGCGAGGTCGAAAGCACCTGCGCCTCGATCACCTCGGCCTCGGCATCGCCGATGGAATAGACCGTGCGCACCCGCCCGTGCCGGATATGGCGCAGGATCGACGAGACCGTGGTGGCCCGCGGGTTGATATAGGCGTCGATCTTCAGCGGCGTCATCAGCGGCACCAGCGTCGGGTCGTTCACGAGGCAGATCGTGTAGGGGCAGCCGGCCGACTTGGCCCGCACCGCGGCGAGAAGGTTGGTCTTGTCGTCATCGGTCACCGCCAGAACCGCGTCGGCCCGCTCGATGCCCGCCTCGCGCAGAAGCTCGATCGAGAGCCCGTCGCCATTCAAGACGATGGTCCGCTCCAGCGCATCCGCCGCTCGCTCGGCCGAGGCGCGGCTCTTCTCGATCACCTTCACCCGCATCCGCTCGACGCGCGATTCCAGCGCCTTCGCCACCGCCAGACCCACATTGCCGCCGCCGACGATGACGATCCGGCTCTGCTTGCTCACGGTCTTGCCGAAGATCTCCACCGTCCGCTCCACGTCGTCCACATGGGACAGGACGTAGATCTGGTCCTCGGCGAAAAGCTGGTCGCCCGCTTCCGGCGCGAACAGCCGCTTGCCGCGCCTGATCCCCACCACCACCGCGCGCAGCGTCGAGAAAAGGTCGGTGAGTTGCCGCAAGGGCGTGTCGAGCACCGGGCAATCCTCGTCGAGCGAGAGGCCCAGGAGCTGCGCCTTGCCGTCCATGAAGCTCTGCGTGTCGAAGGCCGCCGGCGCCGAAAGCCGCCTGAGCGCCGCCTCGGCCACCTCGCGCTCGGGCGAGATGATCACGTCGATCGGCATGTGATCGCGGCGGTAGAGATCGGAGTATTCCGGGTCGAGATAATTCTGCGACCGGATCCGCGCGATCTTCCGGGTGATCCCGAACACCGAATGGGCCACCTGGCAGGTGACCATGTTCACCTCGTCCGAGAACGTCGCGGCGATCAGCATGTCGGCATCGCGCGCGCCCGCCCGGTCGAGCACGTCCGGGTGGCTCGCGAAGCCCGCGATACCCTGCACGTCCAGCGTGTCCGTCGCCCGGCGCACCAGGTCCGGATTGCTGTCGACGACGGTCACGTCGTTGTTCTCGCCCGACAAATGGCGCGCGATCTGCCAGCCCACCTGGCCCGCACCGCAGATGATGACCTTCATGCGGTCTCCCCGGATATGTCAGACCGAGGCTTGGCAGATGGGCCGGGGAGCGTCAATCACGCGTCCTGCTGCTCGTCCACATGGGCGACCCGGGCGCCGGACTTGTTCGAGGTCACCACGTTCAGGCTCTTGAGCTTCCGGTGCAACGCCGAGCGTTCCATGCCGACGAAATTCGCCGTGCGGCTGATATTGCCGCCGAAACGGTTGATCTGGGTGAGAAGATATTCCCGCTCGAAAAGCTCCCGCGCCTCGCGCAAGGGCAGCGTGGCCAGCGCCCCGGTCAGCACCATCCGCCCCTCGTCCCGCGCCTCGGGCTCGGGATTGGGCAATTCGTCCGCCGCGATCTCCTCACGGTCGCAGCCGAGGATCAGCACCCGCTCGATCACGTTCCGGAGCTGCCGCACATTGCCCGGCCAAGGCATGGTCTGCAGCATCGTCCGGGCCTCGTCCGACAGCGCCCGGAACGGCAGCCCCTGCTCCTTGTTCAGGACCTCGACGAAATGCGCGGCGAGGTCCGGAATGTCCTCGCGCCGCTCCTCCAGCGAAGGCACCGAGATCGGCACCACGTTCAGCCGGTGATAAAGCTCCTGGCGGAAGGAACCCGCCTCGACTTCGGCCTTCAAGTCCTTGTTCGTGCTGGACAATACCCGGATATCCACCCGCACCTTGTCGACCCCGCCGACCCGGGTGAACTGCTGCTCGGTCAACACCCGCAGGAGCTTCGACTGGGTGCCGAGCGGCATGTCGGCCACCTCGTCGAGATAGAGGAAGCCGCCATGGGCCTGCTCAAGAAGCCCGGACTCGATCCCGCGCTCGGGCGATTCCCGGCCGAACAACACCTCCTCCATCCGCTCGGGCGCGATCGAGGCCGAGGAGACCGTGACGAAGGGTGCCGCCGCCCGCGGCGAATGGGCGTGGACATAGCGCGCCGCCACCTCCTTGCCAGCCCCCGCCGGACCGGTGAACATCACCCTCCCGTTCGAGTTCGTCACCTTGTCGAGCTGCGATTTCAGGGCCTTGAACGAGGCCGAATTGCCGATCATCTCGGCCGCCGCCACGTCCTTGCGCTTCAGGGCAGAGTTCTCCCGCCGCAGCCGCGAAGCTTCGAGCCCGCGCGAGATCACCACCAGGAGCTGGTCGATATTGAACGGCTTCTCGATGAAGTCGTAGGCGCCCTGCTTGATCGCCGCGACGGCAATCTCGATATTGCCGTGCCCCGAGATGATGACGATGGGCACGCCCGGGTTGTCGCGCTTCACCGTCTTCAGGATGTCGATCCCGTCCATGTGGCTGTCCTTCAGCCAGATATCCAGGATCAGCAGTTCCGGCGGCTCGCGGTTGATCTCGGCCATCGCGTCGTCGGAATTGCCGGCCAGCCGCGCCGTGTGGCCCTCGTCGCGCAGGATGTCCCCGATCAGTTCGCGGATGTCCCGTTCGTCGTCCACGATCAGAATGTCGCCCATAATGCTCTCCTCTATCCCTTCGCCGGTGCCGCGAGAGCCGGAATACGGATCTCGGCTTCGGCGCCGACCTGTCCTGTCTCATCCAGGGGTTCTGCGTCGCGGAGCGTCAGGCTGCCGCCATGCTCCTCGACGATCTTCTTCACGATGGGAAGGCCCAGTCCGGTGCCCTTCTCCCGCGTCGTCACGTAAGGTTCGAACAGCCGCGCCCGGTCCTCGGGCAGGCCGATCCCGTTGTCGGTGATCCGCACCAGCGCCCCGTCGGGCTCCACCTCGAGCTGCACCCGCACTCGCGCCTCATGCCCCTCCGGCGCACCCTTTTCACGAAGTGATTCAATCGCTTCACAGGCATTCTTGATCATGTTGGTCAGGGCCTGCCCAATCATCGTCGCGTCGAACTCGGCGATGAAGGGCCCCTCGGGCAGCTCCACCGTCACCTCGATATCCTCGAAGGCCGCGTCCTGCAGCACCGCCGCGTCGCGCACGAGCGGCACGAGGTCATGCGCCCGCCGCTCCGGCTCGGGCATCCGCGCGAACTTGGAGAACTCGTCGACGATCCGCCGGAGGTCGCCGGTCTGCCGCACGATCACGTCGGTCAACTGCTCGACCGACCCCGCGTCCGCGCCCGCGATCGGCGCGAGCTTGCGCCGGATCCGCTCGGCCGAAAGCTGGATCGGCGTCAGCGGGTTCTTGATCTCATGCGCGATCCGCCGCGCCACGTCGCCCCAGGCCGCCATCCGCTGCGCGCTGACGAGGTCGGTCACGTCATCGAAGGCCACCACGTAGCCCTCGAGCCCGCCGTCCTCGCCCCGCCGGACCGCCATCCGCACCAGGAGGTTCTCGATCTTGCCGCCCCGGCTCAGCCGGATCTCTTCCTGCGCCACCTCGCCCCGCGCGGCGGTGAGCTTTTCGAAGAGCCCGGCGAATTCCGGCACCGCCACCGCGATGGGCGTGCCCGCGGCATCGATCTCCTCCGCGTCGAGGATCCGCGCCGCCGAACGGTTCGCGAAGGTCACCCGACCGCCCTCGTCGAGCCCGATCACCCCGGACGTCACCGAGGACAAGACCGAATCGAACAGCCGCCGCCGCCGCTCCACCCGCTCGTTGGTGTCGAGCAGCGTCTCGCGCTGGCCCTTCAGCTGCTTGGTCATCTGGTTGAAGATCCGCCCCAGCATGGCGATCTCGTCATCGCCCGGCTCTTCGTAGACCTGCACGTCGAGATCGCCCGCGCCCACCCGCTGCGCCGCGCCCGCAAGCCGCCCCACCGGCCGCGACAGCCGCTCGGCGAACCACAGACCCAGCCAGATCGCCGCCAACACCAGGATCAGTGCGAAGCCGAGATAGAGGAGCCCGAACTCGAAGACGAGCCGCCCGCGCTCGCTCTCGAGCTGGGTGTAGAGCCGCGAGGTCTCCTCGGCATCGTCGAGAAGCTTCAGGATCCGCCCATCCACCTCGCGGCTCACATAGAGATAGCGGTCGGTGTAGTTCGAAAGCGCGGTCAGCGCGCGGAACTCGTTGTGGTCGAGATCCTCGATAATCTCCACGCCGCCGGTCAGCGCCGCCTCGATCCGGTCGGTGCCCGGATCCTCGAAATCGAACAGGTAGGAACGCTCGCCGCGCGCCCGGATCGCCCTGGCGGCGTCGATCACGTACGCCTCCTGAAGCCCCCGCTGGATCAGCGCCTGCCCCTGCGTCAGGAGTTGGCGCAACTCGCTGTCGGCAATGAAGAAATCCGCCTCTCGCGCGCTTTCGAGATAGCGCGCGAGCGACCGCGTGTCGGTCTCCAGATCGCGCCGCTGGTCCTCGCGATAGGCCTCCGCCGCCGCGAGCGACGCGCCCACCGCGCTGCGCACCCGGTCCGAGAACCAGCCCTCGAGGCCGACATTCACCGTGAGCCCCGCGAAGATCGCCACCGTCACCGTCGGGATCAGCGCGATCAGCGCGAAGACGCCCGTGAGCCGCAGGTGCAGCCGCGATCCCGCCGAGCGCGCCCGCCGCGCGGCGATCATCCGGGCGATGGTGCCGAGGATCAGCGTGGCGATGACGAGGACGTAGACGAGGTCCGCGAGGAGCACGAGCCGAAGGCCCAGCGCCGAGGCGCCCTGGTCCAGAGGGCCGAGCACGAGGAAGGTGAAGAACGCCAATATCGGCCCCAGAACGACGAGCCCGAACGTGCCCATGCTCTGGAGACGGCGCGAAATACGTGGCCGGAACAGCCAGTCCTGCGTGATCCTGCGCGCGGCACCCGCCACGACGTTACCTCAACCCGATGTGCCGCCAAGGGCGGCGTCCGCCATATCTGGATGCCGTTCCCCGCCCCTGGGCGGATCGGCAACTCTCCTGTTGCGGTTTTACATCAATTTTCGGCGGCGTGTAACCCTAATGTCGAGGTCGGTGATTTTCTTTCGAAGGGTATTCCGGTTGATCCCGAGAAGGTCCGCGCATTTCGCCTGGTTACCCCCCGTCGCATCGAGCGCGATCTCGATCAGGGGCATCTCCACCTCGCGCAGGATCCGCTGGTAGAGCCCCGGCGGCGGCAACACCCCGCCATGCAGGTCGAAATAGCGCCTCAGATGCTTGCCCACCGCGACCGAGAGCTTCTCGCCCTCGCCGCCCTCCGACAGGGGCTCCATCGCCGGCTGGTTGCCGAGCACCAGCTCGACCTCCCCGCGCGTGATGTCGTCCTCGCCGCCGGTGATGATCAGCCGCCGGATCGTGTTCTCGAGCTGCCGCACGTTGCCCGGCCAGCTATAGGCCCGGATCAGCTCCATCGCGCCCGAATCGAAGCGCCGCACCGGCAACCCGTCGCGCTCGGCCCGGGCCAGGAAATGCTCGGCCAGAAGTGGGATGTCGTCCACCCGCTCGCGCAAGGACGGCACCGTCAGCGTGACCCCGCCAAGCCGGTAGAACAGGTCCTTGCGGAACGCCTCAGTCTCCATCTTCCGGCTGAGGTCCGATTGCGTCGAGGCGATCACCCTTGGCGCGTTGTCGGTGAAACTGTCGAGCATCCGCACGATCCGCGCCTGCGCGTCGTCGTCAAGATCCCCAACCTCGTCGAACAGGATGGTGCCGTTCTTGGCCCGGCTGATGACCGTCGCGGGCCCTTCCATCGTCGCCAGATCGGCCGCGCCCGCCAGCACGAACGGCAGGGTCCGCCGGTCGCTCAGATCGTGGATCGCCCGCGCGATCAGCGACTTGCCGGTGCCCGATTCCCCGGTGATCAGGACCGGCATGTCGGTGTTCATCACCCGCGCCACCAGCCGGTAAAGCGCCTGCATGGCCGGCGTCCGCCCCACGAGCGGCAGATCGCTCCCGCCACCGCCGCCCGGCGCCTTGGCCTCAACCGGTGCTTCGCGCGCCGGCTGCACCCGCCGCTTCACCTCGAGCGCGCGGGCCGCCCGCTTCATCAGGTCGGGCAGGTCGAACGGTTTCGGCAGGTAATCGAACGCATCCGCCTCGGCGGCCTGAATCGCGGTCATGATCGTGTTCTGCGCCGAGATCACGATCACCGGCATCCCCGGCCGCTGCTCGGCGATCTTCGGGAGCTGATCGAGCCCGTTGCCGTCCGGCATGATGACGTCCGAAATCACCAGGTCGCCCTTGCCCTCCTCGACCCAGCGCATCAGGGTCACGATCGACGAGGTCGCGTGCACCTTGCAGCCCGCGCGGGTCAGCGCCTGGGTTAGCACGGTCCGGATCGTGCGGTCGTCATCGGCAACGAGGACAGTTCCGTCCATGCTTCAATCTCCAATTTCTTTCGGGGCGAGGGGCAGCGAGATGCGGAACACGGTCCGCCCCGGCACGCTGTCGAGCGAAATCCAACCGTCATGGTCGGAGATGATCTTCGAGACCAGCGCCAGCCCGAGGCCGGTGCCGTTCTCGCGGCCCGAAACGAAGGGCTCGAAAATGTCTTCCGCGATCTCGGGCTTGATGCCCGGACCGTCGTCAATGATCTCGATCTGCAGGGGAAGCGCCGCCGTGGTACCCTTCTTCCGCAGCCGGAGCGACAGGTCGTAGAAGGTCCGGAGCCGGATCGTCCCGCCTTTGCCGCAGGCCTCGGCGGCGTTCTTCATCAGGTTCTGGAACACCTGGATCAGCTGGTCACCGTCGACGAAAGTCGGCGGCAGCGACGGGTCGTAATCCTCGACGAACTTCATCGAGGCGGCGAATCCCACCGCCGCGACCTTGCGCGCCCGCTCCAGAAGATCGTGGACGTTCCAGACCCGCTTCTCCGGCGGCCTCAGGTTGCCGAACTGCTCCACCTGCTCGAGAAGCGCCAGGATCCGCCGCGCCTCGTTCACGATGAGGTCGGTCATCTCTTGGTCCTCGCCGGTGAGGTTCATCGACAGAAGCTGCGCCGCCCCGGTGATCCCGGCCAGCGGGTTCTTGATCTCGTGCGCCAGCATCTCCGACATGCCGATCGCCGATTTCGCCGCCGCCTTCACCGACATCTGCCGCCCGAGCCGGTCGGCAAGCTGCCGGGGCTCCATCAGGATCAGCACGAAGCCCGGCATCGCGATCATCGGCGCGACCTGCACGTTGCACTGCTCGGGCTTGCGGTCGCCCGAACCCACGAAGACGTCGTTGATCGACAGGGATGCCTGGTCGGTCCGGACCCGGCGGAACGCGTCGTCTATCGGCGCGTCGATCATCAGCTTGTCGAAGACCGGAGACCCCTTGAGCGAGCGCGCCGAGAGGTTCAGGAACTGCTCTGCCGCCAGGTTGACCTCGGCGATCATGTCACCCGGATCCAGGAGGAAAGCCGGGATCGGCATGGAATTCCACAGGACGTCTCCGAAACCGGTCATGCTCATGCCGCCTCCGCCAGTTCGGGCGCCAGCGCATCCGGCAGAAGCCGCAGCACCGCGGCGGGCGTCCCGGTCAGCACCTCGCGGCGCAACGCTCCCGGTGTGCCGGCCTCGTCCATGTACCAGCCCAGATGCTTGCGGACCACGCGCGCGCCAAGCGCCGCGCCATAAAAGCCCAGCGTGTCCTCGTAATGTCCTGCCACCATCTCCACCAGCGGCGCGCCCATGGGCGGCTCCGGCACCTCCACGCCCGCAAGCTCCGCCGCGATTCGCGCGATCTGCCAGGGCCGCCCCTGGATCCCGCGCCCGACCATCACGCCCTCCGCGCCCGAGGCCTCCAGCGCCGCCCGCGCCGTGGCGCCGCAAACGATATCGCCATTCGCCACCACCGGCACCGACACCGCCTCCCTGATCGCGCGGATCGCCGCCCAATCGGCCCGCCCCTTGTAGAACTGGCACCGCGTGCGGCCGTGGATCGTCACCATCCGGACCCCCGCCGCCTCGGCCCGCGCCGCCAGTTCCGGCGCCGCCCCGTGGTCGTCCCAGCCGAGCCGCGTCTTCAGGGTCACAGGCACGTCCACCGCGCCCACCACCGCCTCGATCAGCGAGACCGCATGGTCGAGATCGCGCAAAAGTGCCGAACCCGAGAGCCCGCCCGTCACCTTCTTCGCCGGGCAGCCCATGTTGATGTCGATGATCTCCGCGCCGTTTGCCGCGACCATCCGCGCCGCCTCGGCCATCCAGTAGGCGTCGCGCCCCGCCAGTTGCACCGCCGTCCGCGCCTCGCCGAACCCGAGTTCGGCCCGCTCGCGCACGCCCGGTTTCGCCTGCACCATCTCCTGGCTCGCGACCATCTCGCTCACCACCAGGCCCGCACCAAAACGCGCCACGAGGCGGCGGAACGGCAGGTCGGTAATTCCCGCCATCGGCGCCAGCAGCACCGGCATCCCCTCCGGAAAAACCGCCCCTTTGCCCGTCAATTGCTCAATCCTTGTGCATACACGATCCGAGGTATCCCTCCCTAACGGCGAACGCAATTTGGCACCCGTCAACGATCGGTATCCGGCGGCAAGCTGCCACTTTTTTGAGCAGAGGTGCCGACAAAATGTCACCGATTGTCACGGCCGGCCGCTTTGCCTAGAGAGAAGCGCCCGAGGAAAGCTGCGCCGCATGTCCGATCCCGCCCCCGCCGAAACCGCCGCCGTGATCGTCGCCGCCGGACGCGGTCTCCGGGCGGGCGGCGGTATTCCCAAGCAATGGCAAGCGCTTGCCGGGCGCCGCGTGATCGACTGGACGCTCGACGCCTTCCGCGCCGCACCGGAAGTCGGCCCAATCGTCGTTGTCTTGCACCAGGACGAGATGGATCGCCTCCCCGACCCAGACCTCACACGCGTGGCGGGTGGCGCCACCCGCGCCGACTCGGTCCGCGCCGGGCTCGAGGCGCTTGCCGGCACCGGTGTGGCCCGCGTCCTGATCCACGACGCCGCCCGCGCCTGCGTCACCCCCGCGACCATCGCCGAAACCGCAGGCGCGCTCGACGATGCCGAGGCCGCCGCCCCCGGCCTCCCC
>JBNKWI010000063.1:0-20966 GCA_050299695.1 Paracoccaceae bacterium
AGTCGAAGGTGGAGGTGATCGCCGGCCTGAGCCATTCGAAAAACGTCGCGGCCTGCTCCGGCAGGGCCAGCGCGTAGAACACGAAGGCGACGATGGAGAGCCCGGAGACCAGGAACACCGGGTTGTGAATGTCGAACCCGAAGGGCCCGATACTGCTGGCGATGTTGTCCTGACCGATCTGGTATTCGGTCTCGATGATATCCGCGTGCCCTTCGGGGGCCGGAATGCCTTGATCGGCTGTTTGATCGGTCATGCAGACCTCCCTGTTGCGATTGTCCTTGTTCGTTGAGTCATCTTCAGTCGGGCCGCACCACGAAAACCGACGCATGAGCATGCGCCGCGATCGTCCCGCCATTCGATGGCCAGACATAGTCGGCCAGGCCGGGCACATGGCTCGCCATCACCACGAGATCGGCGCCAAGCTCGTCCGCCGTCTTGAGAAGCGCGGTGTCGAGGTCGATCGACGGGTCGTGGCTGATCACCGGCTTGGAATCCGCCACCACGCCGTATTCGGCGGCTTGCTCGGCGGCGAAGGCCGCCAGTGCCTCGGCGAACTCCGCCGGGTTGTGCCCGAGCGCGCCCGGCGCCGAGGCCGATACTCCCACATACGTAACCGGTGAATTGTAGTGTTTGGCGATGTCACCAGTGACGGCCAGCGCCTTCTTCAAGCTTTCCTTGTGCGCCAGATCCACGGGCGCCAAGATGCGTTTGAACATCCACCCCTCCCTCTCCTTTGTTGATACGGCACGTCCGTTTCAGGGCGTCACCCCCCGGGAGCCGCATATCCGGCGATGCTACGGTACGATTCCCGCGCAAATCGGTTCACAGCGCCTGATCGTGTCGAGAAAACGACGCCGTTCTACTTTTGGGCGCCGTCATCACGCCGATGCACGCCAAAGCTGCATGAGCCCCGAGCCCGGTCTGGGGAGGCCCGAAAACGCAGGAGGCGTGCCGCCTCGGCGGCGTTCCGCCGTAGCCCATCCGGACAGCTTGCGTCAGCCCGGGCGCGTGGCGGAGCATTGCGGGCACAGATCCAAACCCAGCGGAAACGCCGCGCTTGAAAACGGAGTGCGACACCGTATCCTGCAGACGAAGGAGTCGCGCCGCGGTGCAGCAACAGTTTGAAATACCTGACTTTCTGGAAATAACGCCGACAGCGCCGATCTCCACGGAGCTGCATGGTGGGCGCGCGAAATGCCTGCAAAGGCTTATCCGGCTCGACCTGCCGGTGCCCCGCACCGTCGCGCTCAGCTTCCCCGCCGTCCACGCCATCGCCCAGGGCGCGCTCCCCGACACCGCCCGTCTCCTTGCCACGTTCGGCCCCACGCCCCTCGTCTCCGTCCGTCCCTCGAGCCTCGATCCGGACTGGGGCGGACCCGGGGCGATTTTGAACATTGGAATGAATGACTTGGCAGCCGCTGCCCTGGCCGAACGGCTGGGGGAAAGCGCCGCCGAAGCGCTGTATCGCCGCTTCGTACAGGCCTACGCGGTCCATGTCGCACATCTCGATCCCGACATGTTCGAGGTCGCCGACCCCGGCATTTCCGCGCGGGAGCTGATCGCACTCTATGAGGAGGAAACCGACGATACCTTCCCCGCCGACCCGGCCCGCCAGCTCGGCGACGTCCTGCAAAGCATGGCCCGCGCCTGGGAAGGCACCAGCGCGCGGCTCCTCCGCCAGGCCAAGGGCGCGCCCGCAGATGCGGGGCTCGGCCTCGTCGTGCAGGAAATGGCGCTCGGGGTCGGGCCTTCGGAATCCGGCTCGGGCGTGATCCAGTTCGTCAACGCCAAGACCGGCGAGCCGCAGGTGACCGGCCGCTATCTCGGCCAGAGCCAGGGCCGCGACGCGGTGGGCGGCGCCCGCGGCGCGCTCTATCTCACCCGCGACCCCCGCGGCCCCTCGCTCGAGGACCGCTGTCCCGGCATCTTCGCCGACCTGATCCGCCACGGCGCCACCTGCCGCGCGCGGCTCCGCGAGGAGATGCAGATCGAGTTCACCATCGAGACCGGCCGGCTCAACGTGCTCGACGCGGTGCGCGTCGCCCGCGCGCCCCGCGCCGCGCTCAGGATCGCCGTGACGATGGCCGAGGAAGGTATCATCACGCCCGAAGAGGCGGTGCTGCGCGTCGCGCCGGGCGACATGCCCGAGCTCCTGCACCGCCAGGTCGATCCCACCGGCCGGCGCGACGTCTTCGCCACCGGCATTGCCGCCAGCCCCGGCGCCGCCACCGGCCGCATCGTCTTCACCTCGCGCGCCGCCCAGGCCAGCGCCGCGCGCGAGGAACCCTGCATTCTCGTCCGCCGCGAAACCTCGCCCGAGGATATCCGCGGCATGCACGCATCCGTAGCAGTCCTGACCGAGCGCGGCGGCACCACGAGTCACGCGGCCGTGATCGCCCGCGGCCTGGGCCTCCCCTGCGTCGTCGGCTGCTCGCATATCCGCCTCGACCGGCGCGACAGGACGCTGGTGACCGATGACGGCCGCGTGTTCCACGAGGGCGACACGATCACCGTCGACGGTACCCGCGGCGTCGCCATCGCCGGCGAGGCACCGCTCCTCGAACCGGCACTCGACGATACGTTCCTCAGGCTCCTCTCCTGGGCCGACGCGGCGCGCGACATCGGCGTACGCGCCAATGCCGACACACCGGCCGAGGCGGAACTGGCGCTGCGCTTCTCGGCCGAGGGCATCGGCCTCTGCCGCACCGAGCACATGTTCTTCGAAGAGGACCGCCTCCGCGTGATGCGCGAGATGATCTTCGTCGACAGCGCGAAGGACCGGGTCGGCGTCCTCGAACGGCTCCTGCCGATGCAGCGCGCCGATTTCACCGACCTGTTCCGGATCATGCGCGGCAAGCCCGTATGCATCCGCCTGCTCGATCCGCCTCTGCACGAATTCCTGCCCCATGGCCGCGAGGGCATGCGCGAACTGGCCGACGCGCTCGGCCTGCCGCTCGCCCGTGTCACCCGCCGGATCGAGGAGCTGATGGAGTTCAATCCGATGCTCGGAATGCGCGGTGTCCGGCTCGGGATCGCGATGCCGGAGATTTACGAGATGCAGGCCCGCGCGATCTTCGAGGCGACGATCGCCTCCGCCGAGGACGGCGACCCGGTGGTGCCCGAGATCATGATCCCGCTGGTTTCCGCCAAGCGCGAGGTGGAGCTGGTCCGCACCCGCATCGCCGCCGTCGCCGCCGCGGTCCGCAACGAGACCGGAGCGAGTTTCACGTACGAGATCGGCGTGATGGTCGAAACCCCGCGCGCCGCGCTCCGGGCCGACGAGATCGCGGTGCATGCGGCCTTCCTCAGCTTCGGCACCAACGACCTCACGCAGATGACCTACGGCCTCTCGCGCGACGACGCCGGCCGTTTCATGGGCTCCTACGTGAGCCAGGGCGTCTTCGTGGAGGATCCGTTCCACCGGCTCGATCTCGACGGGGTCGGCGAACTCCTGACCATCGGGGCCGAGCGGGGCCGGAAAACCCGCCCGGACGTCAAGCTTTCGGTCTGCGGAGAGCATGGCGGAGACGCGGATTCCATCGAGTTCTGCCGCAACGCGGGCTTCGACTACGTGTCCTGTTCCCCCTTCCGGGTCCCCGTTGCGCGACTTTCCGCCGCTCATCTGGCGATCAGGGACCGCAACTCCAAATTGCAGGCGGCTGATTCCAAAAGGTAATCTGGAACGTTTCCAAATTGGAAACAATCGGGTTCCACGTGGGACACGACCTGCGACCCTTGGTGGGGTGGACGCCCGGGAACCATTTCAGTAACGGAACGTCTCGTTTTGGGGTTCGCCCGTGGGCCCCAGGGTAATGGTCTTCTTGGAGGGGGACTCCATGATTTTCCGACCCACGCTGTGGGCCGTCGCTCTTCTGAGCATCGGTCTGGCGACGGTGTCGTCCGCTGGTGATCTCGTTCTGAGCCAGTCGAACAACCCGAAGGCCGCGTTGAACGAGCAGGTGCTCGCGATGCTCGGCCAGGAACGTCAGGCGATTACAGGGGTTTCCACCGAGAAGGTGAAGAACCTGGTGACGCAACCGACGCGCCGCAACTTCTGGTTCAAGAAGCCCGAGGTGGTGGAGAACCGCTACGACGCCGCTTATGTGGACGGTCTTCCGACCGTGGAGGGGGGCAAGGCCTGGCATTGCCTGACCGAGGCGCTCTATTTCGAGGCGCGCGGCGAGTCCGTCGAGGGCATCTTCGCGGTGGGCGAAGTGATCCTGAACCGCGTCGACAGCCCGTCCTTCCCCGACAATGTCTGTGGCGTCATCCACCAGGGCACCGGCGAGCGCTTCCGCTGCCAGTTCACCTACACCTGCGACGGCCGCAAGGAGGTGATCAACGAGCCCGCCGCCTGGGACCGGGTCGGAAAGGTCGCCGACCTCCTCCTGACCGGCGCGGTGCCGCGGGCGCTGACCGACGGCGCCACCTACTACCACACCAAGGCGGTGAATCCCCGCTGGGCACGGGTCTTCACGCAGACCGCCTCGATCGGCTATCATCTTTTCTACCGGAAGGAAGCGCGCTACGCCTCGAACTGAGCGTCGCGCGGACCAGGCCGCCCGGCCAGGCAGCGGTGAGGAGGCCGACCGCCCAATGTCCAGCGATATCACGCTCGCCTTTGCGCATCCCGAGTTCCGGGCCGCCGCCACGGCTGAGCCGCCCCTGCCGGACCGGATCTCGCTCCGCGACCACGTGGTCGAGACCGAGATCGGCGCCTTCCAGCCCGAGAGGGGCCGCACCCAGCGGCTCAATTTCAACGTGGTTGTGGAGGTCCGCCCGGCCCATGACGTGGGCGACGACGTGGACCGGATCCTGTCCTACGACAAGATCACCGAGGCCATCGCCGCCGAGCTGGAACGCGAGCGCCTGAACCTGCTCGAAACCCTGGCGGAACGGGTCGCCGCGCGGATCCTCGCCGCGCCCCAGGCCCTGCGCACCTTCGTCCGGATCGAAAAGCTCGACCTCGGCCCCGGCGCGCTCGGCGTCGAAATCGTCCGGACCCGCGCCGAGCTGTCCGAACGGCTGATCAGCGAGATCTCCGACGAACCCGCGCCGCTGGTGTTCTTCCTCGGGCACGAGGCGATGATCTCGCCGCGCCTGAAAACCTGGCTCGACGGGATCGAGGCCAGCGGCAGGCCGGCGATCCTCTGCGTCGCTCGTGGCGCGGCCGAGCGGCCGCAGGTGCCCATCGCCATCGCCCAGCAGCGGATCGACCTGTTGCATCTCGAGCAATCGGCCTGGGTGCTGGCCGCGCGCGACAAGCGCTGCGTGGTCATCGACAGCCGCACCGAGCTCGACTGGGCCTCCCGGCGCGGCCGGATCAGCGTCTGGGCACCGTCCAAAATGGTGCTCGACGCTACGCATCCGCCCGCGTCGGAGGAGCCCGACCGGCTCGCCCTCTGGCTTGCCGAGGAATTCGGCGCCGCCGAGATCTTCTTCGTCGGCGCCCCCGCGCCCTCGGGCAGCGGCGCGCGCAGTCTTCCCGCCGACGCCGACACCCTCATCCCGCACACATGAGCCGCCATCTCGAACCCCTGCCCCGCACCGGCCCACGCTCCGAAACGGCCCTGCCCCTCGCCGGCAGCGCCCATGTCTGGTTCGACGGTCTCGCGGATTCCCGCGCCGCCTCCGCACTCCCGGAGGTGGACCGGCTCCGCCTCTCCGCCCTCCGCCCCGCCCTCTGCGGCCTGACGCTCGACCGCCCCCGGATCATGGGCATCCTGAACGTCACCCCCGACAGCTTCTCCGATGGCGGAGACCTGCCCAGCATCGAATCTGCCGTGATCCGTGCCCGCGCCATGACCCAGGCCGACATCCTCGATATCGGCGGCGAAAGCACCCGCCCGGGCGCCGACGACGTGCCCGTGGACGAAGAGATCGCCCGCACCGCCCCGGTGATCGCCGCGATCCGCGCCGCCGGCATCGCCAAGCCGATCAGCATCGACACCCGCAAGTCCGCGGTGGCAGAGGCCGCGCTCGACGCCGGCGCCGACATCGTCAACGACGTCTCGGCGATGACCTACGACCCGGCCATGGCGCCGCTCGTCGCCGCGCGCGGCGTGCCGGTCTGCCTGATGCATGCGCAGGGCGACCCCAAGACCATGCAGGAGGCCCCGGTCTACGGCGATGTCGTCGTCGAGGTCGCGGATTTCCTGGCCCAGCGCATCCAGGCGGCGCGCGAGGCCGGCATCGCGCTCGAAAACATCATCACCGATCCCGGCATCGGCTTCGGAAAGACATTGCAACACAACGTGTCTGTGCTCCGGCACCTTTCGGTCTATCATGACCTCGGCTGCCCGATCCTGCTCGGCGTCTCGCGCAAGCGTTTCATCGGGGCGATCGGCCGGATCGAGGCGGCGAAGGACCGGATGCCCGGCTCGCTCGCGGTGGCGCTGCATGGCGCCGGCCACGGGGTGCAAATCCTCCGGGTCCATGACGTCAACGAGACCGGGCAGGCCCTGCGCCTCTACCTGGCGATGCATGAGGCGGAACAGGATGCGTGAACTTTTCGGCACCGACGGCGTGCGCGGCACGGCGAACACCCACCCGATGACGGCGGAGGTCGCGTTGCGGCTCGGCGCGGCGGCGGGCCGCTATTTCCGGCGCGACCGCTCGGCGGCGCATCGGGTGGTGATCGGCAAGGACACGCGGCTCTCGGGCTACATGTTCGAGAACGCGCTCACCGCCGGCTTCACCTCCACCGGCATGAACGTGCTGCTCCTCGGCCCCGTGCCGACCCCCGCGGTGGGGCTCCTGACCACCTCGATGCGGGCGGATGTCGGCGTGATGATCTCCGCCTCTCACAACCCGCACCACGACAACGGCATCAAGTTCTTCGGCCCCGACGGCTACAAGCTCTCCGACGAAGCCGAAGAGGAGATCGAGGGCTTCCTCCGTTCCGAGATCCCGCTCGCCTCCGCCGCCAATATCGGCCGCGCAAAGCGGATCGACGACGGCCTGTTCCGCTATATCGAACGCGCGAAATCCACCTTCCCGACCGACCTCCGGCTCGACGGGCTCAAGGTGGTGATCGACTGCGCCAACGGCGCCGCCTACAAGGCCGCACCGCAGGTGCTGTGGGAGCTCGGCGCCGAAGTAATCCCGGTGGGCGTCAGCCCGAACGGCACCAATATCAACCAGGGCTGCGGCTCGACCGACACGCGCAGCGCCGCCGAGGCGGTGGTGGCCCATGGCGCCGATATCGGCATCTGCCTCGACGGTGATGCCGACCGTGTTATGATCCTCGACGAGACAGGCACCGTCGCCGATGGCGACCAGGTCATGGCGCTTCTCGCCGCGCGGCTCGCCGATGACGGAAGGCTCGCCGGCAACACGCTCGTCGCGACGGTGATGTCGAACCTCGGCCTCGAGCGGCACCTCGCGGCGCTCGGCATCACCCTCCATCGCACCGGCGTCGGCGACCGCTACGTGGTCGAAGCGATGCGCAAGGGCGGCTTCAACATGGGCGGCGAGCAGTCGGGCCATATCGTCCTCACCGACTACGCCACCACCGGCGACGGGTTGATCGCCGGGCTCCAGGTGCTGCGCGAGATGGTCCAGACCGGCAAACGCGCCTCCGAACTCGCGCACCAGTTCACCCCGGTGCCGCAGCTCCTGAAGAACGTCCGCTACACCGCCGGGGCCCAGCCGCTCGAGGCGATGGCCGTCAAGGCCGCCATCGCCGATGCCGAGGTGCGGCTTTCCGGCGCCGGCCGGCTCCTGATCCGCAAATCGGGCACCGAAGCGCTGATCCGGGTGATGGCCGAATGCGAGGACCAGGGCCTCCTCAAGGAAGTGGTCGACGGCATCGTCGCGAAGGTCGCCGAGGCGGTGTAGCGCTGCGAAAGCCGACGGCGGGCAAGTTTCAAGACCTTTGCCACGCTTCATTCCTTACCACGCGCAAGCCGGGCGAGCGCCTGCCCGTGGGATGGCGCACAACGGTTGTACGGGGCATTTTATGGTGCCACCCCGCCGTACATCCGTTCGGCGCGGGACGACGCCAAAGCGCCAGCCCGCCGGAACGGGCAGGCGCTCGCCCGGCGCCTTCGGCGCCATTCGGGCGGGGATACACATCGCCGCCGCAAGGGCAAAAGGCGTGCAATTGCGGTTGGTCAGCTTCAGGCAGCACCCCCCGTGCCGCTACCGCCCGGCCAGATCCGCCACCGCCTGGGCCGCGCCCTCCGCCAGAAGCGCCCCATAGGCCCGCGTCACCGCGTCGCGGAACCGCGCATCGCCTGCCAGCGCCGCGGGGAACACCTCGGCGAAACCCAGAAGCGCCGCCACCTTGCCTTCCGCCGTCTCCGCCCCGTCCGAGGCCGCCTTCAGACGCTCGGCCAGGGGGTCGCGCACGTCGATGGCCGCGCCCTTCTCGTCGGTGCCGCCCACGTAGCGCATCCAGCCCGCCACGGCGAGGCACAGCCCCTCGGGCAACCGCCCTGCCGCGAGGTTGTCGGCGACGGTGCCGAGGATCCGCTGCGGCAGCTTCTGGCTCCCGTCCATGGCGATCTGCCAGGTCCGGTGCCGGATCGCCGGGTTCCGGTAGCGCTCCAGAAGCGCCACGGCATAGGCCGGCAGGTCCTCGCCCTCGGGCTGCGGCACCGTGGGCAGGATCTCCTCTTCCCAGAGCCGCTCGCAGAGCCGCGCGAACCCGGGCGCCGCGACGGTCTCGGCTATGGTCTCGTGCCCCGCCAGGTAGCCCAGATAGGCCAGCGTCGAATGGGTCCCGTTAAGACAGCGCAGCTTCATCAGCTCATGCGCCTCGACGCTACCCACCATCTGCGCGCCCGCCCGCTCCCAGGCCGGACGCGCCCCGTCCACGAAATCGTCCTCGATCACCCATTGCCGGAACGGCTCATGCGCAACCATCGCCTCGTCGCGATAGCCCTCCGCCGCCTCCAGCGCGGCGATGTCGGCCTCGGTCGTCGCCGGTGTGATCCGGTCGACCATGGTCGCCGGAAACCGGCCCTCCGCGGCGATCCACTCCGCGAGCCCCGTATCCCGCGCCCGCGCGAAATCCAGGACGATATCCCGCGCCAGCCGTCCGTTCGACGGCAGGTTGTCGCAGGTCAAGACCGTGAAGGGCGCCAGGCCCGCCGCGCGCCGCTGCGCCAGCGCCTCGACCAGATAGCCGGGCGCCGAAACCGGCCGGCCCGGTTCGGCGAGATCGTGCACGATATCCGGATGCGCCGGGTTCAGCCGCCCGGTCGCGGGGTTGTGGCAATAGCCCTTCTCGGTGATCGTCATCGACACGATCCGCACCGCGGGATCGGCCATCGCCGCGAGCACCGCCTCGGGATCCTCCGGCGCCACCAGGCAGCGGCAGATCGACCCGACCACCCGGTGCCTTGCCCCGCCGGGCCCCAGCTCGACCGCGGTATAGGCGCAGCCCTGCGGCGCCAGCTGGTCGCGCGGGCCCGCGCTCCTGAGGCTCACCGCGACGATGCCCCAATCGCCACCCGAAGCCGCCATCGCCTCCTCGGTATAGATCGCGTTGAAGGCGCGGAAGAAGGCGCCAGGGCCCAGATGGACGATGCCGGGCGCGGGTGCCACGCCCTTCAGTGTCAGTCGTTCAGCGTGCAAGCCAGCCTCCATCCACGTTCAGGACCGCGCCGGTCACATAGCCGGCCGCCGGCGTGCAGAGGAACGTCACCGCCCCGGCGATATCCGCCGGATCGCCCCAGCGCCCCGCCGGGATCCGGCCGAGGATCTCGGCCGAGCGCTTCGGATCGGCCCGGAGCGCCTCGGTGTTGTTCGTCGCGATATAGCCCGGCGCCACCGCGTTCACGTTGATCCCCGCGGGCGCCCATTCATTGGCCAGCGCCTTCGTCAGCCCCGCCACACCATGCTTCGACGCGGTATAGCCCGGAACCCGGATCCCGCCCTGAAAGGACAGGAGCGAGGCGATATTGACGATCCGCCCGCCTGCCCCGCGCGCCATCGCCGCCTTCGCGAAGGCCTGGCTCAACAGGAACACCGATTTCAGGTTCACGTTCAGCACGTCGTCCCAATCGCTTTCGGCATGGGCCACCGCATCCTCGCGGCGGATGATGCCCGCGTTGTTCACCAGGATGTCGAGATCCCCCGGCAGCGCCGCCGCCGCCCCCGGTTCGGCCACATCGAGGACCATCTCCTCGGCCGTCCCGCCGGCCGCGACGATCGCCGCCACGGTCTCCGCGCAGGAGCGCCGCCCGGCCGCGATCACATGGGCTCCGGCCGCCGCCAGCCCTTCGGCGATGGCCTGGCCGATCCCGGTATTCGCGCCCGTGACCAGCGCGCGCTTGCCGTCGATCCGGAAGGGCTCGCTCACCGCAGATCCCCGATGTCGACCATGTCCATATCGGTGAAGTCCACGTTGTCCCCCGCCATCGCCCAGCAGAACGTGTAGGAAGACGTGCCCGCACCCGCGTGGATCGACCAGGGCGGCGAGATCACCGCCTCCTCGTTCGCCATCACGATATGCCGCGTCTCCTCGGGTTTGCCCATCAGGTGGAACACCCGCTGCCCCTCGGGCATGCCGAAATAGAGATAGGCCTCCATCCGCCGGTCATGGACATGGGCGGGCATCGTGTTCCAGATCGAGCCCTCCTTGAACTGGGTATAGCCCATCAGGAGCTGGCAGCTCTCGCAGACCTCGGGATGCAGGAACTGGATGATCGTCCGCTCGTTCGCCGTCTCGCGCGACCCGAGCTCGACCCTCCGTGCATCGGCCAGCGTGATCAGCCGCGTCGGACAGGCCCGGTGCGCCGGCGCCGAGAGCACGTAGTAGCGGCCCGCGCCGTCGAACGTCACCGCCCCCGCGCCCATGCCGATATAGAGCACCTCGCCCGCGCCCAGCGCGTGGGTCGTGCCCGCCACCGTCACCCGGCCCGGATCGCCGATATTCAGCACCGCCGCCTCGCGCCGGTCGAGGAATGAGGGCGTCCCGGTCTCGGGCACCTGGTCGAGCACCAGGGGCGCGCCGTCCGGCACTGCCGAACCCAGGATCAGCCGGTCGTAATGCGAATAGACCAGCCTGATCTCGCCCGGCACGAACAGCCCGCCCACATGGAACTGCGCGCGCAGCCCCTCGGTGTCGAGCGTCTTCGCGGTCGCCGGGTCGATCGCATGGCGGGTTTCGGCGTTGTGGGTCACGTATCGTCCTTTCTCACAGAAAATCGTCACGGCGCGGCGTGAAACCGTCCACCAGCTCCCCCGGCTCCAGGCAGACGCAGCCGTGCCGCGCGCCCGAGGGGATCACGAAACTGTCGCCCGGCCCCACCTCGAAGCTCTCGCCTTCCAGGGTGAAGCGAAACCGCCCGGAACGGACATAGGTGGATTGCACATGCGGATGGCTGTGCAGCGCGCCCTCCGCCCCTTCCGTGAACCGGAATGAGACCACCATCAGCTCGGGGCTGTCGGCCAGCACCTGCCGCGTGACCCCGGGATCGGGCGTGTGGACGGGAAAGCGTTGCAGCATCGCCTTGGCCTTCCTCAGTGGAACAGCGACGGCAGCCAGAGCGACAGCGCCGGAATGTAGGTCACCAGCATCAGGGTCGCGAAAGCGGCCCCGTAGAACGGCCAGATCGTCCGCATCGCGTCCTGCATCTGGATCCTGCCCACCGCGCAGCCCACGAACAGGACGGCACCGACCGGCGGGGTGCAGAGGCCGATCCCGAGATTCAGGATCAGGATCACTCCGAAATGGATCGGGTCGACCCCGAAGGCCTGCGCCACCGGCAGGAAGATCGGCGTGGTGATGACGATGAGCGGCGACATGTCCATGAACGTGCCGAGGATCAGTAGCACCACGTTCATCAACAGAAGGATCAGGATCGGGTTGTCCGAAAAGGATTGCAGCGCCGCGACCAGCGCCGTCGGCACCCGCAGGAAGGCGAGGAGCCAGCCGAACGCCGCCGCGCAGCCGATCACCATCAGGACCATCGCCGTGGTCCGGACCGCGCCGAAGGTCGCCTCGACGAATTCGTGCCAGGTGAGCGTCCGGTAGACGAGCACCGTCACCAGGAGCGCGTAGACCACCGCGATGTTCGAGCTTTCCGAGGCAGTGAAGATCCCCGACCGCACCCCGCCGAAGATGATCGCCACGAGAATCAGCCCGGGCACCGCGTTCGCGAAGATCCGGCCCAGCGCCCTCCGCCCCGGAAACGGCTCGGTCGGATAGCCGCGCTTCTGCGCGACGAACCAAGCCGCCACCATCAGGGACAGCGCCAGGATGAAGCCCGGCAGGATTCCGGCGGTGAACAGATCGGCGATCGAGAGCCGCCCGCCCGCAGAGATCGAATAGATGATCATGTTGTGCGACGGCGGGATCATCAGCGCGATGATCGAGCCCACCACGGTGATGTTCACCGCGTAGTCCACATCGTAGCCTCGCGCCTTCATCTGCGGCACCATCAGCCCGCCCACGGCGCTCGCATCGGCCGCCGCCGAGCCCGAAACGCCGCCGAACATCACAGAAGCCATGATGTTCACCTGCCCCAGCCCGCCGCGCAGATGCCCCACCATCGCGCCCGCCAGCGCCACCAGCCGACGCGCGATATCGCCCCGCACCATCAGGTCGCCCGCATAGATGAAGAACGGGATCGCCATCAGCGCGAAGACCGAGACGCCGGAATTCAGCCGCTGGAACACCACCACCGGCGGCAGGCCCAGATAGAGAACCGTCGCGAAGCTGGAAATGCCCAGGCAGAAGGCGACCGGCGTGCCGATCAGCAGGAGAAACACGAAACTGCCGAACAGGATCCAGAGCTCCACCCTTCAGCCCTCCACCGGATCGGGCTCGCCGAACCGCGAGGTGTGGAGCCCCGCAAGGCGGCGGAACACCCGCTCGACCGAAAAGAGGACGACCAGCACCCCGCCCGCGATCACCGGGAAGAAATCGAAGGCCCCCGACAGCCCGATCGACGGGATCGTCGTGCCCGCGGTCTTCTGCGCGAGCTGCCCGCCATAGTAGATCATGCCGCCGCCGAAGGCTGTCACGGCGAGGTCGGAGATCGTGTGCAGAACCGCCTTCGCCCTGTCCGGCAGGATGTAGAGCAGGACATCGAAGGACAGGTGATAGCCCTCGCGGATCCCCACGGCAGCGCCGAGGAAGATGAACCAGCCCATGATCATCACCGAGCCCGGCTCGGTCCAGATCAGGCTCGAATTCAGCACGTAGCGCCAGAATACCTGCGCCGCGATCGCCGCGGTCATCAAGACCAGCCCCGTCCCGGCGATCCAGAGCGCGATCCGAGCCAGCGCGCCGGTGAAGAGCGCGAGCGATTTCATGACATCCTGCACCGGCGGTCCCCCTCATCGGCAGACGGACGGGCCTCCGGAAAGGCCCGCCCGCGTCTTACGTCACTCGGTTGCCTGGATCCGCTCGACCAGGCTCTTGAGTTTGTCCGAGGTCACGTATTTCTGGTAGACCGGCTTCATCGCCTCGATGAACGGCGTCTTGTCGATATCGGTGACAAGCTCGACGCCGGCATCCATGACCTTCTGCTCGGATTCCTTCTCGCGCGCCTCCCAGAGCTCGCGCATCACCGGCACGCTGTCTTTCGCGGCCTGCCGCACGGCGGCCTGGTCTTCCGCCGAGAGCGAATCCCAGGTCTTCTTCGACATCACCAGAACTTCCGGCACGATCAGGTGCTGGTCGAGGGTGTAGTACTTGGCCACTTCGAAATGGCCCGAGCTCTCGTAGGACGGCCAGTTGTTCTCGGCCCCGTCGATCACGCCGGTCTGGATCGAGGAATAGACCTCGCCATAGGGCATCGGCGTCGCATTGGCACCGAGCGCGCCGACCATGTCGACGAAGATGTCGGACTGCATGACGCGGAACTTCATGCCCTTGAGGTCGTCCATCGAGTGGATCGGCTTCTCGGAGTTGTAGAAGCTGCGCGAGCCGCCGTCGTAATAGGCGAGGCCCACAAGGTCATGCGGCGCGAAGGCGGCGAGGATCTCGTCGCCGATCGGGCCGTCCATGACGTGGTGCATGTGCTCGACCGAACGGAAGATATAGGGCAGCGAGACGACCTGCGTCTCCTCGACGATGTTGTTGAACGGGCCCATCGACACGCGATCCATGTCGATCACGCCGAACTGGGTCTGTTCGATCGAGTCCTTCTCCTCGCCGAGCTGCGCCGAGGGGAACACCTCGATGCAGAGCCGGCCGCCGGTGCGCTCTTCGAGCAACTTGCCCATTTCCTGGACCGCGACGACGGTCGGGTAACCCTCGGGATGCGTGTCCGAGGACCGGAGCGTTCTCTCGCAGGCCGTGGCCGCGGTGGCCATCACGGCGGTCGCGAGAAGGGCAGCTGTGAGTGTCTTCATGGGTTGGTGTCCTCCCTTTTGGACAATGGCTCTTCAGAGCCGGTAAGCCTGTTTGACCAGGCGATAGGTCAGGTCCTGCGCCACCTCGTAGGCGTCGGCTTCCCGCAGCCGGCCGGTCGCGACCAGCGTGGCAAGGTAGGCGCAGTCCGACCGCCGCGCGACGTCGTGGCGCGCGGGGATCGAAGAGAAGGCGCGGGTGTCGTCGTTGAACCCGGCCGTGTTGTAGAAGCCGCAGGTTTCCGTGGTGGCCTCGCGGAATTTCCGGATGCCCTCGAAGCTGTCGAAGAACCACCAGGGCGGCCCGAGCCGCAGCGCGGGATAGGCCCCGGCCAAGGGCGCAAGCTCGCGGCCATAGCTGGTCTCGTCGAGGGTGAAGAGGATCACCGTCAGTCCGGGCTCCATCCCCACCGCGTCGAGCATGGGCTTCAGCGCGGCCACGTAATCGGTCCGCCCCGGGATATCGAACCCCTTGTCGCGCCCGTGCCGCGCGAAAACCGTCGCCGAATGGTTCCGCCGCGCGCCGGGATGGATCTGCATCACCATCCCGTCCTCGAGGCTCATCCGCGCCATCTCGGTCAGCATCTGGCCCCGGAACGCGTCGGCCTCCTCGGCCGTGCAGGCGCCCGCCAGCGCCTTGGCGAACAGCGCCGCCGCATCGGCCTCCGCCAGGCTCTCGGTCCGCGCCGAGGGATGCCCGTGATCCGTCGCGGTCGCGCCGAACTCCCGAAAATAGGCCCGGCGGCTCCGATGCGCGGCAAGATAGCCTGCCCAGCTCGCGGTGTCCTCGCCGGTGATCTCGCCCAGCCGCGCGACGTTTCCGGCGAATCCCTCGAATTCCGGATCCACCACCGCGTCGGGCCGGTAGGTGGTGATCACCCGGCCCCGCCAGCCGCTCTCGCGGATCGCCCGGTGCCATTTCAGATCGTCCAGCGCGCCTTCGGTCGTCGCCAGCGCCTCGATGCCGAAACGCTCGAACAGCGCCCGGGGCCGGAACTCCGGCGCCGCCAGCTTCGCGTCGATGACCTCGTAGTAGTGCTCCGCCGTCTCCGCCGAAAGCACGACGTCGAGCCCGAACACATGCTCGAAGGAATGGTCCAGCCACATCGCCGAGGGCGTGCCGCGAAACAGGTGATATCTCTCGGCAAAGCGCCGCCAGATCGCCCGCGGGTCGGTCTCGGTCGCGCCCCCGTCGGCACGCGGCACGCCCAGATCCTCCATCGCCACGCCCTGACTCACCAGCATCCGGAACACGTAGTGGTCGGGGATCACGAACAATTCCGCCGGGTTCGGAAAGCGCGCGTTCTCGGCGAACCAGCGCGGATCGCAATGGCCGTGCGGCGAGACGATGGGAAGATCCTTCACGCTCTCGTAGAGCGCGCGGGCCAAGTCCCTCCGGCGCGCGCCAACGGGAAACAGCCGGTCGGGATCGGTGAGCGCCATGAACGGGTCCGGAAAGAGGTGTCGCCTTTGATAAACTAATATGCTAGTCTGCTTGTTGTGTCAAACGCCCGCGCATGCAAAGGTGTCACACCGCCAAGGACCGAGAATTGCCAGACACCGCGCTTTCCGCCCTGCCGCTCGAACCCGTCCCGTCGACGACTGACCAGGTGTTCCGCACGCTCTATGCCGCCGTGATTTCGCTTCGGCTGCCGCCGGGCACCAAGGTCTCCGAAGCCGAAATCGCCAAGCAGCTCGACGTGTCGCGCCAACCCGTGCGCGACGCGTTCTTCCGGCTCTCCAAGCTCGGCTTCCTGTCGATCCGCCCGCAGCGCGCCACGCTGGTCACCCGCATTTCCACCCGCGCCGTCCATGACGCGATCTTCGTGCGCGGCGCGCTCGAGGCTGAATGCGTCGAAGCCACCTGCCACCGGCACTCGGCGGCCGACCTCGCGGAACTGCGCACACTGCTCGACCGCGAGAAGGCGGCAATCGGATCGAGCAACCCCGAGGATTTCCACGCCGAGGACGACGCCTTCCACCAGGCGCTCTGCCGGATCGCCGGCCATGCCCATGTCTGGGAGATCATCCAGGAACAGAAGGCCCACATGGACCGCGTCCGCTACCTGACGCTCTCCACCGAGCGCCGCATCTCCGTGCTCGCCGAACATGGCGAGATTCTCACCGCCGTCGAAGCGCGCGACGGTACCGCGGCCCGGGCTTTGGTCCGCGCGCATATCTCCAGCGTCGCCAGCGCGCTCGACGCGATCCGCGCCGAGCATCCCGACCGGTTCGAGGACCACTAGGCCCGCCCGGCCATCACCCCGGCCGATACACCCGGTTCGCCTCCGGATCGTCCGTCGCATGGCCCAGACCGGCGATTTCCTCCCAGACCGCCGCCGGAATCGCCTGCCCGGCCCAGTCGAGCGTCTCCGCCACGCGCTCGGGCTTCGACACGCCGACCAGGGTCGAGGTGACGCGCGGATCCCGCATCGAGAATTGCAGCGCCAGCGCCCCCGGCGATACCCCATGCGCGGCACAGACCGCCTCGATCGCCCGCACCGGCGCCAGCGCGTCGTCGCCCGCCGGCTGATAGGAGACGCGCGGCATCTCCGACGCGCCCTTGGCCAGCACGCCGCCGGCATAGGGCGCCGCGTTAACAACCGCGATCCCTGCGCCATGGGCGTAGTCGAACATCGCGTCGGCCGAGCGGTTCAGGAGCGTGAAGCGGTTATGGCTGATCAGCGCATCGAAGGGCCAGTCGCGCAGGATCGGGAACATCACGTCGACCCGACCCATCGCCAGGCCCACCGCCTGCGCCAACCCCTCCTCCTTCAGCTTGAACAGTTCGGCGAGTGCCCCGCCCTCGCGGGTGATCTCGCCCAGGTCGCGCGCGTGCTCGGGGTCGTGCAAGTGCAACATCGGCACCCGGTCGAGCCCGAGCCGGCCCAGGCTCTCCTCGATCGACTGCCGCACCCGCGCCGCGTCGAACCGCCCGGTCTCCATGTCGCGGTCGAGCTTGGTCGACAGCACGAACCCCTCGGGCAGCCCGCCCCGCTCGGCGAGCGCCGCGCCGATCCGCGCCTCGCTCCGTCCGAATCCGTAATTGTTCGACGTGTCGAGGAAATTGACCGGCCCCTCGAAGATCGCATGCAGCGTCGCCCGCGCCCGTGCCTCGTCCACCTCGTAGCCATAGGTGTCGGGCATGTTCCCGAGCCCCGACGTACCGAAACTGAGCGGCGTGACGGCCAGCCCTGTCTCTCCGATCCTGCGACGCTCCATGGCGCTCCCTCCTCACGCGAAACGGCGGCGCAATACCCCGCGCAGCCACACCGCACAATGCCCGTCTGCCGGACGCCTCCCCGATCGGCGCTCACGCCCGGCCGAACGCGCGGCCACCGCCGCCTCCCGGGTCGCCTCGTCCAAGGCATTGATATCGACTCGGAAAAGTCGCAAGATCCGCTCAGCGACTGGACAACAGATCCGGCGCGAACCTATGACGACCTTCCGGACCCAGAGAACTGGCGCTCCGGACAATGGCTCTCCGGAGCCCAGACTGGGAGGATACCCGTGAAGAAACTGACGATGGTCGCGGCCGCGGCCGCGCTCTTGGCGTCTGCCGCCTCGGCGCAGGAACGCTATGTAATGATCACCCACACCCAGGGCACCGATCCGTTCTGGCCGGTGGTCGAAAAGGCCGGCAAGGACGCGGCCGAGGATATCGGCGCCGCCTTCGAGTACAACTTCGCGCCCTCGGGCGACATGGCCGACATGGCGAAGCTCATCGAAGCCGCCGCGGCGACCCAGCCCGACGGCCTGATCGTCTCGCTGCCCGATGCCGACGCGCTCGGCGGCGCGATCAAGGCGGCGGCCGATTCCGGCATCCCTGTGATCACCATCAACTCGGGCCTCGAGCATTCCAAGGATGTCGGCGCGCTGATGCATATCGGCCAGCCCGAGAAGCTTGCCGGCGAGGCTGCCGGCGCGCGCGCGAAGGACGAAGGCGCCACCAAGGCGCTCTGCCTGAACCAGGAAGCCTACAACACCGCGCTTGTGGATCGCTGCCAGGGCTATTTCGACTCGATGGGCCAGGATCTGAACATGATCGACGTCTCGAACGACGTCGCGCAGATCACCACCCGGACCGCCGCCGCGCTCCAGGCCGACCCGGAAATCGACGCGCTCCTCGCCACCGGCCCGCATGTCTGCGAGGCGGCGGCCAAGGCGGTCGAAGAGGTGGGCGCCCAGGTGCACCTCTCCTGCTTCGACCTGACGCCCGGCGTCATCAGCCTGATCGAGGAAGGCAAGGTCCAGTTCACGATCGACCAGCAGCAGTACCTGCAGGGTTACATGCCGGTGATCGTGCTGCACCTCTACAACAACTATGCCGGCATGCTCCCGGGCGCGAACATCCCGTCGGGCCCCGGCTTCGTCGATGCCTCGAACGCCGCCGGCGTGGCGGCTCAGGCCGGCGTCAACCGCTGACGCCACCCCGTGACACTGGGAAGAGCCGGCCCGGCTCTTCCCGACATTTGCCGTTCTCGGGAGGAGGGGACCACCATGGCCGTCCAAGAAGCCAGCAGCCAGCGCAGCGAAGCCGACCGCCTGAACAAGGGCGGGGTCCTTGACCAGCTCAAACGCCGACCGGAAGTCGGCTCGTTCATCGTGATGATGGTGGTGATCGTCGCCATCGGCTTCGCCTCGCACGGCAACGCCTTCAACGCGCTCGGGCTCAAGAACAACCTCTCGATCATCGCCCAGTTCGGGATCATCGCGACCGGCGCCTGCCTCCTGATGATCGCCGGCGATTTCGACCTCTCGATCGGCTCGATGATCGGTTTCTCCGGCATGTCCATGGCGATGATGCTGAAATGGGGCCTGCCGTTCGGCCTCGGCGCCGCGACGCCTGTCACCGCCTTCCTGGTCACCCTTGTGATGACCCTGTTCCTCGGCTGGCTGATCGGCACCATCGTGGTGCGCTCGAAGCTCTCCAGCTTCATCGTCACCCTCGCCTTCCTGTTCTTCCTCCGCGGCGTCACCGAGGTCTGCTTCCGGGTCGTCAACCAGTCGACCCAGATCTCCGGCCTGCCCGACTACAAGGAGACGAGCTGGTTCGCCGATCTCTTCGGCGGCGAGGTCTTCACCTGGTTCTACAGCGCCTGGTTCGCGCTCGGCGGCAACCTGAACCGCGCCGGCAACCAGTGGGTCAGCGGCTTCGACGCGCGGTTCCTGTGGTGGATCATCGTGGCGGGCGTCGCCTACGTGATCCTCGCCCGCACTCAGGCCGGCAACTGGATCTACGCCACCGGCGACAACCGCGAAAGCGCCCGCGCCAACGGCGTGCCGGTCGACAAGGTGCGGATCTCGCTCTTCATGGTCACCGCGCTCTGCGCCACGATCTTCGCCGCCTGCCAGGTGTTCGACACCAACACCGCCGACGCCGCCAAGGGCAACCTGAAGGAGCTCGAGGCCATCGCCATCGCCGTTGTGGGCGGCACGCTGATGACCGGCGGCTTCGGCTCGGTGATCGGCGTCGTGTTCGGCGCCGTCACCTTTGGCCTCGTCGCCAACGCGGTGTTCTTCATCCCGGCGATCGACGGCAGCTACTACCGCGTCTTCGTCGGCGTGGTGCTGCTCACCGCGGTGTTCCTCAACGAAAGCGTCCGCAAGCGCATCACCGGAGGGCTCTGAGATGGCCGAACCGATCATCCGCACCGAGGGTCTGACCAAGAAATTCGGGCCCTTCACCGCGCTCAACGGGATCGACCTCGAAGTCTACAAGGGCGAGATCCACGCGCTTCTCGGCGACAACGGCGCCGGCAAGTCGACGCTGATCAAGATCCTCTCGGGCGTGCACCAGCCCACCAGCGGAACGATCTATGTCGAGGGCCGGCCGCATGCCTTCAGGAGCCCGCGCGACGCGAGCCAGGCCGGCATCGGCACCGTCTACCAGGACCTCGCGGTGAACCCCTTGATGAGCGTCACCCGCAACTTCTTCATGGGCCGCGAGCTCTACAAGGGGCCCGCACCCTTCGGGCTTCTCCGGATGGACGAGATGGACCGGATCACCCATGACGAGATGGTCAAGATCGGCATCGACATCTCCGATCCGCGCCAGGCCGTCGGCACCATGTCGGGCGGCCAGCGCCAGACCCTCGCCATCGCCCGTGCGATCTATTTCGGCGCCAAGGTGCTGATCCTCGACGAACCGACGTCCGCGCTCGGCCAGAAGCAGCAGCTCGAGGTCCTGAAGACCATGCGCCGGGTCCGGGCCCGCGGCGACATCGCCATCATCTTCATCACCCATAACGAGGTGCATTCGATGCTGGTCTCCGACCGCTTCACCTTCCTCGCCCTTGGCGAGGTGATCGGCAAGGGCACCCACGAGGAACTCCACGGCACGGACATCCGCCACCTCATGGCGGGCGGCGTTGAGATGGCCGACCTCGAACAGGAAATCGCCGCGATCTGAGCGGGGGCCTTCGCCTCAGGCCTTCCGCAGCCAGAGCGAGCCGCCGTCGCCCTTCAGGTCGGGCCGGAAGGTCCGGCAGACCTGCCGCAGGTCGCCCGTCATGTCGCGCCAGACATATTGCGCCGCGAACAGCGTCTCGAAATAGCCCGAGAACACCCAGCCCACCAGCGCAAGCTGCTCGTTGAACCTGAGCCATTCCCAGCCCTTCGGGTAGCCATAGGGAAGGAACACGTCATGGACATGT
>JBNKWI010000064.1:0-20952 GCA_050299695.1 Paracoccaceae bacterium
CGGATCACCTCGAGATGCAGGAGGCCGAGGAAGCCGCAGCGGAAGCCGAAGCCGAGGGCGGCGGAGGTCTCCATCTCGAAGGTGAAGGAGGCGTCGTTGAGCGCGAGTTTCTCGATGGCGTCGCGGAGGTCCTCGAAGTCGTTGGCGTCGGCGGGGAAGAGGCCGCAGAACACCACCGGGATCGAGGGCTTGAAGCCGGGGAGCGGTGTCTCGCAGGGCTTGCGCTCGTGGGTGATGGTGTCGCCGACGCGGGTGTCGCGGACCTGCTTGATCGAGGCGGTGAGGACGCCGATCTCGCCCGGCCCCAGTTCGGCGATATCGGTCATCGCGGGGCGGAGCACCGCGAGCCTGTCGATGCCATAGCGGGCGCCGGTCTGCATCATCTTGATCTGGTCGCCCTTGCGGATCACCCCGTCGATCACGCGGATCATCACGACGACGCCGAGATAGGAATCGTACCAGCTGTCGACCAGCATCGCCTTGAGCGGCGCGTTGCGGTCGCCCTTCGGCGCGGGCAGGCGGGTGACGATGGCCTCCAGGACGTCGGGGATGCCGAGGCCGGTCTTGGCGCTGATCTCGATGGCGTCATGGGCCTCGATGCCGATCACGTCCTCGATCTGCTCCTTCACGCGGGCGGGTTCGGCGGCGGGGAGGTCGATCTTGTTCAGGACCGGCACGATGTCGTGGTCGGCGTCGATCGCCTGGTAGACATTGGCCAGCGTCTGCGCCTCCACGCCCTGGGAGGCATCGACCACCAGAAGCGAGCCCTCCACGGCGCGCATCGACCGCGAGACCTCGTAGGCGAAGTCCACATGGCCCGGCGTGTCGATCAGGTTGAGGATGTAGGTCTGGCCGTCCTTCGCCGGGTACTCGATCCGGACGGTGTTCGCCTTGATGGTGATCCCCCGCTCGCGCTCGATATCCATCGAGTCGAGCATCTGCTCCTTCATGTCGCGCTCGGCCACCGTCCCGGTGAGCTGGATCAGCCGGTCGGCGAGCGTGGATTTCCCGTGGTCGATATGGGCGACGATGGAGAAATTGCGGATATGGGCGAGGTCGGTCATTGCGCGGATATGCGGCAGGTCGCGGACGTTGTCGAGTGGCGAAACGCCAACACAGGTTGGATCTTCCGTGCTCCGCGCGCACTCCGGTGACCGGAGCCGCGTTATGGCTATGTTCCCTCGCCGAACGCCTCCGCTTCTTCGGAGATCGCCTCGGTGGACACATCCGAAGCGACGCTTTCGTCTCTGATCCGCGGAGCCTTCTTCTTCCATGGCAAGAGGTCGGAACCTACCGTCCGGTAGAAGTCCGGAACGATCTTCTCAAGCTCCTCGATGAAGTTGGTCTGCTGGGTGAAACGCGCACCGATACGGCGAGAGATGAACACTTCAAACGTGTGAACGCTGAGATGCTCCTTCCCTTCCGTCGCGACATCAATGCTAGAACGCAGTTCCGGAATCGAGAATTGTGTCGGTTCGTTCCGGCCGGGCCAATGGAGGCGGACGAAGTATTCGTCGACCCGCTCGGCCTTGATCTGTTTTAGCAGCCAGTTGAGCCGTGCCCTTGTCGATTGGCGATCTTCCGGAGCACGCAGGCTCATGCCGGCTTCCAGGGTCCGCCGCATCATGTCTGCGCGCACCAGTACGGGCGCCGCTGCATCGGGAATGTCAATCAGGCACGTCAGGCAGTTGGTTTCGCGCAATACCTGGTGCTCATCCTTCAACCGCGCAGACGCATCCAAGAGGTGTTTCCTCGGAAGACGCTCCGAAACTTGCGTCTCTGTAAGCCGGCTGAGTATGAGGCTCAGGTCGCGTGTCTCCTGATGCCACGCAGCGAGAACTTCGACTGCATCCTCCGATTTCGCCGAAATGGTGCCACCGTTGGACACGAGACGATTCAATTCGCTCCATGACCGCGGCATTCGGTCAAATCCGCGAACACCTGCGCTTTCATGACTCAAGAAGCGACGCAGTTCGTTCAGCAGTACCCTTTGGTCCCTGTCGGCAACGTTGTCCTGTGAGAGGAGAAGATCCGCGGCGGTCAGGATGTGCATCCAGCTCCAGTGGAATACCGGGATGCGCGACCGGCTCTTGCGGACGTCGGGAATCGGATGGGTTGGAGATCGTTATGACGCAATCCACGCCAACCTCTTTCGCCAAGGCGCGATACCGTTCAATCTGGGCGGGATCCAGCTCGGTATTCCCAACCTTTGCCTCGACCAGCGCGCGCCATTCGCTCTTGCCCTTCGTGACAACGATCAACCCGTCCGGCCTGTCGCCCTTGCTTTCCTTCTCGCTCGCGAAAACGATCTCGGTAAAGGTCTCGATCTTCGCTCTTGTGCCGATCTTCTGACCGACATCACTCAAGAGGCTTGCGCCGAACTCGGAGATCTTCGCCATGCAGGCCAGTACGATGGATGTTGTTCGGCCCTCTTTCGAAGTTGTGGCGAGGACCGGAAACAGGCGAGCAGCCTCCCCGCGGCAAATATACTCGGGCAAATGATCGGTCACGGTTGTTCTCCTCCCTGAAATTGTGCCGACACCCGCACGAATGCGGACCACTCTAAATATCCCAAAGTTGTATTCGCGATATGTATGCAAACCAAAGCAAATTTCGCTTTGGTAGATACTCTCCGCCCAATCCTTGGCTCGGGGCGACCAGCCCCGGGCCGCGCCCGACCCTCCCCACGGGAGGGCGCATGGCGATGTCGTATGCCGCACAGAGCGAGTCCGGGGCTTTCGGGATAAACCGCCCACCACAGGCGGTCCGAGAGCGCCCTCCCAGGGTCGGGCGCGGCCCTCTGCGCCATGGGCGTGCCTGTTGAGAGCCTGTGCGGTTCGATGGATAGTCGGGGAGAAGGGAGCCGCCCTATGACCGACACCATCCTTGCCTTCCGCGTCACCGGCCGTGTGCAGGGGGTCTGGTTCCGGGCCTGGACGCGCGAGCGGGCGGAGGCGTTGGGGCTGCGCGGCTGGGTTCGGAACGAGGCGGATGGGGCGGTGGCGGGGCTGGTCGCGGGGGAGGAGGAGCGGGTGCGGGAGATGGTGCGGGCGCTTCATGAGGGTCCGCCGGCGGCGCGGGTGGCAAGAGTCGAGACGTCACCGGGGGAAGACGACGGGTCGGTCGGGTTCCGCATCCGGCGGTGAAATAATCGCCCACGAAATAATTGAAAATTTACCATGCTCCTGCCATGATTCCGCGCAGACACTTGCCGAAAGAGCAGGACGGGCAGAGACGTATGAGACAGGTATTCCTGGGGGCGTTTTTCGTGGTTCTGGCAGGGGCGGCGCAGGCGGGAGAGATCCGCTCGGCCTGCCTCAAGGGATCGGAGCGGGCGGGCAATCCGCGGCTCTGTTCCTGCATCCAGATGGCGGCGGACCAGACCCTGACGCGCAGCGATCAGAAGCTGGCGGCGACATTCTTCCGCGATCCGGACAAGGCCGAGGAGGTGCGGATGTCGAAGCGCCGCACCCATGAGGAGTTCTGGGAGCGCTACAAGGCCTTCGGGGCCTTCGCCGCCTCGATCTGCAGCTGAGCGACGAGCGCCTGCGCGGCGGCCTCGACAAGGTCGAGCGCCTCGTCGAAGCGGCGCGTGTAATAGGGGTCGGGCACCTCGTCCTGCCCGGTTTCCGGCGCGTAGGAGAGGAACAGCCGCACCGGCGTGGCGTTGCCCGCCGGACGGAGGCGTTCGAGATCCGCGAGATTGGCGCAGTCCATGGCGAGGATCAGGTCGAAACGGTCGAAATCGGCGCGGGTGACCTGGCGGGCACGCAGGGGCGAAAGATCGTAGCCCCGCGCGGCGCCGGCCTGGATCGCGGGGCCGTAGGGCGGTTCGCCCACGTGCCAGCCGCCGGTGCCTGCGCTGTCCAGCTCCAGGTCGAGCCCCTCTTCGGCTGCGATGGCGCGCAGCACCGCCTCGGCGGTGGGCGAGCGGCAGATATTGCCGAGGCAGACGGCGAGGATGCGGGTCGTCATGGGTCTTGTCCGCGGGTTAGGGTGACGGGCGGAACCTAGCAGGGGCGGGCGGAGATGGACAATATCGTGATCCTGACGGGCGCCGGCGTCTCGGCGGAAAGCGGGCTTGGCACGTTCCGCGACGCGGGCGGGCTCTGGGACGAATACGATCTCGAGGACGTGGCGACGCCCGAGGGCTTCGCCCGCGACCCGGGGCTGGTGCACGGGTTCTACAACGCGCGGCGGGCGAACTGCCTTTCCGCGGCGCCGAACGCGGCGCATGAGGCGCTGGCGCGGCTCGAGATGTTCTCGCCGGGCAAGGTGACGATCGTGACGCAGAATATCGACGATCTGCACGAGCGGGCGGGGTCGCACGGCGTGGTGCACATGCATGGCGAGCTCCTGCGGGCGCTCTGTGCGGGCTGTGGCCACCGCTGGGAGGCACCGGCGGAGATGTCGGTCGAGACCCCCTGCCCCGGCTGCGGCGCGCTCCGGGCGCGGCCCGACGTGGTCTGGTTCGGCGAGATGCCCTACCGGATGGAGGAGATCGAGGCGCTGCTCGAAAGCGCCACGCTCTTCGCGGCGATCGGCACGTCGGGGACGGTCTACCCGGCGGCGGGCTTCGTGGCGGAGGCGCGGCGCCAAGGCGCGCGGACGGTGGAGCTCAATGCCGAGCCCTCGGAGGTGGCGGGGCTCTTCGACGCGCTCCGGCTCGGTCCGGCCACCCGCGAGGTGCCGCGCTGGGTCGACGAACTCCTCGCGCGGCAATAGGTGGCGCGGCGCCCGGGACGCACGGTGCCCCCGCCGGCCGCCCCGATTGCATCGCCGGCCCCGCTGGCCTAGCGTTCCCCCGACCCCCGCTCAGGAGCGCCGCCCATGTCCGCCCTCTTCGTCCAGATCCGCTGCAAGCCCGGTACCGCCTACCAGGTGGCGGACGAGATCGCGCTCCGCGAGCTGCATTCCGAGCTCTACTCGACCTCCGGCGAATACGACCTGCTCCTGAAGCTCTACCCGCCCGACGGCGCCGATGTGGGCAAGTTCATCAACGAGAACCTGCTCGACATCGCCGGAATCGAGCGGACCCTCACCACGCTCACCTTCAAGGCGTTCTGAGCCCCCCGCGAGAGGCCCATGGCCGAACCCGCCTTCCCCGTGATCCTGCCGCAGGGCGTCGACGGCATCGTGGTCCGCTTCGCCGACCGGCTGAGCGATGCGGCGAACCGCGCCGCGCTCGCCTTCCATGCCGGGCTCCGCGCCGCGCCGCCGCCGGGGGTCGCCGAAAGCGCCCCAGCGCTCGCCTCGGTCTTCCTGCGCTACGACCCCGACGCCACCCGGTTCGAGACGCTCGCGGCGGATCTGCGCGACCGCCTGGCGCGGGAGGCGTTCCACGAAGCGCCGCTGCCGCATGACCGCCGTCTTTGGACCGTGCCGGCCCTCTTCGGCGGCGAGGACGCGCCGGGCCTCGCCCAGGCCGCCGAAGCCGCCGGGCTCACCCCCGAGGACGCGATTCGCGACCTCACCGCGCGGCCGGTCCGCGTCCTCGCCGTCGGTTTCGCCCCCGGCCAGCCTTATCTCGGCGAACTGCCGCCCCGCTGGAACATCCCGCGCCTGCCGGACCTGATCCAGGTGCCCGAGGGCGCGCTGGTGCTCGCGATCCGCCAGCTCGTGCTCTTCGCCAACCCCTCGCCCACCGGCTGGACCCATATCGCCCGCACCGCGTTCCGGCCGTTCCGCCCCGAACGCGACGACCCCTTCGCGCTGCGCCCCGGCGACGAGATGCGGTTCCGCGCCGTGGAGCGGTCCGAGTTCGAGGATCTCGCCGGGGAACCCGATGCCGGCGCCACCTGCGCGGCGCTGCCATGAGCGCGCTCCTTGTCCATGCCGCCGGGCCGCAGGTCACGGTGCAGGACCTGGGCCGCCCGGGCTATCTCTCGCTCGGCCTCTCGCGCGGCGGCGCGGCCGACCGGCTGGCGCTCCTCGAGGCCGCCGCCCTCCTGGGGGCCGGGCCGGGGCAGGCGGTGCTCGAGATGGCCGGCATGGGCGGCACATTCGAGGTCACCGAGCCGACCCGCATCGCGCTCACCGGCGCGCCGATGCGCGCGAAGCTGGGCCAGCGCCCGCTCGCGTGGAACGCCACCCACCGGATCGCCCCGGGCGAGCGCCTCACCCTCGGTCCGGCCGAGGCCGGGAGCTACGGCTATCTCGCCTTCGCCGGCGGCATCGCCACCGAGAAGCTGATGGAGAGCCGCTCCGCCCATCTCGCCGCCCGGATCGGCCGGCCCCTCGCCGCGGGCGACGCGCTGCCCCTCGGCAAGGACCCGGCCCCCGACACGCCGCCCCGGCACCTCGCCGTGCCCGACCGGTTCCACGGCGGCCTCGTCCGCATCGTCCCCGGGGGCCAGACCGCGATGTTCTCCGAGGCCGAACGCGCCCGCTTCGCCGCCACGGCGTTCACCCGCGACACCCGCGGCAACCGGCAAGGCGTGCGCCTCGCCTTCGACGGCGATCCCTTCGGCACCGAGGGCGCACGCTCGGTGCTCTCGGAAATCATCGCGCCCGGCGACATCCAGATGACCGGCGAGGGCACGCCCTTCGTGCTGCTCCCGGAATGCCAGACCACCGGCGGCTATCCGCGGATCGCCAGCGTCCTGCCCGAGGACCTGCCCCGTGTCGCCCAGGCCGCGCCCGGCGCGCCGATCCGCTTCGCCTTCCTCACCCACGACGAGGCAAGCGCCGCCTGGCGCTCCGAGGCCGACACCCTGAAGGCGCTGACAGCCGCCACCGCGCCGCTCCTGCGCGACCCCCGGGACATTCCCGACCTTCTCGGCTACCAGTTGATCTCGGGCGCCACGGCGGGAGAGAGTGAATGACCACGACCATCGACCTCAACGCCGACATGGGCGAGAGCTTCGGCCCCTGGAAGATGGGCGACGACGCGGCGCTGATGGACATCATCACCTCGGCCAACATCGCCTGCGGCTTCCACGCGGGCGACCCCGACGTGATGGCGAAAACGATGGCGCTGGCGGTGGAGAAGGGCGTCGGCCTCGGCGCGCATCCGGGCTTTCCCGACCTGCAGGGCTTCGGCCGCGACCGACGCGACATGCCGCTCGGGACGCTCGCCAACATGGTGCGCTACCAGGTGGGGGCGGCGATGGGCATGGCTCGGGCGGCGGGCGGAAAGATCCGCCACCTGAAACTCCACGGCGCGCTCGCCAACATGTGCGCCGAGGACGAGGCGATGGCGCGGGCGGCCTACGAGGCCGCGCTCTCGGTGCATCCCGACATCGTCGTGATGGTCATCGCCCAGACCGCGCAACAGCGCGCTGCCGAGGCGCTGGGCTGCGCCATGGCGGCCGAGATCTTCGCCGACCGCGCCTACGAGGACGACGCCACGCTCGTCGACCGCAGGAAGCCCGGCGCGATGATCCGCGACCCCGAGGAGGCGGCGCGGCGCATGGTCGCCATGGTGCGCGACGGCGCGATCCACACCGCCTCGGGCCAGCGCATCCCGGCGCGGATCGACACGATCTGCTGCCACGGCGACACGCCCGAAGCCGTCGCCATCGCCCGCGCCACCCGTGCCGGGCTCGAGGCGGCGGGCCTGGCGCTCGCGCCGCTGTGACCGGCGCCCCCTCGCCTTGATCGGCGCGCGAAGGCGCGGCGAAACCCTCCCTTGACGGACCATCCCGTCGCGAGTAAACCCCGCCAACGGATTCCCGGGGCAGGGCCTTCGGCGCTGCCCTTTTGATATTGCGGGGCGGCCGGGCCGCTCCGAAACAGACGCACAGACCCGAGGATACGCCCATGTCGCGCCGCTGCGAACTGACCGGAAAGGGCCCGATGACTGGCAACAATGTCAGCCACGCCAACAACAAGACCAAGCGCCGGTTCCTGCCGAACCTGAACGACGTGTCGCTGATGTCGGAAACGCTGGGCCGCACCTTCAAGCTGAAGGTCTCGTCCTCGGCGCTCCGTACGGTGGACCATCGCGGCGGGCTCGACGGCTATCTCGCGAAGGCGAAGGAGGCCGAGCTGTCTCCCGCCGCGCTGAAGATCAAGAAAGCGATCGAGAAGGCCCAGGCCGCCGCCTGACCTTTCGCGAATCGGTTCTGGCCCCGCCGGGAAGCGCCCGCGCGGGGCCTTTTCGTTGCGCAATGCGGCGGGTCTGATCCAGCGGAGCGCGCTCCGCGCGCATGGCTTCTGGCCCTCCGGGCCGCTGCCGCGGCCCTGCGGGCGGCTTGGGGCCCTGCCCCGAACCCCGGGATTTCCGGACCCAAAGACCGGGCGGCAATGGGCCGCCGCAGCCGGCACTCCGCCGCGTGCGGGCCTGTTCCCGGCCCCGACCTTGCGGTAGAATGCGGCCAATTCCCGGAGCCCCGCCGATGCGCCCCGTACTGCTTTCCTTCCTGGCCGGACTGACGCTGGTGACGGCACTGGCGGCGGGCGTGGTGCGCGGGCGGGTCGGTCCGTCGGATCGCTTCGTGATCTGCACCGGGCAGGGGCCGGTGATGGTCGTTCTCGACGAGAACGGCGCGCCCCTCGGCCCGCCCATGCTCTGCCCCGACGGGATCATGCTGCTCTTCGGCGCGGTCGCGGTGCCGACGCCGCCGGCGCCGCTTTTCGCGGGGGAGGTCGTTCTCCTCGCGCCGCTTCCCGAGCGGACGGACCGGATCTTCGCGTTCCGGACACGGGCCATGGCCCGTGCGCCGCCGCGTCCGGCATAGCCACAGCCGTTTCCAGAAAATCTCAGCCAAGGAGCCTTCCGATGCCCCGGAAAACCGCCCGTGCGGCCTTCGCCGCCGGTTTCCTCGCCTTCCCCGCCTTCGCCATGGACGGCACGATCATGGTCGAGGATCCCTATGCCCGCGTCGCCAGCCCCGCCGCCAAGGCCGGCGCCGCCTTCATGCTGATCGTCAACAACGGCGACAGCGACGACCGCCTGCTCTCGGCCGCGTCCGATGCCGCGCAGCAGGTGGGGCTGCACACCCATATCTCCGACGCGAACGGGGTGATGCGCATGGTCGCGGTCGAAGACGGCATCCTCGTGCCCGCCCATTCCATGGCCGAGCTGAAGCGAGGCGGCGACCATGTGATGCTCATGGGCCTGACCCGGCCGCTGCTCGAGGGCGACACGATCCCGGTCGTGCTGACCTTCGAGAAGGCCGGCGAGGTGGCGGTCGAGATCCCGGTAGAACCGGAGCGCCGTCCGGGCACGAACTAGCCTCCCCGCGCCGCCCTCCGTTGGGGGGCGGCGCATTGGAGGGTTTCCCCCGGCGACTCGTCCGACCCGGGGCGCGCGCGCCCCGGGTGAGACGGCCTAGAGGCTCGCGTCGAGCGCCGCGAGAACCGCGTCGCCCATTCCGGTCGTGGTCGCGGGCGTGGCGCCCTCGCGCTGCAGGAGGTCCGGCGTGCGGACGCCCTGCTCCAGCACCGTGTTGACTGCGTTTTCGAGCCGGGTCGCCTCGTCGCCCTGGTCGAACGAGTAGCGGAGCGCCATCGCGAAGCTGAGGATGCAGGCGCAGGGATTGGCCTTGCCCTGCCCGGCGATGTCGGGCGCCGAGCCGTGCACCGGCTCGTAGAGCGCCTTGGGCCGTCCGTTCGCCATCGGCGCGCCGAGCGAGGCGGAGGGCAGCATGCCGAGCGAGCCGGTCAGCATCGCGGCGAGGTCCGACAGCATGTCGCCGAAGAGGTTGTCGGTCACGATCACGTCGAACTGCTTGGGCCAGCGGGTGAGCTGCATCGCGCCGGCATCGGCGTACATGTGGGAAAGCTCCACGTCCGGGTACTCGGCCGCGTGGACCTCGGTCAGCACCTCGCGCCAGAGCACGCCCGATTCCATCACATTGGCCTTCTCCATCGAGCAGACCCTGTTCGACCGCCTCCGCGCCAGCTCGAAGGCCGAGCGGGCGACCCGGGCGATCTCGCTTTCGGTGTAGCGCTGGGTGTTGATGCCGACGCGCTCGTTGCCTTCCTTGAAGATGCCGCGCGGCTCGCCGAAATAGACGCCCGAGGTCAGTTCGCGGATGATCATGATGTCGAGCCCGGCCACCACCTCGCGCTTGAGCGAGGAGAAATCGGCCAGCGCGTCGAAGCACTGGGCGGGGCGGAGGTTGGAATAGAGATCCATCTCCTTGCGGAGGCGCAGGAGCCCGCGCTCGGGCTTCACCGAGAAGTCGAGCACGTCGTATTTCGGCCCGCCCACGGCGCCGAGGAGCACCGCGTCGACCTCCTGCGCGCGGGCCATCGTCGCGTCGGTCAGGGGCGTGCCGTGCGCGTCATAGGCCGCGCCGCCCACGAGGTCTTCTGAAACGTCGAACTTCAGGCCGCGCTTGTCGCCGAACCAGTCGATGATGCGGCGGACCTCGGCCATCACTTCGGGGCCGATCCCGTCGCCGGGAAGGATCAGGATGGAGGGCGTGCTCATGGGCGGAGGTCCTGTCTTGAAACGTCCGGCCTCGCCTATCGGGTCGGGCGGAGGCGGTCAAGAAAGCGCGGGGCCGGGGCGGAACGGGGCAGGACGGCGGCCGCTGGCCGGGGACCGGGTGGAAGTGCATGAATTTCGTATATTGATCCTGTCAGGAAAATTTGCATGAATGTGCAAAGAGCGAGGACCGGACATGCTGGAAAAACTGGAAATGTTCATCGCGCTCGCCAATGCGCGGCATTTCGGGCGGGCGGCCAAGGGGCTCGGGATCAGCCAGCCGGCGCTTTCCTATTCGATCCGCCAGCTCGAGACCCAGCTCGGCGCGACGCTGGTCGCGCGCGGCTCGCGCTTCGACGGGCTGACCGCCGAGGGCGAGGTGGCGCTGGTCCGCGCCCGGCAGATCGTCGACGAGGCCCGGGCGCTGAAGCGCGAGCTTCGCGCGATGCCGGCGGCGGACGCCTAGAACTCGCGCCAGAAGGCCGGGACCAGGAGCACCAGCACGGTCATCATCTCGAGCCGCCCGAGATACATCCCGATCGAGAGCGCGTATTTCGCCCAGTCGCCCAGCGGCTCGAAATTCCCCGCCGGTCCGATGATCGACCCGACGCCGGGGCCGACATTCGCCACCGCCGTCAAGGCGCCGCTGATCGCGGTCAACGGGTCGAGCCCGAGCGCCGCCAGCACCCAGGCGAGCGTCGCGACGGTGCCGAAATAGAGCGCGAAGAACGCCGCCACGCCGGAGAACACGTCCTCCTCGATCCGTCGTCCCTCGTAGCGCGCGACCACCGTCACATGCGGTGCGTAGAGCCGGCGCACCTCGCGCCCGACGGCGCGGAAGAACACCACCCAGCGCATCATCTTGGCGCCGCCCGCGGTGGAGCCGGTGCAGCCCCCGACCGCGGTCAGGAGAAAGAACACCGTGGTCGCAAAGGAACCCCAGGCAAGGTAGTTGTCGGTCGCGTAGCCGGTGGTCGTCACCACCGAGGCCACGTTGAACAGCGATTGCCGGAACGCCTCCTCAAGGCCCCAGCCGCGCGCCTCGACCAGCCAGAAGGTCAGGATCGCCGCGACGCCCAGGACGAAGGCCAGGAGCATCCGCACCTGCTCGCTGGTGAAGACGCCGCGCACCGCCGCGCGGATGTACCATGCGAAGGGCAGCCCGCCCGCCAGCATGAAGACCGAGGCGGTGTATTGCAGAAACGCGCTGTCGAAATGGCCGAAGGAGGCATCGTAGTTCGAATAGCCGCCGGTGGAGAGCGTGGTCATCGCATGGGTCACCGCGTCGAAGACCGACATGCCGCCGATCCCGTAGAGCGCCGCGCAGACCGCCATCAGCCCGAAATAGACCACGATGGTCGCCACCGCGAAGCGCGCCGCGGTGGCGAACTCCTTTTCGCCCTGCTCCGAGCTTTCGGTGCGGAAAAGCTGCATGCCGCCGACCTTGAGGATCGGCAGGAGCGCCACCCCGGTGACGATGAAGCCGATCCCGCCCATCGCCTGCAGGATCGCCCGCCACATCAGGATGCCGCGGGGCGTGGTGTCGAGCCCGCTCATCACCGTCGAGCCGGTGGTGGTGAGCCCCGACATCGCCTCGAAGAACGCGTCGGCCGGCGAAAGCTGCCAGAGCCAGAGCGGCAACCCGCCCGCGAGCGCGGCGGTCATCCAGACGCTCGCCGTCATCACGAACCCGTCGCGCGGCCGCAGCGACTGCCGGTGGCTGCCGCTCACCGTCGCGAGGAGCCCGCCGACGAGGCCGGTCATCAGCAGCGCTTCCTCGAACACTTCCGTGGTCGCGGGATAGAGCAGCGCCATCAGACCCATGAGGGCCGCGAAGGCCATCAGCGCCATTCCGTTGATCAGTAGGACGAACCGCATGACACGCCGACAAGGAACCGTCCCGCCCCGGCGGGATGCGGGGTTCGCAATGCCAGATGTTCCGCCGTTCTGCCAGCGGATTTGCCGGTTTCGGACCGCGGCCGGGGTGCAAGTGCCCATTCGCGCAACAAAATCCGCCGCAACGCCCCCGGATGGAACGATCCGAAGCACATTCTCGCCCGATTCCCGGAGATGATCGCGCGGGATCGCAAAGAGTGGCCGATACATGAAACAAGAGACGAAATGGGCGGCCTGCGCCGCGCTCCTGATGGCGGCCATCGCGTTGCCGGCGCCGCTGCAAGCGCAGGAGGAGGATTTCGACGAAGGCGTGTGCGACCCGTTCGTGTTGGTGCTCGAGGGCATCTGCGTGCCGCCGGAGGAGGGTCTCGCGTCCGCGCTCGACGAGACCCCGAACGGGGACGATCCGGCCCCGTCCGAATACCCGGCACCCGACTCCCTGCCCGACGCCTGGAAGATCCCCACGGCGATGGACACGTTCGAAAGCCACCCGATGGCGCGCTATGCCCATAACCGGGCGGTGTTCAACGTCCTGTCCGACACCGCGTGCGAACACGACACCGACGACTGGGACATACTCCTCAACTACGCCGACGCGGGCTATGCCTCCGCCAGGACCGCCGTCGCCTGGGCAATCGCCACCGAGCGCTGCGCGCAATATTCCGGCGAGGATCTGACCGCGACGCGGCTCTATGGCGACGCGGCGCGGCAGGGCTATCCGCTGGCCATGGGCATCTACGGGATCCGGTTGATCCGGGGGATCGGCACGCCGTTGGATCGAGAACGCGGCATCAGCTATGTCCTGGCCGCGGCTGACGGCGGTTATACCGAAACGACGATCACGCTGGCCGACCTCTTCGTCGAAGGCGTGTACTTCGTCCGCGACCTGGGCATCGCACGGAATCTGCTGACCCAATACGCGCCGCTCCAGGACGACAGCACCTATGCCGATGCGGTCTGGGAGCGGCTTCTCGAGGCGGAAGCCGCCCAATAGGCAGCGCCCGGCGTTCCGGTCAGCCGAGCACGTCCGTCAGCGCGCCGGCGGTCGCCGCGACGATCTGGTCGGCCTCGCCCGGGGTGAGGCACAAGGGCGGCGCGAAACCGAGGATGTCGCCCTGCGGCATCGCCCGGGCGATCACGCCGCGCTTCGCCATCGCGCCCACCACGGCGCCCGCGACCTTGCCGGGCGTTTCGTAGAAGCCCCGGCCGGCCTTGTCCTCGACGATCTCGACCGCGCAGAGCATCCCCTCGCCCCGCACCTCGCCCACATGGGGATGCGCGGAGAGCGCGGTGGCCATCGCCTCGCGGAAATAGCGCCCGGTCTCGGCGGCATTGGCGACGAGGCCCATGGAATCGACGAGTTTCAGGTTCGCCACCCCGGCGGCGGCCCCGATCGGGTGCGCCGAATAGGTCCAGCCATGGCCGAGCACGCCGAATTCGTCGGCACCCTGCTCCAGCACCTTCCAGACCCGCTCGCCGATGATCGAACCCGACAAGGGCGCATAGGCCGAGGTCAGCCCCTTGGCGATGGTGATGATGTCCGGCCGGATCCCGTAGTGGTCCGACCCGAACATCGAACCCAGCCGCCCAAACCCGGTCACCACCTCGTCGGCGATCAAGAGGATGTCGTGCCGGTCGAGCACCTCCTGGATCGCCGCCCAGTAGCCCGCGGGCGGCGGCACGATCCCGCCCGTGCCCAGGACCGGCTCGCCGATGAAGGCGGCGATGGTGTCGGCCCCCTCGCGTTCGATCAGCGCCTCGAGATCGGCGACGCAATGCGCGGTGAACTCGGCCTCGCTCTGGTCGAGGTTCTCGCGCCGGTAGTAATAGGGCGCCGCGGTCCTGAGCACCTGCCGGAAGGGCAGGTCGAACTTCTTGTGGAACAGCCCGAGCCCCGTGAGCGAGCCCGACATCAGCCCCGAGCCGTGATAGGCCCGCTCGCGCGAGATGATCTTCTTCTTCTCGGGCCGGCCGAGGATGTTGTTGTAATACCAGACCAGTTTCACGTTGGTCTCGTTCGCATCCGAGCCGCCCAGCCCGAAATAGACCTTCGACATCCCCTCGGGCGCCCGCTCCAGCACCATCTGCGCCAGCGTCACCGAGGCCTCGGTGCCGTGGCCCACATAGGCGTGGTAATAGGCCAGTTCGCGCGCCTGTTTCGCGATCGCCTCGGCCACTTCCTGGCGGCCATAGCCGATATTCACGCAATAGAGCCCCGCGAACCCGTCGAGAAAGCGGTTGCCGTCGCGGTCGGTGATGAAGACGCCCTCGCCCGTCTCCACGATCCGGTTCGGGCTCTCGCCGCGGGCGTGCTGGGCGAGATGGGTGGAGGGGTGGATGAAATAGTCCCGGTCCCACTGGTCCAGTCGGTCGTTCTTCAGCATCGGGCGGGTCCTTTCGCGGTCGGGCATCGGGGGCGTTGATCGTTCGGCGCCACTCTGGCCAGATGCGGCCGGGAATCGCAAGCGGGGTCCGGGAATGGCGAGCGTTGAGGATGCGGCGGCGGAACTGGCCGATCTGGTGGCCTTCCCCTCGGTGTCGCGCGAGGCGAACGCACCCATCGCGACCCATGTGGGCGGGCGGCTGGAGGCGCAGGGCTTCCGCGTCGCCTACGACCCCGACGAGACCGGCACGCGGATGAACGTGGTGGCCTCGATCGGGCCGGATGTGGAAGGCGGCGTGGTGCTCTGCGGCCATTTCGACGTGGTGCCCGCGAGCCCCGAGCGCTGGGAAGCCGACCCGTTCGTGCTGCGGCGCGTGGGCGAGCGACTGATCGGCCGGGGCGCCGTCGACATGAAGGGCTTCCTCGCCTGCTGCCTCGCCATGGCACCCGATTTCGCCGCCGTGGCCGAGCGACTCACGGTGCCCATCCACTACGTCTTCACCTTCGACGAGGAGGTCGGCAGCTTCGGCGCCGCGCAGGTGGGCGCCTTCCTTGCCCGCACCGTGAAGCAGCCCGCCATCGCCGTGGTCGGCGAGCCCACCGAGATGCGACCGATCTCGGCGCATCGCGGCATCCTGGAACTGACCACCGAGGTCACCGGCTCGGCGGGCCATGCCTCGCAGCCGGTGGGCCGGGTCAACGCGCTCTTCTACGCCGCGCGGATGGTCGCGCATATCGCGGAGCGGGCGAAGTCGCTCGCCGGGAATCCGGCCGCGGAGACGCCCTTCGACCCGCCCTGGACCACCGTTTCGGTCGGAAGGATCGAGGGCGGCGAGGCGCGCAACGTGATCCCAGACCGCTGCCGCTTCGACTGGGAGATCCGGCCGCTGCCGGGAGCGGACGGGCAGGCGCTGCTCGCGGAGATCCTCGACTGGATCGAGCGGGAACTGGTTTCCGAAATGCGGGAAACAGACCCTGATGCAGGGATTTCGACCGAGATCGTCGCCGACTGCAAGGGGCTCGCCCTGAACCCCGCCTGTGCCGCCGCGCAGCTCATCGGCCAGCTCTGGACCAACGAGCCGCCCCGTGTCGTGTCGTTTGCCACCGATGCCGGTTACTTGCAGGACGCAGGAATCGACACGGTGGTGTTCGGCCCCGGGAGCCTTGCCCAGATGCACCAGCCGGAGGAGCATATCACCCTGTCGGAGCTGTCCGACGGCCTGGCGTTCCTGGGCCGACTCTGCGCGCATCTCGCGGGCTAGCGGAGTATTGCTGCGGCGGTGCCTTGCCCCGCCCGGAACAAGGCCCGAAGGGCCGCCGGGCGAGCGCCTGCCCGTCCCGGCGGGCTGGCGCTCTGGTGACGTTCCGCGCTGAACGATTGCACGGCGGGCGTGGTGGGATAAAGCGCGCCGATCAGCCGTCGCGGCGCCATCCCACGGGCAGGCGCTCGCACGGCTCCGCGCTCGGTTTTAGGAAACCAGAACACCGCCCAGCGAATGGCTCGCGCTCTCGGTGATCCGCACCCGCCGGATCTCCCCCGCCGCCACATCGGGCGCATGGGCATGGACCGCGTGCAGATACTCGGACTTCCCGCCCATCTGCCTCGGCAGCCGCCCCGGCTTCTCGAACAGGACCGAGACCTCGCGGCCCACCATCGCCGCCTGCGCCGCCTCCTGCTGGCGGTTCAGGAGCGCCTGAAGCCGTTGCAACCGGTCGTCCTTCACGTCCTCGTCCACCTGCGCCCGCTCGGCCGCCGGCGTGCCGGGACGCGGCGAATACTTGAACGAGTAGGACTGGCCGTAGCCCACCGCCTCCACCAGCGCCATCGTGTCGGCGAAATCCGCCTCGGTCTCGCCCGGAAAGCCGACGATGAAATCGCCCGACAACAGGAGGTCCGGCCGTGCCGCGCGGAGCCGCTCCACCAGACGCAGATACTCCTCCGCCCGGTGCTTGCGGTTCATCGCCTTGAGGATCCGGTCCGAGCCCGACTGCACCGGCAGATGCAGATAGGGCATCAGCTTCTCGCAGTCGCCATGGGCCGCGATCAGCGCCTCGTCCATGTCGTTCGGGTGGCTCGTGGTGAAGCGGATCCGCGCCAGCCCGTCGATCCCGGCCAAGGCCCGGATCAGCCCGGCCAGCCCGCCCTCGTGGCCATGGTACGCATTCACGTTCTGCCCCAGAAGCGTGATCTCCCGCACCCCGCGCTCCACGAGGTCGCGTGCCTCGGCAATGACCGTCTCGGCCGGGCGCGAGACCTCGGCGCCGCGGGTATAGGGCACAACGCAGAAGGCGCAGAACTTGTCGCAGCCCTCCTGCACGGTCAGGAACGCCGTCGGCCCCCGCGCCGCCTTGGGCCGGCGGGCGAGATGCGCGAACTTGTCCTCCTCGGGGAATTCGGTGTCTATTGCCGGGGTTTTTGCCCCCGCGCGCGCCTCCAGCTCGGGCAGACGGTGATAGCTCTGCGGCCCCACCACCAGGTCGACCATCGGCTGGCGGCGCACGATCTCCGCCCCTTCGGCCTGCGCTACGCAGCCCGCCACGCCGATCTTCAACTCCGGCTTCGCCGCCTTCAGCCCCTTGAACCGGCCGAGCTCGGAATAGACCTTCTCCGCCGCCTTCTCGCGGATATGGCAGGTGTTCAACAGGATCATGTCGGCGTCGTCGGGCCGGTCGGTCGGCTCGTAGGTCCCGCCCAGCGCCTCGGCCATGCGCTCGCTGTCATAGACGTTCATCTGACAGCCATAGGTCTTGATGTAGAGCTTCTTCGCCATGGTCCCGACCTTTCCAGATCCGGCCTCCTACAGGGGAATCCCCCGTCCCGCAACGGTTGCGGCGGGCGGGGTTTCGTGATTCCCTGACCGCGGGACAGGCAGGCGATGCGCTACAACGATCTCGATCATTTCCTCCAGAAGGGCCATGACGCGCTCGCCAAGGGGCCGATCGCGGCGATCTTCGTCGAGGACGGGATCGAGATCGACACCACGATCCGGCACCACGCCTTCCTCGGCTTCCGCGAAATCCTGGTGTTCTGCCCCGACGCGATCCGGATCCCCGAGAAGGTCGAGAAGAACATCCGCCGGATCCCCTACGACACCGGCGCCGAGGGCGCCACGGTGGCGGCGATCAACCGGCTGATCGAGGCGGCGCCGGGGGTCTGGTTCTATTACTGCTACAACGCCGAATACCTGTTCTTCCCGTTCTCGGACAGCCGCAGGATCGGCGAGATGCTCGCCTTCCACGCCGAGGAGCGACGCGACGCGATGCTGACCTATGTGGTCGATCTCTACGCCGGCGATCTCGAGACCCATCCGAACGCGGTCTCGCTGGAAGACGCCTGCCTCGACCGCTCGGGCTATTACGCGCTGGCGCGCAAGGGCGAGGACCGGGACGCGCCACACAAAGAGCGGCAGCTCGATTTCTTCGGCGGGCTCAGGTGGCGGTTCGAGGAGTTCGTGCCGAAGGAGCGGCGCAAGATCGACCGGATCGCGATCTTCCGGGCCCGGCCGGGGCTCACCCTGCGCGAGGATCACACGTTTTCCGACGAGGAATACAACACCTATGCCTGCCCCTGGCACCACAACCTGACGGCGGCGATCTGCTCGTTCCGGACGGCGAAGGCGCTCCGCTCAAACGCGGGGTCGATGTACGACATCAAGACCTTCCGCTGGCACAACTCGACCGGCTTCGACTGGCACCCGCAGCAGCTTCTCGACCTGGGGCTGATGGAACCGGGGCAATGGTTCTGAGCGGCCAAATTCATCGACCGAAAGATTTGCAAGAAGATCCCGTGGATCTACTTTCCCGCGCGGGGGGCGGGCAGAAAACAAAGGGGCCGCCCCCGGGGCGGCCCTGTTCAACGGCGGAGGCACGGCCTCAGTCGTTCACGCTGTCCTTCAGCGCCTTGGCGATGGTCATCTTGACCACCTTGTCGGCCGGCTTCTGGATCTGCTCGCCGGTGGCGGGGTTGCGCACCATGCGCTCGGGGCGCTCGCGGCAATAGATCTTGCCGACGCCCGGAAGGGTCACCGCGCCGCCGCCGCCGACTTCCTTGGTGATGATGCCGATCAGCGCGTCGAGCGCGGCATTCGCGGATTTCTTGTCCGATCCCATCTCGTCGGCCAGCGCCGACACGAGCTGTGTCTTGGTCATCGGTTTTGCCATGTATGGTCTCCTCGATTTCGCCCCTTACTGCTATGGGCGTCTCGCGTCACTTAAACGGCATATTGATACCACACACAACGCGTTGTGGTAGCAAAATAAGCCCTCTGGCGCATTTTGTGGGCCGTTTTCCACCGAATTTCAGAGGAAGGCGGTCTCTTCGAAGCTCCGGAGCTTCCGCGAGTGGATCCGTTCGAGCGGCATGCCGCGGATCGTCTCCATCGCGCGAATCCCTATGAGCAGGTGCCGCGAGACCTGGGTGCGGTAGAAATCGGACGCCATGCCGGGCAGTTTCAGCTCGCCATGCAGGGGTTTGTCCGAGACGCAAAGGAGCGTTCCGTAGGGCACCCGGAAGCGGAAGCCGTTCGCGGCGATGGTGGCGCTTTCCATGTCGAGCGCGATGGCGCGGGACTGCGAGAGCCGCTGCACCGGGCCCGCCATGTCGCCCAGTTCCCAGTTGCGGTTGTCGACGCTCGCCACGGTGCCGGTGCGCATGATCCGCTTCAGCTCGTAGCCCTCGAGCTCGCTCACCGAGGCCACCGCGTCCTGCAGCGCGATCTGGATCTCGGCCAAGGCCGGGATCGGCACCCAGACCGGCAGGTCGTCGTCGAGCACGTGGTCCTCGCGCAGATAGGCATGCGCCAGCACGAAATCGCCGAGCCGCTGCGAGTTCCTGAGCCCCGCGCAATGGCCCACCATCAGCCAGGCATGGGGGCGCAGCACCGCGATATGGTCGGTCGCGGTCCGCGCGTTCGAAGGTCCGACGCCGATATTCACCAGCGTGATCCCGGATTCGCCCTTCCGCTTCAGGTGATAGGTCGGCATCTGCGGCAGTTTCGCCGGCGCCGGCATCGCCGCGTCGGGGGAGGAGATCGTCTGGTTCCCGGGGCCGACGAACTCGGTATAGCCGGTCGCCGGATCGCCCAGCGCGGCGCGGGCGAAGGCCTCGAACTCCTCGAAATAGAACTGGTAGTTGGTGAACAGCACGTGGTTCTGGAAATGCGACGGGTCGGTCGCTGTGTAATGCGCCAGCCGCGCCAGAGAATAGTCCACCCGCTGCGCGGTGAAGGGCGCGAGCGGCGAGGAGCCGTCCTCGTGCTTGAAGCCGTAGCCGTTCACGATGTCGTCGTTGGTCGTCGAGAGATCCGGCACGTCGAAATGGTCGCGCAGCACGAAAGCCGCCGCGCCCTCCTGCGGCACCGTCACCGAAGAATCGTTCGCCACCGCGAAATGCACCGGGATCGGCACCTGCGAGAGGCCCACCTGCACCGGCAGCCCGTGGTTCTCCAGAAGCAGCCCGATCTGCTGCGTCAGGTAGTGCCCGAACAGGTCCGGCCGCGTCACCGTCGCCGAATAGCTGCCGGGCTCGGCCACATGACCGAAGCTCAGCCGGCTGTCGACGGTGGCATAGGTCGTGGTGGCAAAGCGGATCTCGGGATAGAACGCCCGGTAGCGCCGGTCGGGCGCACCGCTCCGCAGCGCCTCGGTGAAGCGCTCGCAGAGGAAGCCGGTGGATATCCGGTAGAGTTCCTTGAGCCGCGCAACCGCCCGTTCGGCATTGTCGAACCCGGCATGGCCCGGAACATCGGGGCTTTCGACAGGCAGGTTGCGCTCGGGTCTCATGGGGCCTCCAGGAGGTCGGTCAGCTTGAAGGTCCTGACATCGACCAGTCCGAGGTCGGATATCCGAAGCTCGGGGATCACCACAAGCGCCAGCAGCGAATGCTGCATGTAGGCATTGTTGAGCGTGCAGCCGCACTCGGCCATTGCGGCCACCATGCGCTGCGCCTGCGCCGCCACCTCCTGCGCCGGGCTGTCCGACATCAGCCCCGCGATGGGGAGCGGCACCTGGGCGATCTCCGCCCCGTCCCTCCAGACGGTGATGCCGCCGCCGATCTCGCCCAGCCGGTTCGCGGCCCTGGCCATCAGATCGCGGTCGGTGCCGACGACGATCATGTGATGGCTGTCATGGGCGACGGTCGAGGCCATCGCCATCCGCCCCTGATACCCGAAGCCCGAGACGAAGCCGTTCACCACACCGCCGGTGCCCCGGTGCCGCTCCACGAGCGCGATCTGCGCCACGCCGTCTTCGCCCTCGACCACCCCGTCGATTACCGGCAGATCGGCAGTGAGCGCCT
>JBNKWI010000065.1:0-20091 GCA_050299695.1 Paracoccaceae bacterium
TGCATCGCGCCTTCGAGACCCCGGGACGCTTCCTGCGCCAGCTCGCCGAGACGCCCGACGGGGTACGCTATCTCTGCCTCGCCCGCGACGTCTCGAAGCCGGGCGGCTCGTTCCGTGCCCCGGTGCGGCGCTACGCGATCGGGCTCGGCTGCGAAATCGCCCACGCCCCCGCGCTGATCTATGCCGACGATCTCGACACCGGCAACGCGGCGGCCTTCGAGCCGATCGGCATCTCCTGCCGGATCTGCGAGCGCGCCGATTGCCACCAGCGTTCGGTCCCGCCCCTCGAACGCCGCCTCACCGTCGATCCCGACCGCCGCGGCGTGCTGCCCTACAAGGTCTCGGGCTAGCTCAGCTCCCGCCGCTAGGTACCGGCAAGCATCGCGTAGAGCTGATCCTTCAGCGCCATCCGCCGCTTGCGCAAAAGGTTCTCGGCGCTTTCGCCCATCGGCTCGACATCGGTCTCGGCGCGGTGAACCTGGCGGTTGATCGCGTGGTACTCGTCCACGAGCCGCGCGAAATGCGCGTTCGTCATCTTCAGCGTCTCGATCCGGAGCGCGTGCTCGGGAAAATCCGCGGCCAGCTCGTGCGGCGTGTGGGTCATTGGGGCTTCCTTTCCGGTTTCGGGGACCATGAGCGCCAGCGCCGCGACGAGCCTTGATCCGTGTCAAACCGCGGGTCAGGGCACCTCGCGCTTCGCGGTGACCTCGATCTCGATCTTCATCGCCGGGTCGATCAGCCCCGCCTCGATCATCGTCGCCGCCGGTGGCTGCGCCCCGAAGGCTTCCGCGAGGAGCGGCCAGCAAGGCTCGAAATCGCGCCGGTCGGGCAGGATGTAGCGCACCCGCACCACGTCGCGGAAGGTGGCGCCGGCCTCCTCGAGCGCCCGCTCGATGATCCCGAGCGCCAGCCGGCACTGGTCGCGGACATCCTCGGGCACCTGCATGGTCGCGGGATCGGTGCCGGTGGTGCCCGCCACGTGGATCCAACCATCATCGGTCGCGACCGCGCGGCAATAGCCGATCCTCGGCTCGTAGGCCGACCCGGAGGACAGGCGGCGGTGCGTGCTCATGGTGGATCTCCCTGTTCCGCGCATCCGGCAGCGCTTGCCTGCGCGCCACGCGTCCCTATGCTGCCCCCATATCCGAGGTCAGGAGAGCATTCCATGGAGCATCGCCCTTCCGAAACGCGCGGGGCCCACGCGGTTCCGGCCGACTGGTTCACCGGCGAGGTCCGCCTCGCCCCGGTGATCGAGGCGCCCGACCCGGCCCGGCTCCGCGCCTCGGTGGTCACCTTCCAGCCCGGCGCGCGCACCAACTGGCACACCCATCCGCTCGGCCAGACGCTCTACGTCATCTCCGGCAAGGGCCGGGCCCAGAGCGCGGGCGGTCCGATCGTCACCTTCGGCCCCGGCGACGTCTTGTGGTTCGCCCCGGGAGAGCGGCACTGGCACGGCGCCGCGCCCGACAGCGAGATGACCCATGTGGCCATGCAGGAAGCCCAGAACGGCAGCCATATCGACTGGGCCGAACCGGTGACCGACGCGCAGTATTCGGGCTGAACCGGCCCGAACAGGTCAGTCGAAGGCTTCCGCCACGTCGTACATCACCGGCTCGAAGCTCCGGCAGAGCGCTCCGATCCGCCGGTTCCGCTCGCGCATCTCCGGAGTGCGGAGCATGGCAAGGAAATCCTCGCGCCGCTTCCATTGCGAGTAATTCGCGATCCGCGTCTGCGCGTCGTTCACATGCAGCGCGGCCGAGACGAAACCGGGTTGCTTCGAGATGAAGGCCGCATAGGCCTCCCTGAGCTCGTCAAGCAGGTCCTGACAGGTCCCGGGCGACATCTCGAACGTGGTGATGACGGTCTGCTGGTCGCCGCCTTTGGTGATCTGGGGCATGGGCTCCTCCCTCTCGCGCCCCCACTCTGCCACGGTCCGGACCGAAACGCAGCAGCCTGGGAGCCTATCTCACCACAAGCACCGCGCACGGTGCGTGGCGCACCACATGCGCGGCGGTCGAACCGAGGAAGTAATCGGCAAGCCCGGGCCGGTGCGAAGCCACGACGATGCAGTCGATGCCGTGTTCGGCGGCATATTCGTTGATCGTCCGCGCGGCGTGGCCTTTCATCACAACGGGCGTCATCGTGTCGCCCACGAGGTCCCGGAGCCGCTCTTCCGCAGCCTCCCGCGCCTTCTCGAGAAGCCCGGCCGGGAGTTCGGCCGCCACATGCCCCGGCACCGCCTCGATCACCGTCAACGCGGTGAGTTTCGCGCCGGGATCGGCCAGGATCTTCGCCGCCGCCATGGCCTCGCGGGTGGTTCCGCCGTGATCGCCGGCAATCGGCACGAGGATGTTCTTGTACATGTGGACCTCCTTTCCCTGCCACCTTGATCGCATGGCGGCCGGGCGCGGCCCTTGACCTGAATCAGCACCGGGCGAAACATGAGAGGTATGTCCACTGCCCCCGTCCGCCCCGCCGACACCGAGGCGCGCGCCCTGGCGCAGGCGCTGATCGCCGGCGCCCGGTTCGGCGCGCTGGCGGTGCGGCTTCCCGAAACCGGCGCGCCCTATGTGAGCCGGGTCGCCGTCGGGACCGATGCGGCCGGCCGGCCGGTGACGCTGGTCTCGACGCTTGCGCAGCACACGACGGCCCTCCGGGCGGACCCGGCCTGTTCGCTGCTCCTCGGCGAGCCGGACACGAAGGGCGACCCGCTCACCCACCCGCGCCTGACCTTGCAGGCCCGCGCGGATTTCGTGGCACCGGACGGGCCCGACCACGCGCTCCTCCGCGCTCGCTGGCTAGAAACCCACCCGAAGGCGGCGCTCTACGTGGATTTCGCGGATTTCGGTTTCCTGCGCTTCGCGGTCGCGGAAGCGTTCCTGAACGGCGGCTTCGGCAAGGCGTTCGCACTGGGTCCCGACGATCTCGCCTGATCCGGCTCGCCTCCGTCGTCGCCCGCGCGCGGTCCACTCTACGCTGTCCGCCGTGGCTTCGTTCCCCAGACGAGCCCGATGACCACCAGCGCGTAGAGCACGCGCAGGATGGCTCCGGGAAGATCAGGGATGACCACGTTCGTGTCGAACAGGAGCGCGGCCCCGGCGAGCCCGGCCGTGACCAGCGCAAAGCGGCCGATCACGCCCCAGGGCATCGGCATCCCCACGCGCAGGACCAGCACCGCGATCATCGCCGCGGCCCGGACGAGGGTCGTCAGGATCAGCGCGACGGGCGCCGCCAGCATGCCGATTCCTCCCACGAGGAGCGCCACCGCGCCAATCCCCGCGGCCACCGAAAGAAGGGTGGCGAAGGTTGCCGACATCGGCCGATCGATGCCGATCAGGAGATGCGAATAGGCGGTCATTACCTGCGACAGCGCCTGCCAGATCAGACAGAGGATCAGCGCCACGGCCGCACCGGCGAATTCGCCGGTGTAGAGGATCGACAGGACCAGCCCCGGCAGAAGCGCCACCGGCAGCGCGCCGAGCGCGACGAAGAACGCCACCTCACCGGCGAAGCGCCCCGTGCTCTGGAACTTCTCTACCAGCGGATCTTTGCGGTTGAGCTTCGGCGCGAGATGCAGCGCCGCGATCGTGCCGAGAATCGAGCCCACGCTCAACCCGACCGAGAGCGCCGATTGCAGGAGCCCGACCTCGGCCTCGCCGTCGCTTTTCAGGACCACGTAGCGGACGATGAGTAGGAGGATCGAGACCGAGACCAGCGTGGTGTAGGAGGCCATCGCCGTCCGCACGATCAGCGACTTCTCCCGCAGCACCGGTTCCGAAGACCGCCCGAGCCCGAGCCCCATGGTCCGGCCGAGCCAGACCATCGCGCCGATGACCACGAGCGCCCCGGCCACGGCGGTGCCGAGATAGAAGCCCTGGAGCCCACCCAGCACCACGCCTGTCAACGCCGCGCCGGCGACACATGCCGCATAGGCGAGGTTGTAGGCGGCCGCCGCCCGCGGCTTCTGCGCCGCCGCGAAGGTCTGGGCGATCAGCACGGTGAACATCGCGCCCGGCACGCCGAAGAGCGCGATCAGGAGTGCGGCGCGATAGCCCGCAAGCTCACCCTCGCCGGCGGGCGCGAAGAGGACATAGGCCAGCGACAGCACCACCACCAAAGCGGCGAGCCCCAGCATCAGTCGCGCGAACCCCGCGAAGGTGTCGCGGAACGCGCGTTCCCCGGTGGCATGGGCCGAGGACATGAACTTCATCGCCGCGAAGGGGAGCCCCAGGGCGCTCAACTGGGTGATCGTCATCACGAACTGGTCGATCGTGCCGATGATCCCCACGCCCTCCGGTCCGAGCAGCAGCGCGAGCGCCTTGCCCCGGATCAGCGCGACGAGAAGGATGAAGAACTGGATCGCGCCGACGACGATCATGCGGCGGGTTTCTCCCCCGTCGCCCGGTAATAGGCCCCGCCGAAGGGCGCCAGGAGGCGGAAGAGGGCAGTTCGCGAAAGCCGGTTGTAGAGCCGCGCGAGCCGGGCCTTCCCGGGCGGGAACAGCCCGATCTCGGCCTCGGCGATGGCGGGAAAGTCGATCTCGGGCACGAGCCCTCCATTGGCGCGCATCAACCGCCGCAACTCCCAGACGCTCAGGAGCCGGTTGAAATCGTAGGAAACGCCCGCCCGCCTCCGCACCCAGGCTCCCTGCCAGCGCCGCGGCAGGTAGCCCACGCCCCAGACCCCCACATGGGGCTCGGGCGAAAGGCTGTAGCGGTTCGGCGTCGCCAGCGCGAACCGGCCTTCCGGCATCAGCACCCGTGCCATCTCGCTAAGGGTGCGGCCCTGGTCTCCCACATGCTCGATCACGTCGAGCGAGATGTAGGAGCGGATCGAGGCATCTGGCAGCGGCAGCGCCTCGGCCATGCCGCCGGCGAAGACCGGTTCGACGCCCTGGGCGCGGACCCAGTGCTTGGCGACCACGAGCCATTCCATCGACACGTCGATCCCCCGCGGCACGATCCCGCGCCGGGCAAGCGCCACGGCAAGCTGGCCCGGGCCGACGCCGAGTTCGAAGACCGGTTCGGCAAGGGTTTCCCCGAGCCAGTCGTCGAGCTGGAGCCCCATCTTGTCGGCGCCAACCTGGACCTGGCGGGTGCGGAACCGGCATTTCTCCTCGGAGAAGCCGCGCGAGGTGCGGAACACGTCGGCCACGGCGGCGTCGAATCCCTCTTTCCGCAAAAGTTCATCGACGATCCAGGCCCGGTCCCGGTCGCGGCCGAAATCGATCCAGGCCGGCGCGTCAATGCGGAAATCGGGCAGTCCGGCCACGAGCGGAAAGCGCCCACCGCATGCCGCGCACTCATAGGTGTCCTGCCCGCCATCGAGCGCGCCCCGGCAGGACGGACATATCCAGCGTTCCCCCATCCCGGCCATCCTTGCGGATTGGGGTCCTTGCAGCAAGCCGTCATGAGCCCCCTCCGACCCGGGCACCGGCCGAGACGAATGCGTCGCTCAGGGTGAGGTTCGGAATATGGGCGGCATAGCGCGCGAGCGCCCGGTGGCTCGACGGGAGGACCGGGTAAAAGAGGTTCTCCGAATCCGGGTTCGAGAGCGCGTATTCGACGCCGATGGTCGAGGCATAGGTGATCGTGCGCTTCGGCCGGAGCCGCTGGCAGATCAGGTCGTTCGGCGCCCCCGGCGGCACGATCCGCGCGCCCGGCAGCGCGGCGTATTTGTTGCCGCCAGCGCCGATCCGCTCGTTCGGATGGGGCAGGATCAGGACCGGACCGTCGCCGAGAATCCGCTTCAGGATCGCCTCCTCCGCCGCGGGCGCGATGGTGCCGTCGAAATTCGAGAGCGGCTGGCCGAGGAACACCGTCTCGTAAGCGTCGAGCCCGTCGAGATCGACGTCGCGCAGGAGAATGTCGGCGTAACGCGCCGCGCTTTCGGTCCGGTAGAGCCGCGGCATCGGCCGGAACTTCGGTGCCTGGGGCGCGTCGGGATAGAGCGCGGGCACGTGCAGGAAGAACCGGTCGTAGTCGTGCTGGTAATCGAAGGCCCGCGCGAAGAGCTTCCGCGCCAGTTGCCGCCCCGGCCCGTCCGCCTCGAAACCCGCGTCGAAATAGCGGTCCACCGCGATGCTCTCGGCATAGATGTCGACGCCGTTCCCGAGCCTCCGGTTCTCGCGGATGATGAATTTCTGGACCGGCGAGCGCAGACCGAACAGCACCGCGTGGCCGCCGGGTTCGAAAAGCCCCTTCAGCTCCGCGTAGCGGCGCAGATAGGTGCCGGCGAACTGCCCGAGATGGGTATAGCGCTTCTCGCGGCCCTCGAACCGCACCACCCGCTCGAAACGGTCCTCCACGTGCGGCAGGAGCCGGTCGTAATTGTAGCCGAACTGGTCGAGCAGGATCAGCGTCTTGCGCGCGACCGGGAAATACTCTTCGGCGATGATGCACGACATCAAGAGCCGGGCGGGCCCGTTGACATAGAATGTGACGCTCTCGGGCATCCGATCTCCGCTGGGCATTGCCCCTCTCTCGGTTCGGCGCGACCAGACCATGCGGCGGCGCCGGGTTCCATATCGCCGGCGCGTGCAAGGTGCCGGGTGCACGCCCCGCGCAACAATCCCCCTGGGTGCCGGGAGATTGGGCCGACGCGCGACCGTCTTGGGTCGCCTTGCCCTACCGCCCGTAGGCGGCAAGGAATACCCGCACCGCCCCGGCCACCGTGTTCTCGACCAGCGCCGCATCGGGGGGCACGGGGAGATGCGCGAAGAGCCGGCGGCGCCAGAGCCCGGCGGTGGCGAGAACGGCGAACTGGTGTGCGGCGAGCCCCGTGTCGGAGATCGAGAGCCGGCCCGCGGCGACCTCGCCATCGAGGAAGTCGCGCAGCTTCCGCCAGCCCTTCTGTCCCCCGCCCTCGTAGAATTTTGCGCCCAGCTCGGGCATCTTCGCCGAGGTGCCGATCATCACCTGGACCGCGCGCACCACCTCGTCGGAGCACATGAGCGTGACCACCCGGCGCGCGTAGCGGGCGAGCCGTTCGTCGATGGGCTCGGGCCCTTCGAGCAGCGTGACGATATCGCCGAAGAGAACCTCGCGCTCGCGCTCGACCATCGCCTCGAAGAGGTCCTCCTTGCTGGGGAAGTAGACATAGACAGTGCCCTTCGACACCCCGGCCTCGCGGGTGATGTCGTTCATGCTCGCCCCGTCGAACCCGGTCTGCGAGAACACCCGTTTCGCGCCATCGAGGATCTGCGCGCGTTTCGCCGGATCCCCTCCGGCGGCATGCCGTCCGCCGGTTTCAGCGGGCGGGTTCGGCTTGACTTTGCTCATCCTGCAGGCCCCGTGAAAGCTTTTTTGAACCGAACGGTTCATTTCGACTTGCACTTGTCGTGTCTCCGCTCTATGTCCAATCACAGATCGAACCAAGCGGTTCGATTAAATGTTTCGAGGACGCCGCGATGTCAAGACAGGACAAGTTCACGCCCGACGCGACCCACAGGGTGAAGATCGAGCCCGAAACCGGCACCGAGGCGTCCGACGCACCGACCGGCAAGAGCGGCGGGGCGTCCCGGCGGAAGATCGTCTTTGCCGCGGTCGGCGCCATCGCGCTGGCGGCAGCCGGGAACTGGGGTCACGACTACTGGACCGCCGGGCGCTTCATGGTCGAGACCGACGACGCCTATGTTCAGGCCCGCATCACCGAGATTTCCCCGCGCATTCAGGGCTATGTCGCCGAGGCGCCGGTCGCGGAAAACGCCCATGTGAAGAAGGGCGAGGTGATCCTGCGGCTCGAGGATGGCGACTACCGCAACGCGCTCGAGACCGCGAAGAGCCGGGTCGCGACGATGGCGGACACGCTCACCCGGATCGACGCGCAAATCGCAGCCGCCCGGGCCGCGGTGACCCAGGCCGAGGCGCAGCAGGAAGCCGCCGGGGCCGCTCTCAGGAACGCCCAGCGGACCGCCGAAAGGACGCAGCAACTCGCGGACGGCAACGTGGTCTCGCAGGCCTCGCTCGATTCCGCCGCCGAAGGGCTCGACACCGCCCGCGCCAAGCTCACCGAGGCCCAGGCCGGTGTGGCGAGCGCCGAGGCGAACGTGGCGGTCCTGCAGGCGCAGCGCGCCGAGGCCGCGGGCCAGAAGCGCGAGCTGGAACTCGCCGCCGACCAGGCGCAGCGGAACCTCGACAAGACGGTGCTGCGCGCGCCCGCCGACGGGATCCTCGCGAACACCGCCTTCGAACTCGGCGACCTCGTCTCGCCGGGCGCGATCCTCGCGGCGCTGGTGCCCGATGGCAGCCTCTATGTGGAGGCGAACTACAAGGAAACCGAGCTGGCCGAGATCGCGCCGGGTTCGACCGTCGATGTCACCATCGACGCGATCCCAGGCCGGACCTTCCACGGCGTAGTCGCCTCGACGGCGCCTGCGACCGGCTCGGTCTTCTCGCTGCTCCCCGCCGACAACGCCACCGGCAACTTCACCAAGATCGTGCAGCGGGTGCCGATCCGGATCGACCTGACCGACGCCGATGCGGCGGAAGGAAGGCTCCGCGCGGGTCTGAGCGCCGTGGTCTCGGTGGATACCCGCACCACGCCGGAAGCACCGGTCCGGACCGCATCCGCCGGGAACTGACGCGGGAACCGAGGCCATGGGTGACGAACCGACAGAGCTGACGCCACGGCGCATCATCGCCTTCTTCGTGATGGTATTCGGGATGTTCATGGCGATCCTCGACATCCAGATCGTCTCGGCGTCCCTCTCCGACATCCAGGCCGGCCTCTCCGCGGGGCCGGACGAGATCTCCTGGGTGCAGACCTCCTACCTGATCGCCGAAGTGATCATGATCCCGCTTTCGGGCTTTCTCGGGCGGGTGCTCTCCACCCGGATCATGTTCGGCCTCTCGGCGGCGGGCTTCACCGCGGCGAGCTTCCTCTGCGCGACGGCGACGAATATCGACCAGATGATCGTCTACCGCGCGCTCCAGGGCTTCATCGGCGGCGGCATGATCCCTTCGGTCTTCGCCGCGGCGTTCACGATCTTCCCACCCTCGAAACGTGCGGTGGTCTCGCCGATCATCGGCCTCGTGGCGACGCTCGCCCCGACCGTCGGCCCGACGGTAGGCGGCTATCTGAGCCACGCCATGTCCTGGCACTGGCTGTTTCTCGTGAACGTGATCCCCGGCATCCTCGTGACGCTCGGCGCCTTCGCGCTGATCGATTTCGACAAGCCCGACCGGGCGCTCGCCCGCCGTTTCGACTGGTGGGGGCTCCTCGCCATGGCCGCCTTCCTCGGCTGCATGGAATACACGCTCGAAGAAGGCCCCGCGAACGACTGGTTCGCCGACGAGGCGGTGCTCGCCACCGCCATCGTGATGACCGTGGGAGGCATCGCCTTCTTCTGGCGCGCCTTCAGCCGCGACGAGCCGATCGTCGACCTCTCCGCCTTCCGCAACGCCAATTTCGCGATCGGCTCGCTGTTCTCTTTCGTGATGGGCACCGGGCTCTACGGGCTCACCTATCTCTACCCGCTCTATCTCGGGCGGGTCCGCGGCTATGACAGCCTGATGATCGGCGAGACGGTGTTCGTCAGCGGCCTGGCGATGTTCCTGACCGCGCCCCTGGCCGGGGTGCTGTCGCGCAAGATGGACCTCAGGGTGATGCTGATGGTCGGCTTCGTCGGCTTCGCCACCAGCACCTGGATGCTGACCGGCCTCACCCCCGACTGGGATTTCCGGGAGCTTCTCCTGCCGCAGGTCCTGCGCGGCATGTCCTTGATGATCTCCATGGTGCCGATCAACAACCTCGCGCTCGGCACGCTCCCGCCCGCCCAGGTCAAGAACGCCTCGGGGCTTTACAATCTGATGCGGAACCTCGGCGGCGCGGTGGGGCTGGCCGTGATCAATACGCTCCTCACCGACCGCGGCGCGCTGCATTACGAGCGGCTGGCCGAGCGGGTGAGCTGGAGCAATTCCGAGGCGCTGCGGCAGTTGGGCATGATGGCGCAGAACCTGGCGAGCCGCGGGCTAGACGGCGAAACCGGCGCCATCGCGCAGATGATCGGCCGGGTGCGCGAACAGGCCACCGTGATGTCGTTCATCGACGTCTTCACGATCATCGCCGCGCTGTTCGGCACGCTGGCGCTGACCGCGCTCGTCATGCGCAAGCCGGAGGACGGACCGGCGCCCGCCGGGCACTGACTGCTCGCGCGCTCGTGATCCCGCGCGGCCCCGTACTTGCGTCGCGGGCCGCGCCTGCGTAACCTTCCCCGCAAGTGATTTTACCCGTTCCGGGCGCCTGCGCCGCTATTTGAAGACGCCTTTTTGCAATGAAGAACGCGATCGAAAGACGCATTCAGAAACTCGACGAGCTCTGGGACTCCGTCGCCAGAGAAGATGGAATTCGCCTGATCCGCTGGCTTCCCGCCCAAAGCGACCTGCAAATGGTGGAGGTGCATCTGCGCCTTCAGATCGAGGATACCGGCAGCACCCCCGACCTGTTCCTGAAGCTCGGCACCCGCTTCGCCGGGCCCGAAACCGCCGCCGGTGCGCTCGCCGACGGGATCGTCCGGGCCTGCGAGGAGGCGCGCGCCGACACCGAGAGCTTGGGCTTCTCCCGTGCCTGGGAATGGACGGCGCGCGACCGGGCGCTCGCGGGCGGGCCCCGCTTCCTCGCCGCGTGCCGCTCGGTGATCCACGCCTATGGCGAGCGCTTCCGGCTCTTCGTCCTCTGGCTTGCCCCCACCGAAGTTCCGGACCCTGCCGCCTGGGCGAAGTTCCTTGCCCGCATGGCCGCCGCCGACCTGCCGCCGCGCCTGCGCATCGTCGTCCTCGACAATGCCGACGCGCCGTTGCTCACCGGGCTCGACGGCAATCTCCCCGGCGTGCGCGTGGTGGACCCCGCGCTCGACATGAACGCCGCGATGGAGGAGCTCGTTCGCAGCGAGGGCAATCCCGGCCCCGGCAAGGAATTCCGCATCGCCTTCGTCGGCATCGGCACCGCCGCGAGCCGCGGCAATCTCTCCGCCGCGCGGCGCTCGGCCCGGACCGCGCGCGCCGTCGCGCAGAAGGAGGGCTGGACCGATCAGGAGATCGCCGCCTATCTCGCCTTCGCAAGCGCGCTCGTCGGCGCGAAGCGGTTCCGCGATGCCGCGAAGGTCTGCACCGAGGCCTTCGCCCTCGCCGAAAGCCCGCGCGGCGCCGACCACCCGATGGTGCCGACGCTGAAACCGATCATCCGCCTCACCGAGGGCGCCGCGCTCGTGGCCGGGGAGGCCCATGAGGAAGCCGCCGAAGCGTTCCACGCGGCCGGCGAACTGGCCGAGGAGATCGAGGACCCGATCAAGGCGCTCGAGGCCTGGCGCATGGCGGGCTATTGCCACGAATGCACCGGCCAGAAATCGCCCGCCTGGCGCGCCTGCACCCGGGCCCTCGCCGCGGCAGAGGCGCTCCCGCCCGACCAGCGCGGCGCCACGACCGCGCCTTTCGTGGGCGAAGCGATGCTCCGCCTTCTCGCCGGCCATCAGAACGAGGCGCGCGAGAAGCAGGCGGTCCACGCCCGCATGATCGCGCTTCTCGGCGCGGCCTGGGACGCGGAGGCCGGCGCCGCCGCGCGCAGCGCGTGAGCCTTGCGGCGACCCATTTCGACCCGGTGGTCGGCGTCGACATCCACATGATCCAGCCGCCCGGCCCAGTACCCCCGGTGCCGATGGTGCATCCCTTCGTGGGCATCGTGTTCGATCCGACCGACTATCTTCCCTTCATCGGTTCGACGGTGAAGGTGAACGGCATCCACCGCGCGATCGCCGGCACCGCGGGCAAGGCCGTGCCCGCCCATATCCCGATCGGCGGGGTCTTCGTCCCGCCGCTCCCCGGCAACGAATGCGAGAACTTCATGGGCAGCGCCACCGTGTCGCTCGACGGCGACGCGGCGGCCTATATGGGCCTGCCCTGCCTCTCCTGTCAGAGCGTGGGCATGCCGCCGCCGCCGCGGATGCGCAGCTCCAAGATCCGCTCGCTCCTGGCCCCCACCAGTGTCGTCCTGCCGGTACCGAAGGGCGCCCCGGTGATGATCGGCGGCCCGCCGACGATCTCGCTGATGAACATCGCGATGAGCCTCGGCATGGCCGGGCTCGGCCGCGCGTTGCGGCGCCTCGGCGGCACCCGCGTCGTCCGGGGCGCGATGGATGCCTTCCGCGACGCGCGCAAGGCGCTCTTCCGGAACCTGGACCCGGGCTTCCTGAAATGCAGGATCCTCCGCGCCGAACCGGTCGATTCCGTCACCGGCGAACTGGTCGTGGACCAGATCGACTTCGTGCTTCCGGGCCGGATCCCGCTCCGCTGGACCCGCAGCTACCGCTCGGGCCGCACCCGCTTGGGTCATTGCGGGCTCGGTTGGGAAACCCCCGCCGACGCGCGGCTCGAGCTCCAGCCCGACGGCTCGGTCCTGTTCCACGACGGCGCGGGCGTCGCCTCCTGGTTCGAGCGCCTGCCCCGCGATAGCCCCATCTCGGCGCCGACCAACGGCGCGGTGCTCTCCCGTACCGAGGGGCACCTGACGCTTCGGAAGAAGGGCGGGCTGACCTACCATTTCCCGGTCCGCGCCAGCCGACGGGTGAGCCACGAGATCGAAATCTCCGCCATCACCGACGCCCACCGCAATTCCTGGAGCTTCACCCGCGACGAGCGCGGCCTTGCCTGGATCGTCGAGAACACCGGACGCCGGATCCGTGTCGAAAGCCGCGACGGCCGCCTCGTCCGCCTGGTTCTCGAGCCACCCGACGGAGGGCCGGAGGCGCCGCTCGTCGCCTACGGCTATGACGGCACCGGCGCGCTCGTCTCGGTCAGGGACGCGCTCGGCCATCCCTACCGCTTCGACTACCAGGACGGCGTCATGGTGCGCCACACCGACCGGAACGGGCTGAGCTTCCACTACGAGTACGATGCCTGTGCCCCGGAAGGCCGGGTCCTTCACACCTGGGGCGATGGCGGGCTCTACGATTACCGGTTCGAATACGACCCCGAGGCGCGGTGGACCGAGGTGACCGATTCCCTTGGCCACAAGTCCACCGTCGAGTACGACGAGCGCTTCCAGATCACCAAGGAGATCGACCCCACCGGCGGCACCACCAATTTCGTCTATGACGAGGCCGGCCGTACGGTGGAAGTGGTCGATCCGGCCGGCCGCGCGACGCTCTACGGCTACGACGCGGACGGCAATCTCGCCCTGCTGACCCGACCCGACGGCACGGCACTCGCCACCGAATACGACGATGGGGGCCGACCCATCCTTCAGACGGACGCGAACGGCCATGCCTGGCGCCTCGCCTGGGACGCCGAGGGCAGGCTCAGGGCCCGCGTCTCGCCGCGCGGCGGCACCTGGCGCTATGCCCACGATCCGGCCGGCGACATGATCCTGATGACCGACCCGAATGGCGGCGAGACCCGGCTCGCCTATGACCGGCTGGGCCAGATCAAGCGGATCGAGGACCCGGTCGGCAACGTGCAGGGCCTGGAATTCGACGCGCTCGGCAAGATCAGGCTCCATCGCGACGGTGCCGGGTTCGAAACCCGCTACGAGCATGACGCCAAGGGCCGGTTGCTGGCGGTCCGCACCCCTTCCGGCGCGACCCGGCGCTACGAGTACGACCGCAACGACAACATCGTCTCGACGACCGACGCGAACGGGCATGAAACCCGTTTCGTCCGTTTCGGCCTCGGCGAAATCGCCGAACGGCACCAACCCGACGGCACCGTGGTGCGCTACGAGTACGATACCGAGGAACGGCTGAAGGCCGTCTTCAACGAGGCCGGCGAACGCCATCGGCTGATCCGCGACCCTCTCGGCCGCGTGGTCGAGGAGATCGACTACTGGGGAAACCGCAAGCGCTTCAAATACGACCGCGCCGGCAAGGTGGTGGCCACCAAGGACGCGCTCGACCGCATCGTCCGGTTCGAGCATGACAGCCTGGGCCGCCTGGTGAAGCGCCGGTTCCAGGACGGCGCCGAGGAGTGCTTCGCCTATGACGCCAACGGCAACCTGACCGAAGCGGTCAACGACACGATCGAGGTCACCCGCGCCTATGACGAGGATGGCAATCTTGTCCGCGAAACCCAGGGCGATTTTGCGCTCGACCACGAATACGACCTTCTCGGAAACAGGACGTTGCGGCGCTCGAGCATGGGCCAGGAGGTCGGCTACGCCTACGATGCCGCCGGCCGCGCTTCGGAACTGAGCCTCGACGGCGAGAGGCTTGCGCGGATGCAGTACGACGCCCGCGGCCACGTTTCCCATGAGGACCTCGGCTCCCACCTGACCCGCGACCACGCCTACGATCGCGACGGGCGGCTCCTGCGTCAGGCGCTGGAGACCGGCGAGGGCCGTCTCGTCGAACGCCACTACACCCGCAATCCGGTGGGAACCGTCCTGACACGCGAAACCCGCCACGGCGAAGAATATCGCCGGGCCCGCTTCGCCTATGACGCCATGGATCGTATCGTCGAAAGCGAGGAAGAGCACGGGCTCCGCGAGAGCTTCTCGTATTCCGAGAATGGCAGCCTGTTGCGTCCAGGCGCGAGCGCCACCGACGCGCTTAGGTCGTTCCAGTACCATAATGTGATCTGCGCCTTCGATTGCGCCGGAAACATGCGCCGTCGCGCGACGGGCGGATCCGAGTTCGAATGTCACTGGGACGGCGCCGACAGGCTTGCTCGCCTGGAAACGAGCGACGGCGTCACCGCGAGATATTTCTACGACGCCCTGGGAAGGCGGCATCGGAAATCGGTGAATGGACAGGAGACGGTCTTCTTCTGGAGCGCCGACATTCTCGTCGGGCGGACGGTCGGGGCCTCGCATGAGGAAATCGTGTACGCGCCCAGAAGCTACCACGCGCTGTTTGTCCGCGGGGCCGAGGATTGCTACGTGAACTCGGAACCGAACGCCCAGCCCACCGAACTGGTCGATTCCTCCGGAAAGCTTCGCGACCTTCAGAACGAGACTTCGGGGGCCGTGAGCCTCGTCGCGAACCTGGGTTTCGCCGGGCAATATGTCGATGAGGAGTCCGGACTTCGCTACAATCGACATCGGTACTTCGACCCGGAGATCTCCCAGTTCGTGTCCCGCGACCCGTTGGGGCTTCGCGCGGGGCTGAACCCGTACCGCTATGCGCCGAATGTCCTGCGATGGATCGACCCCCTTGGCCTGACCTGCCATGAAATCGGCGACCCGGGGGATTTCGTCGGGTTCAGCGCCTCCGAGGTCGACGACTGGATCGAAGGCGCCGTCGAACAGAGGCGGCTCGGTCAACTGATCTCGGCCCCCGCCGCCGACATAAGAGGCAGCGGCCCGAAACTAGGAAGCTCTCCGGATATCTGGTTCCACGACAACCTGCGGGTCAGAGGCGTTTCGGGCGCGCCGGGGGGGCGGCCGGTCGAAATTCGGACGCACTCGACCAACGCGCGACACCCGGAGTCCGGATACACCACCCAGATCAACACGCATGTCAGCAATCCGAATACACAGGGCCCGACGCGCTACATGGATTCTTCCGGAAACTGGCACGAACTGGATCACGGCGATCAGGCCCTGATGGAGAGCCTCCATCACGACGCCGGCAACCCCTAGTTCAGCTTCACCATAGGCCCCGCCACGGTCACCCCGCTCGCGTCGAGCTTGATCGAGCTCGGCCCCGAAACCAGTTCGATGGAGGTCATGCCGGTGATCTTCACCGTGGTCCCGTTCACCTCGATCTCCGCCTCGCCGATCACCGTCTTCGACTTGCCGGTCACCGTGGTGGTGGTCGAAACGATCTCCGCCTCGTTTTCGGCGTCGATCTTCGCCTTGGGCGTCGTCACCTCGTAGCTTTCCGAGGCCTTCACCGTGCGCTTGCCGGTCACGTCGAGCCCGTCGCCGCCGCCCTCGATGGTCTCGGTCCGGCCCGTGGCGATCTTCACCGTGCTCTTGCCGGCCTTCACCGTGAAGCTGTGGTTCCCCGATTCCACCTCCTCGGTCAGGTCCTGCTTGACCTTCTGCACCATGCTCCCCGGCGCGGCCTTCTCGAAGCCCACCGAGATGGTGGCGTCGTTCTTCACGGTCAGCGTGTAGTCCCGCTCGGCGGTGACGTTCAGCGCCTCGCGGTCCTTGCCGTCCTCCATCTGGATCTCGTTCGCGCCGCGCCCGCCCGGCGAGGAATTCGACCTGAGCCCCGATTGCGTCGCCCCGCCCGGCAAGGGATAGGGCGGCTGGTTGCGCTCGTTGAACAGCATCCCCGTCACGATCGGCCGGTCCGGGTCGCCCTCCTCGAACTGCACCACCACTTCCTGGCCGATCCGGGGCACCGCGACCGATCCCCAGCCCTGCCCCGCCCAGGGCGTCGAAACCCGGATCCAGCAGGACGAGTTCTCGTCGTGCTGCCCCCGCCGGTCCCAGTGGAACTGCAGCTTCACCCGCCCGTAGCGGTCGGTGTAGATCTCCTCGCCCGATGGCCCCGTGACCACCGCCGTCTGTATCCCTGCGATGCGCGGCCGCGGCGTCGCCATCGGCGGCCGGTAGGGCACCTCGCGCTTCGGGATCACGGTCAGGCTGCACCGGTAGGGCCCCTCCTCGGCACCGGCGGCAAGTTGCGCCTTCTCGCCCACGATGTGATGGGTGAGCCCGGTGATGAAATACTCCCGGTTCATGAGCGGATCGGGATGCTGGGTCAGCTTGAAGGTATGGGCGAGGCGCAGCTCGTCGACATTGGTCCGTCCGGTGCAGACATCCTCCCCGGCCGAACGGGCATCGGCGCGGGTCCGGGTCAGCCGCTCGCCATCCTCGACCTCGCGATAGCCGCCCGGGTAGCGGAACTCCTCCGCCGTGTCGTCGCCATGGACCGCCGGCACCGCGCGCTCGGTGAAGAGGTTCGCGCCCACCTTGGTGAAGTCGTAGTCGGTCTGCGCGATCCGTCGCGCCACGAATTCCCGGCGCGGGCCGAATTCCAGCATCCGCGGCATGTCGGCCAGATCGCCCTCGCGAGAATCGTCGAACACGATCTCGCCGGCCTCGGGCACCACCGGCGCTCGGCTCTCGCCGTCCCAGACCAGAAGCGTCTCCTCGGCCTCCTCCTGGCGGAACAGGAAGAAGAGGCCATGTTCCTCGAAGAGTCGCGAGAGATAGGCGAGCGCGCTCTCCCGGTACTGCACGGTGAAGCCCAAGGCCGGGCAACTCGTGCTCAGCTCGTCCTTGAGCCCGCCGCCGCAGATCTCGCCCGCCAGCGCCTTGGCGATCTCGATGCAGCTCAGCTCCTGGAAGATCCGGCAGTCGCTGGCCTCGCCCAGGAGCCATTGCCGCGGCCGCAAGACCAGCGAGAACAGCGTCCCGCCATCCTCCGGCACCCGCCGCTCCGCCGCCACGCAGGTGCCGTGGAACCAGCGCCGGTCGCTCCGCGTGGGCATGTCGATCAGGAATCGCTTTCCGACGAAGAACTCCTCCGAGGGGGCGGTCTCCACCAGCACCTCGGCGCGGATCGTGTAGAGCTCCATCAGCGCTTCCCGGATCTCGGCCCGGATCAGCGTCAGCTCCAGAGCGCTGTCGGGGCAGGAAATCTGCGCCCCGCGCGCGGCGAAAATGCCATCCATCGGCCTTCCCCAAAATCGTTACGTCAGAAATCGGTCGTCGAAAATCACCCGGCCCGGGGCCGTCCGTCACTCTACCATGGCTTTCCCGCGCGTTCTTCACAACTTCTCGCCCGGGCTTAACAATCCCCGCCGGGCGCACTAGAACACCGCCCGTGAGAGGCGAGCTTCATATCGTCGGCGGCGGCATGGCCGGATCCGAGGCCGCCTGGCAGGCGGCCCGGGCGGGATTGCGCGTGGTGATCCACGAGATGCGCCCCCATGTCGGCACTTTCGCCCACAGGACCGGCAACCTTGCCGAGATGGTCTGCTCGAACTCGTTCCGCTCGGACGACGACGAACAGAACGCGGTGGGCCTCCTGCATTGGGAAATGCGCGCGGCGGGCGGCCTCGTCATGGCGATGGCCGACCGGCACAAGCTGCCCGCGGGCGGTGCGCTGGCGGTGGACCGCGACCCGTTCTCGGAGGCTGTTACGGAGGCGCTCCGGAGCCACCCCAACGTCCGCGTGAGCCACGAGGAGGTCACCGATCTCCCGACCGAGGGACACTGGATCTTCGCCACCGGCCCCCTCACCTCACCCGCGCTGGCCGAGGCGATCAGCGCGACCACCGGCACCGGCCAACTCGCCTTCTTCGACGCCATCGCCCCCATTGTCTACGCCGAGACGGTCGACATGGAGGTCGCCTGGCGCCAGTCCCGCTACGACAAAGGCGAAACGGAAGAGGAACGCACCGCCTATCTGAACTGCCCGATGGACAAGGCCCAGTACGAGGCCTTCATCGACGCGCTCCTCGCCGCCGACAAGACCGAGTTCCACGAGGGCGAAACCGCCAAATATTTCGACGGCTGCCTGCCCATCGAGGTGATGGCCGAACGCGGCCGCGAGACCCTGCGCTTCGGCCCGATGAAGCCCATCGGCCTCACCAACCCGCACAGGCCCGAGCAGAAGCCCTACGCCGTCGTCCAGCTCCGCCGCGACAACAAGCTCGGCACGCTCTACAACATCGTCGGCTTCCAGACAAAGATGAAGTACGGTGCGCAAACTGATGTTTTCCGGATGATTCCCGGCCTCCAAGGTGCCGCCTTCGCCCGCCTCGGAGGCATCCACCGCAACACCTTCCTCCATTCGCCCGTGCTGCTCGACGCCGAAATGCGGCTGAAAGCGCGGCCAAATATCCGCTTCGCCGGACAGATCACCGGTGTCGAGGGCTATGTCGAATCCGCCGCCATGGGCCTCCTCGCCGGCCGCCTCGCCGCCGCCGAACTCAGCGGCACCGCGCTGCCCCCGGTTCCCGACACCACCGCCACCGGCGCGCTCGTCACCCACATCACCGGCGGCGCCGAGGCGAAGACCTTCCAGCCGATGAACGTCAATTTCGGCCTCTTCCCGCCCATCGACGCCAAGGGCGGCCGCCGCGGCCGCAAGGACCGTTACAAGGCCTATACCGACCGCGCAAAGGCCGACTGGCGTTCCTGGCTCGACGCCATGGAGATCGTCGCCGGCGCCGCCTGACCGCGGCGCTCGCGACCGTCCTTCAAGCCCCAAGGGTGGCGGCATTGCCAGGTCGCCATCGGCGAAAACCGCCGGTTGTCAGGTCCAGAATGCGCCTCGCCAGACCCCGTTGACGCCCATCTTGGCGCGAATCTCTTCCGGCAGCTCGGTGCAATGGTGCAGCGTCATCGACCGCCACCAAGTGTACATCTCGTCCTCGGGATCGAGGATATGCGGTCGGACGAGGTAGCATTCCTTCAGCCGCGCCGTCTTCTCGCCATGCGACCTCGTGTCCTGCTCCCAGTTGATATGCAGCTTCTTGTCCGGATCGAAATCTACCCGATACCACTGGGTCTTCGCCGGATCCTTCATCCCGATCACGAAGCCGAGGTTCTTGAGATGCAGCGTGTTCTTGGTGCCCCAGAGCGGCTCCGAATAGTCGCCCGGATGGTCCTTCCGCACGCGCTCCAGCGCCGTGCCGATCGCGGTGAAGGTCTCGGGATGGACGATCTCCCCCATGCGCGTGCACCTTTCGCCTTGTCTCCGGCCGCCGCGAGGCGGCAGAACCGAGCATAGCAGGCCGAGGACCCGGACCAAGCCCCATGATCACCCGCTTCGCCCCCTCGCCCACCGGGCCCCTCCATCTCGGCCATGCCTATTCGGCGATCCTCGCCCATGACATGGCACTGGCGGAGGGCGGCGACTTCCTCCTCCGCATCGAGGATATCGACCGCTCCCGTGCCCGCCCGGAATGGGAGGAGATGATCTACGACGACCTCCGCTGGCTCGGCCTCTCGTGGGAAGAACCCGTGATACGCCAATCCGAGCGCCGTCAGGCCTACCAAGACGCCTTGGATCGCCTGTGGCACCTGGACAACCTCTTGTATCCCTGCACCTGCACACGAAAAGACATTGAAACGGCCCTGAACGCCCCACAGGAAGGCAGCGCCCCCCAGGGACCGGACGGCCTGATCTATCCGGGGATTTGCCGGGAAAAGACCAGCCGATTGGGCCGGTTCCCGAAGAACGCGGCCATGCGCCTC
>JBNKWI010000066.1:0-19974 GCA_050299695.1 Paracoccaceae bacterium
GGTAATTGGCAAGGCGATTGGCAACGGGCTGCCGGTGGCGGCGGTTGTCACCACTGAAGCGGTCGAAGCGGCCTGCGCAGGGGCAGTTTTGCATGTGCAATCGCACCAGAACGATCCGCTGTCGGGCCGGATCGCGCCGAACAGGAGTTTCGTCATTTCCGTCCGTCCCGAACCCAGGAGGCCCGAGAGGCCCACCGCCTCGCCCGCGCGCAGCTCCAGGTCGAAGGGCTGCAACACCCGCTTGCGCCCCACATTCCGCGCCGTGAGCACCGGCTCGCCCTCCGCCGCGCGGCGCTCGCCGGCAAAGGCGGCCTCGACCTCGCCCAGTTCGCGGCCGATCATCATCGCGATCAGAGCCTGCCGCGCGGTCTCCACCGTCCGTCCGCTACCCACCTTGCGCCCGTTCCGCAAGACCGTGAGCCGGTCGGAGATCTCATAGACCTGATCCAGGAAATGCGTAATGAAAACAATGGATATTCCGCGATCCTTCAGGCTCCGCATCACCTCGAAAAGCGCCGAGGTTTCCTGCGCGTCGAGCGAGGCGGTGGGCTCGTCCAGCACCAGCACCCTGGTCTCCGCGTCAAGCGCACGGGCGATCGCCACCATCTGCTGAACCGCCACCGAATGGCTGCCCAAAGCCCGGTCGAGATCGACCTTCAGCCCCAGCCGGTCCAGCTTCTCCTGTGCCTGGGCCCGCGCCCTGCGCCAGGAAATCACCCCGAACCGCCCGCCGGTCTTGCCGAGCGTCAGGTTCTGAAGGACCGACATGGCCGGGATCAGGTTGACCTCCTGGTAGACCGTCGAGATCCCCGCCGCCTGCGCCTCGCCCGTCGAGGCGAACTCCACCGGCTGGCCCTGCAGCGCAATCTCGCCGCCATCGCGCGCGAGCGCCCCCGTCAGCACCTTGATCAAGGTCGACTTGCCCGCGCCGTTCTCGCCGAGGAGCGCGTGAATCTCGTTCGCGCCCAGGTCGAAATCCACATCGTCCAGCGCCTGCACGCCCGGAAACGCCTTGCGGATGCCGCGCATCGTCACCGCGCTCTGCGGAGTCTCTTTCTGCATCGGTTACGCCCCTTCCGGCCCCGGAAGAACCGGGCCGCGCGCGGAAACCCACGCCGGGACCGGCGCGGGTTTCACGGAGTTCAGAGATCGGTCACTCGGCCTTGTGCAGATCCGACGGGATCACGATCCACTTGTCCAGCTCCTTGGAGCTTTCCAGGTAGTCGGTGATGACCGGGTAGATGAACTGCGCCACCGCCGAGCGCAGCTCGACCGAGGCGTTCGCATCGCCCGATTTCATCGCGTCGACGATCGCCGGCACGTAGTCGACCGACACCATCAGCACGTCCTCGCCCGGCTTCAGACCGGCCTCCTTCATCGCCTGGATCGCGCCGAGCTGCATGTTGTCGTTATGCGCGAAGGCGGCGCAAATCCCGTCGAGATTGTTGGTCGACTTGATGAAGGCTTCCATCACCTTCTTGCCGCCCTCTGTGGTGAAGTCGCCCGACTGGGTCGCGACGATCTCCATCGCCGGGAACTGGCCGATCACCGCCTCGAACCCGCTCTTGCGCTCGATGGCCGGGGCCGAGCCCGTGGTGCCCTGCATCTCGACGATCTTGCAATTGCCGAGCGATTCTTCGGCGAGCCAGGCGCCGGCCAGCTTGCCCTCGAGGTTGAAGTCGGCCGAGATCCGCGTTACGTACAGCGACTTGTCCTCGACGTCGACGTCCCGGTCGACGAGGAAGACGGGGATGTCCGCGTCCTTCGCCTCCTCCAGCACGTCTTCCCACCCGGTCACCACCACCGGCGCGATGATGATCGCGTCCACGCCCTGCGCGATGAAGGCCCGCACCGCGCGCAACTGCTCTTCCTGCTTGCCCTGGGCATTGGCGAATTTCAGATCGACGCCGTATTTCTCGGCCTCGTCCTGCATGTTCTTCGAGAAGGCCGGCCGCCAGTCGCCTTCCGAGCCGACCTGGCTGAAGCCGATCGTATAGTCCGCCGCCAGCGCGGCCGACGACATCAACGCACAGCTCAACGATGCTGCGAACAGCTTGTGAAACGTCATGGTTTTCCTCCCAGTTCTCTGTGGTGTCCGCGACGGGCGCGGTCACAAAAGTAGTATTATAGTATTTTTTTGCCAATCAAGACCTTTGTTGGGCGCGAGCCGGCAAAAAAATTTTCATTCTGACCGGCCAGGGCCGGTGTACCGGCGGGGAGTTCACAAGTCGACCGGCGCCCTCTGCCTCCGCGCACCGCCAGAACGACAGGACCGCCGGGTCATGGTCCGGCGGTCGAGGCGCGGTACGTACTGGCCGATTGCCGGAGGGAGCCACCCGGGCGCCGCGCTCCTCTTCCGATCCGCGATGCAGGCAACCAGGGCCCCTGCGATGACCTATCGGGAATGCCCCGGCCCGCCGAACGTCCCGAGCTCTTCGACCAGGTAGCCCCCCGGATAGGTCGGGCGGCGGACCTGCGTGAGAAGCCGTGGCCGGCGTCGGAGCGGGAGCAGGCGCAACGTGCGTGCACGGATCGCCAGGCCGGCGGCGAGACAGCGCTGCAGCCATCGCGGGGCCGGCGGGAAACCCATGGCCGCCAGGAGCGGCGGATCCATGAAGGCACGAACCGCCGGGCGGCCGAACCGGACGAGCCTGCGGGGCAGGTAGAACCCCAGGAGCAGGTCGCTCGTCGCGATCGCGACGGCCTTGTTGCTGTCCGCGAACCGGAAGTTCCGGCCCTCGTAGTCCTCGTTGAAACGCCGGAAAGTCTCCAGGTCGCCCGGGATGGCCGGAATGCCCATCAGCTCCCCGAGCTTCCTGTGATAGTTGCACCACGCCCGCTGCTCATGCGGCGTCATCGGCCGCCGGCCGTATCGCTCGAGCCAGCGGATTGGCTCCACGACAAAGGTCGACAGGACGTAGAGCATGTCGCCCTCGGCGATGCGGAACCGGCCGTGCATCGCGTTCATGCGTCCGAGCGCGCGCCGTCCGCGGTCGCTGTCGAAACCGTTTTCCTGGATCTCCGACAGGATCAGCTCGGTGTCGTCATAGCGTTTCCGGGGGCGCTTCTGGAACTCGCCGGTGCGCGCCAGAAGGCCCGATATCGCCGGCACGGCATAGGTCCGGAACAGCGCGAATTCGAGCGCCCGCTCGATGTCCCAGGCGAACTCCAGCGTCGACAGGAGGCGCGCGATCTCCTCGCAATCCCGCTCGGCATCGAGGGACGCGATCCGGGCTGCGGCCGTCGGCCTGACCTCCCGCGACATTGCCCTTCCCTCCTTCGTGGCGACGCCCCGTCATGCGCAATTCCGGATGGTCACACGGCTCGATCCCGACCGCAACCGGCACCGGGCGCCGGGCGCGATCTTACCAAAACCTTGACAGATCGCGCCCGCATCCGCAGCCTGATCGCAGATTTGAGTAGCATATTGAGGCCGACAAGGTGCCCATCTTGTACGTCCACGGCGTGAATGTCCGCAGCCGCGACGGGTTCCACATCTTCGAGCGATTTGCCCGGCGCTATCTGGCCCAGGAAATTTCCGACGACCCCGACGGCGTGGAGATCCGCGACGTCTTCTGGGGCAAGCTGGCCTTCACGCCGGCCTATGGCGGAATCTCCAGGCCCCGCTCGCGCCTGTTTGGCATGGGCGTGGAGGAGACCCCCGACCGCGACGCGGCCATCGCCGCGTTGGGGCCGGGATCCGATGGGTTCGCAAAGGCGCTCGCCGCGCACGGGCCCGGCGCGGGGGCGTCCCCCGATGATGCCGGCAACCTCGGCGGCGGCGGCCTGGCCTCCGGCGGGCTCGGCGCGTCCGGCGACGGCGCGCCCGTGGAGGGTGGCCAGGATTGGAAGGCGATACGGGAATTGCTGCTGACCCTGGACGCCGACGATCTCTCCGACGTGCTCACCGCCATCGTGCAGGGCCCGGATCTGGCCTCGCAAGAAGACCACTCCGAAGCCGACATCGCCCGCGCCACCTCCCTGGCGATCTCGGCCGACGCGTTGGCGACCAGCGGCAAGGCGAACGAAGTGCTGGCAAGACCGGTCCCCGACGAGGAGGCGGTCGCCGCCCTGATCGCGGCAGTCAAGGACGGCGCGGCATCGCCCGATGGCCTGGCCGGCATGGGGCTTTCCGACTGGTTCGAGCGCACCCGCGATCTCGTGGGCGAGGCCTCCACCCGCGCGAACAACCTCAAGGGCTATCTCGCCTCCGTCATCCTCGCCGAGGCGCGCGGGCCCGTGAACGACGTCGTTTCCCGCTTCCTGGGCGACGTCTTCGTCTACCTGAACGGGCGCGGCACGGCCGGCGCTCCGGGCCCGATCCAGGATCTCCTGCTCACGGCCCTGAAGGAGCTCCACGCCGTCAAGGCGGATCGCGGCGGCGAACCCCTCGTCGTCGTCAGCCACTCCATGGGCGGGCAATTGATGTACGACGCGGTCTCCCACTACCTGCCGCAGACACCGGAGCTCTCGGCGATGAAGGTGGATTTCTGGTGCGCCTCGGCCAGCCAGGTCGGGTTCTTCGAGGAAGCCAAGCTGTTCCATGTCAGCGACCCGCAATACAAGGCCGGCAACCCGGCGCCCTACCCGGGCAGCAATCTCGGCGCCTGGTGGAACGTGTGGGATCACAATGACGTCCTCAGCTTCACCGCCCATGACATCATCCGGGGCGTCGACGACGAGAGCTACAGCTCCGGAAGCACGCTGATCTCCGCCCATGGCGCCTATCTCCAGACCCCGAGCTTCTACCGCAAGATGGCCCGGAAGATCGCCGCCGCCGTCGCGCCGGGCGGCTGACCATGGCGATGCAGCCCTCCGACACGGCCGGCTACTGGGCCGACCCGGACTGGGACGGAACCTCGCCCGCGACGTTCGCGGTCCTGATCGGCGTCAGCGCCTACCGGCACCTCAAGGACGGGACAAACCCGGTGGCGGGCACCGACCCGTGGATGCGCGAAGCGATCTCGCTCGGCCAGCTCTATGTCTCCGCCCTCACCGCGCGGCGCATGCTGGACTGGTTCGAGAAGGAATACCGCATGTCCACCGCGCCCCTGGCGCGCGCCTGGCTCCTGACCGCGCCCACGGCGGACGAGAAGGCCTTCGCGCCCGAGGTTTGCGACAACATCCTCGAACCGACCCTCGACAATTGCCGCAAGGCGATCCGCGCCTGGGCCAGCGCCCCCAACGACCTGCCGCCGGCGGCGCAGAAAGAGTCCCGCGCGATCTTCTTCTTCAGCGGCCATGGCATCCAGTCGACGGTGCAGAACCAGATGCTCCTGCCCAGCGACTACCTGGGCAACGATCAGTACGCGGATATCAACGACGCGATCAGCTCGCTCAACATCCGCATGGGAATGAAATCGGTGAAGGTCGGGGTGCGCTATTATTTCCTCGACGCCTGCCGCAACGACGCCCAGGCGCTCCGGGAGCAGAAATTCGACGGCACAAACATCCTCAACGTGGAACCCAGCAAGAAGACCTACCAGGAGATCGCCTTCGACGCCGTGCTGAACGCGACCACCGCCTCGAAACAGGCCTGGCAGCCGAAACGCGCCCAGGACGGCGAGACGATCTTCGGTCAGGCCCTGCTGGAAGGCCTCCGCGCATCGAATATCGCCGTGCCCGACGACCAGGGCCGGGGCAGCATCCGCTTCCTCAACCTCTTTCCCTTCGTCCGCGGCCGGGTGCCGGCGCTGATCAAGAAGAGCGGCTCCAACGTGGTGCAGGACGTGACGCCGCTGATGGAGCACGACATCGACGGCGTCGTCACCGAGCTGGATCTGGCCGAAGAGGAGGCGTTCGAGGTCGCGCCCGCCGGTGACGGCGGAGCGCCGGAGCCGTTCCGGCCGGGCGCGTTCCGGTCTCCGGATGTCGGGGCGGCGATTGGCCGCTATCTGGACGATATGCTCGGAGGGCTGGACGACGCCCCGGAAATCCGGGAGAGCGAGAACCTTGACGACCCGGCCCTGCAAGCCGCCGGATGGGCCCGGGATTTCGGTGTCGGCCACCGGCTCTTCGGCCATGAGGGCGTGACCGCCCTGTTTTCCGACACCCTGAGGGTCGCGGCGCTCGAGAGCGGCACCTGGGTCGACCCCGTCCGCGTCCGCGTGCTGCGGGTGGACCGCACCGAGACCTTCGCCCCCGACAGCCAGAGCCACGCGACCTACCAGATCCGGCTGATGATCGACGAATACGACCTTCAGGGGCACTGGCTCCAGTTGAGCGATTTCGGCCGGGGCGGCGTCGGCATTGTCCTGCCCCGCGACGGTTCGGGAAAGACCGGGTTCGACCTCGACGTCGCGATGAGCCTCGGGTCGGAACCCCGGATCCTGTCGCTCGACGCGGTGCCCTGGGACGGCGACGCGCAATCCCCGCTGGCGCGCGCGGCCGGGATCTGGCGCAAATACCAGACCGCCGACTGGCGCGGCGCCCTGGGCCGGCTGGAGGACGCCGCGGAACTGCGCGACCTGGTGGCGGGCAAGCGGGCCTCGCCGCTGGCGGCGACCATCGCCGCGACGGTGCTCCTGCGGGTCAACCGGCTCGACCTGATCGGCGAATGGCTGCACAATCTGGCCGACTGGTTCCCGCATCTTCCCGACGGCCCGGTGCTCTGGGCCGAGCAACTCTGGCGCCAGGGCAACGGCGACGATGCCACGGTCGTCGCGGTCGCCGAATACCTCGTCGATGCGGCGGCACGCGGCGTGCCCATGACCTCCGACGCCATGAGCTACGCGGACGCGCTCCTCGGGCGGCTGGCGTCGGAGACGGACAGCTTGCCGGACGGCCTCCGGGAACGGCTCGGCCAGGATTCCGGCGCCATTCGCCGCGCCCTTCGGGTGTTCCGCCCCGGCGGCCTCTTCTGCTCCTATTTCCACTTCGCCGAAAACAGCCAGCCGAAAGGACAACTGGCCGGCCAGCCGGAAATGGCGCCTGCGCCGGATGTGGATTTCTTCGACGACGGCGTGATGATCAACGGCATCTTCCTGCCGCGCGCGGACTGACCGGCCGCGCGAAGCTACCTACCCACGCCCTGCGCCAGGAGCGCCCCCAGCGTCGGATCCCCCAGAAGCGCCGACACAAGCACGCCCTCGTTGCCGCGCACCAGCCGCCCGTCATCCCCCCGCGCCGCGCTGCCGCCCGCGCGGTGCAACGCGACGACCTGCCAATCGTCGTTGAAAACCGGCGACCCGCTGGAACCGCCCAAGGTGTCGGTGAGATAGATCAGCCGCGGCGCGTCCACCGCCAGAACCTCGTTCGCCGTCACCGCGATCTGCTTCTCGCCGCCGAGCGGGTGCTGGATGATCGAGACCGGATCGCCCACATTCGGAACCGGCGCCGCAGAGAGCGCGACCGCGCCCCAGGGCTCCATCGGGCCGTCCACCGTCAACACGCTGCAATCGAGCGGCACCGGCATGGTCGCAAACCCGGCCGCGTTCACCGGCAGGATGGTCGAGGTCTCCATCGCTCCGCCGGGGCCGCGCTGGAAATTGAACTCGACCTGCGACCGCGCGGCCGTTTCGGCATCCGGGACGACGTGATTATTGGTCACGATCCTGCCGCCACCGACATGGAACCCCGTGCCTCGCGAGGTCGGCGTGATCACCCGGCAGACCGCACGGGCGGCTTCCAGCCCGCGCGTCAGCCAGGCGATGTCCTTGAGGTTGCCCCGCCCGTAGATCTTCTCGGGATGACCCGCGCCCGGATCGGTCGCGATCGGCACCGCGGGGGCGGAGACCGCCGGGCGTGGCGCCCCGGTCCGGTCGAGCTTCTTCTCGACGTCCTCCATGAGGTCGAGAAGCGCATAGGCGATCTTGGCCTCCGCCTGCTCCCCCGTCGCCAGCCCGCGCCGGGCCTGCTTGCGCTGCCGCGCATGGGCCCCGGAATGGAGCACCGCCTCGTTGTAGAACTCCCGCCAGCCCCGCTCGCCGCCCTGCGCCAGACCGGAGAGAAGCGCCAACAGAACCTCGATGGCGGCCTCGGTGTCGCCCTCGGCGATCCAGCCCCGCGCCTCCTCGAGCGCGGGCAGGCCGGGCGTGTCAGTCATGGCGCGGCTCGGTGGCGAGCGCCTGCATCCGCGTGAACAGCGGCGCGAGCAGGAAGAGCGCGGGCACGAAGCCGAGCACGAGGACGTTGAGCAGGTAGTCGCGGTCCAGGCTATCGTCCGACAACTGGTTGAAGATGATGAGCATCATCCCGGAGGCGAACCATGACGAGTAGATCACCGTGGTCAGGACGATCTCGCGCACAAGGAACTTCGCCTTTCCGGCCTTCAGGAGCCCCCAGAGAACCAGCAGGAGACCGATCCAGAAATAGCTGACCACAGCGAACTCGTCGTCGCTGATGTTCAGGAAAGCGATGAAGAACACCATGGCCGAGGTCACGCCCGCGGCGACGCCGAGCTGCGTCAGCCCACGCCTCAGCCCGACGAAGGTCACCGACCAGGAAAACGTGGCCGCCCAGAATGCCAGGACCGGCGCGCCGTACCAGACCAGCAGGTCATCGCTTTTGAAACCGCGATCCTGCGTCATCGACAGGAGAAGGACGATGAGCACACAGGCCAGGTAGGGCGGCAGGAACAGCGCCAGGAAGAACCGGACGCCCGCCCCCCGCGCACGGATGTCGAGCTCGAAATAGCGCCGCTGGGACTGCATCAGCGCGATACCGACGAAGACCAGAATCGCCGAGTAGACGATCGCGAAGCCGATCTCGAACGTGTCGTCGTCGAGGCCGAAGCGGTTGAACTCGCCGATCAGGTCGAAGATCCAGTCGGTGATTTCCCCCGCGAACCACCCGAACACCGCGACGACACCGACAGTCAGCGCGGCCGCTGGGAGGCGAAGCTGCCAGATGCGCGGACGGGTCCTGAGAAACCGGGAATTGAGGCGCGAGATCGGCCCGGGCCGGTTGCGCCAGGGGCGGCGAAGGCGCTGGCCCGCATCGACCCACCAGCGCTCGAACCCGGCGCGGTGCACCTCGGCATAGAGCATCCCGGCGGCGAGCAGGAAGGCGAAGAAGGCGGCCGCGGGTCTCAGGAGCCCTTCGACATATCTGGTGCCATGTCGCATGCGGTGGCTCTTGGCCGCCTCTTGCGCCGCGGCAAGGCGGCCATCCAGCTGTGCCGAACCCGCCGCGAGAAAGGCCTCGTAGAAGGCCCGGTCAAGGTCGCCGTCATTGGGCATCTCGGCGATCAGGACATCGCGAGTCCGGGAAATGTAGTTCCTGAGTTCCGCGCTGTCACGCAGGCCCAGAGACCGGTCCCGGACATCGAAAAGCGCGGTCAGGAGCTGATCGAGCGACAGCTCGTCCGAATACCAATCCCCCGCCAGTTCGCGCCGGACCCTGGAGCAATCCGGCGGGTCCACGGCGAACATCTTCTCCAGACCGAGTTCGAGAACCTCGCTATGTACCCGGCCCTTGTGGATTCGCCGGAACGCAGCCCGAACGTCGCTCGCCCCCTCCTCGCCGCAGATCTGCGCCAGCGGATCGTCGAGCGCCGCCGCATCCTGCCACAGGAACTTCGCGTCATAGAGCCGCGCCACCTTCAGCGAATACGGCGCCGAATAGGCCTGGGTCAGCGTCGCCAGGCCGTAGAAGAAGCCGAAATAGATGGCGAGCGTGATCCCAAGCGCCCGCCAGCGCCGGTCGATGATCCGCACCCGCCAGGTGGTGAGCGCCCAGCCGACACCGATCGCGATCGAGATCGGCAGGATCCAGGCATGAAACGCCACCATCTCGGTGCGCGTCGGCAAGGACATGAGGTGCTCCGCCGTCCACCAACCCAGGAACCACAGCGCCACATGGGCGAGCAGCAGGTACCACAGGATCTTCACCAGCGAGGTCCGCCAGAGCGTCGGCGCGTTCCTCAGGAAATATCGCGACGCGGGCGCAAGGGGGTTGATGCGGTCGACAAGCCTGAAGGGCCAGGACAGGATCGACCCGATCTTCATTCCCCGCCGCTCCGCGCCGGCGGGTCGAACAGGCGCTTCACCGAGTTGCTGATGTCGCGGAAGTAACGCGGCGTGCAGCCGCTCTGGAGCAGACGCTCCAGCAGGTCGCGCGCTCCATAGCTCACGCTCGTCGTGACCACGTAGGACATGCCGTCGTAGCGGATCGACCGGACCCCCTTGCCGATCTGGCTGCTCAGGGCCTGGCTCAGCTCCGCATCGCACATCAGTTCGAACGTGTTCTCGGTCCGGTCGCCGCCCACCTCGTCGCTCGGGCCGTAATACTTCACCTCGCCCTGGCGCAGGAACATGATCTTGTCGGCCAGCGCCTCGATCTCGTGCAGGTGCTGGCTCGAAATGATGACCGCGATCGGGTCGCTGAACGACCGCGACAGGCGCCGGATGTCACGCAGCAGCGTCCACTGGGCGCGGAAGTCGAGATTGGCGAGCGGCTCGTCGAGCACGAGGATCTTCGGGTGCCAGATCAGCGCGCGCGCCAGTTCGAAACGCAGCTGGAACCCGCCCGACAGTTCCGTCCAGGGCCGCGCGAGGTAGTCGCCAAGGTCGAGCCGCTCGACGATGTACTCGAACGCCCGGTCGTTCTCCTTGCCCAGCACCCCGTGCGAGGCGGCGGCAAAGCGCAGGTTGTCCTCGAGCGAGCCCGGCCAGGCGGTGAGCGACTGGGGCACATAGGCAAGCCCCATATGGACGGCGGCCCAGTCGATCCGGGCGGTGTCCGTCTGGCCCAGCTCCGGGAAGGTCAGCTCGCCTTCCGAATGGCGCACCTCGCCCACCAGCAGCCGGAACAGCGTGGTCTTGCCGTTCGCATTGGCGCCGACCAGGCCGGTGATCTCGCCGAGCCTCAGGTCGAGATCGACATCGCGCAGGTGGAACTCGGGATACTTCTTGCCGAGCCCCCGGCAGGACAGCGCCACGCGCGCGTCGATGGGCCGCCCGCGCAGCTCCTTGCGGGCCGCCATCCGGGTCTGGGTGTACTCGGTCTCTTCGGCCGAAAGCTCGCCCAGCACCTGTTCCGCCCGGTCGAGCAGCCGCAGGAGTTCGGCCCCGAGCGCCTCGGCATCCGGCTGCCCGTGGCCCTGCAGCTTCCGCAGCGCCAGAATGCCTTCCACATGCAGCGACTTCGACAGTGTCTGGTCGCGCACGAAGGCGATCACCTCGTCGATGGACTTCACCGGATTGTCGGTCACGCGCCGGCGCAGGGCGGCGATCTCTTCCCGTGGGCTCCTCGCCTCGACCGCGGCGCCCTCGGTCATGCGGCCTGCTTCCGCGTGAAGATATCGAGGATATCTTCCTTGAGCTCCATCGCCGACCAGATCTTCTTGTTGAGCTTCTCTTCGTAGGCTTCCGCCATGCCGCGGCGCTTTTCCACGTGCAGCGCCCGGTAGCCCCGGCACAGCATCACCGCTTCGAAGCCGAGCTCCCGCTTTCCCAGGAACCGGCCGAATTCCTGGCAGAACTCCATCACGCCCACAAAGAAATCGTCGAGCTCGTCCTCAGCGACGAGCCGATCGAGCTCAACGGATCGCGTGAACGGGTCCCCCGGCGAAGCCATCTAATCGAATACGCTCAAAAACATTGCTATCCTTCGCCAATTTGAGCGTAGAGGCCGACATGGCGCAACTTTTTTCTTGGCGAAGGACCATCGGCAGGACCGGGTGAGCCCGCCGGACCGCACCACCGCGCCACGCAGGGCGGAGGCGCAAACAGCGCGCCTCCGCCTCGGAAAAGGACAGATCGCCGGTGCGGACTTCTACCGCTTCCCTTTCTTCTGCCAGAACGGCGGAATATCCCCCGCCATGATGCAGCCGTAGGGGTCGATATAGTCGACGATCTCGGCAAGGCCGTAGGCCCCGATCTGCGCCACCACCGCGTCGGCGTTCTTGTAGCTCGACGGCAGCTCCGAAGCGTCCACGTTCCCGGCATGAAACCGCACGTCGAGTCCCTCGGTCTCGGCCTTCAGCGCCTGATCGGGCGTCATGCGCCCCATCCGCCGCTTGTGCTCGGAACGCGAGAAGTTCCGTCCCGCGCCATGCGGGCTGAACCCGAGCGCCGACTTGGCATCCCTGCCCTTCACCACCAGAACCGGCTGCGCCATGTTCAAGGGGATCAGCGTCAGCCCCGTCGCATCGGCCGCATAGCTCCCCCAGGCCGGGGTCGCGCCCTTGCCGTGATAGAAAAGCCCGTCCCGCTCGAAGACGAAGTTGTGCTCGTTCCAGAACCGGTCCGCGACCTCGGCCCCCGCGGCCTCCGCCGCGCGGTCATGGATCGCCTCGTGGTTCGCCCTGGTCCAGGCCCGGATCAGCTGCAACGCCGCCCAGTAGTCCCGCCCCTCTTCGGTATCGGCCGGGATCCAGGCGTTCTGCTTCGGCGTCTCGGGCGAGATCTCGGCCCTGACCCGCTCCGCCACCGCCATCCCGGCCTTGTAGACCATGGCGCCCGGCCCGCGCGAACCGTGATGGGTGACCATCGCCACCCGCCCCGTCGCCCGCGACCGCCCCACGAACAGGAAATGGTTGCCGTCGCCCTGCGTGCCGAAATGCGTCTCCGCCATGCGCAAGGCCTTGCCTCCGTTCGTGAACGGGTTCTCGCGCATCGCCCCGGTGATCTCCGCCGGCGCGCCCCAGACCGCGCCTTCCGGCCACCCGCCGGGCCCGAAATGCGTCACCCCCTGCGCCGCGTCGAGCACCGCCTTCGGGTCCACATCGCCCAGATCCGAGATCATCACCGAGCAGCAGATATCGGCCGAGTGCATGCCCGGATGGATCGCGTTCCGCGCCGCAGCCACACCGCCCACCGGGATCGTCCCCACCGGGCCCGCCGGGCAGGCATCGGGCATCACCGCTCCCGCCTCGATCGTCGGCACACGCATCAGCTCGACCATGGTCGCGCGGACCTTCTCGACATTGTCGATTTCGTCCGGCTCCTCGGCGTCGATATTCAAATGGAACGGCACCTCCCCCGCCGGGCGCAGCGCTTGCGTCACCGGCGGCGGCGGGATCTCCGGCTCCAGCACAAGGCGGATCTTCACCAGCCCATAGCCCTCCGCCCGCAACGCATTCGCCCGCGCCAGAAGCGCCGGATAGTGCGGCCCGGGCCGATGGCCCCATTCCTTCAGATGCGCCCCGGTGACGGGGTCCAGTTTGTTCTCTTCACTCATCGCTTCCACTCACTATTGTCTCCGGGCGACAAGAATGGGGCGAAACATTCCGCCGCGCAGCCGAAGCCCACGCGGCCCCTGTAGTTCCGCCGGCATTCGCCGGGTCTTTCGGTCCGGGGGACAAGGGATCGTGAGATTGCCTTTCGGCGGATCGAGTTTGAGCGATGTAATCCCACGGGCATTCCCCCGGTTTTCCTTTCCTTTTCTGGCTCGGCTGGCAGGGCTCGAACCTGCGACCACCCGATTAACAGTCGGGCGCTGTACCACTGAGCTACAGCCGAATGTTCAAGACGATCCCGGCGACAAAGTTACGAGAAACGACCCCGGGTCCCGCCCATGCCAGAGGGCGCCTGCAAGGTGGGGAGTCGAACCCCACGGAGCACCGGGAAGGTGCACATGTAGTTCCTCGGGCATTCGCCGGGATCGTCGTCCTTTCCTTCGGGGCGTCTGGCGACAAGTGGGGGTGAAATGCTACGCGCTCTATCCGTTGAGCTACGCGCCGTCATTGGTCGGCGCGACGGGAGTCGAACCCGCAACCTCGGGAGTACCATCCTGTAATTCCACCGGCATTCGCCAGACACTTTTCCTTTCAGTTCGTCAGTCTCTCGATGGCCTCGGAAAGGCGCATCGGTGTGAACCCGGTCGCATCTACGCCGACATTGCCGCGCCGCTCGCCCGAGACGAACTCGGGTTTGTGGGTGTGGCAGTGCAGGTGCACCGCGCCGCGATACCACCCGTCCCACTCCTCGATCGGATAGTGGAACAGGACCGCGCGCTTCTTGTCGTGGCGCAGGCGGAGGTAGTCGACGCCCCAACCCTTGGGGTCGTGATTGCCCTGCAAACGGACGATCCGTCCGTTCAGCCGGGCGGCATAGGCCTCGCCATCGCCGTCCCGCCAGGCGAAATCGCCAAGATGGTAGACGGTGTCGGTCGCGCGCACGACCGCGTTCCAGTTCTCGATCAGGACCGCGTCCATCTCGTCGACCGAGGCGAACGGGCGGTTCGCGAGATTGATGATGTTGGCGTGCCCGAAATGGGTGCAGCCCGTTACAAAGTCAGTCATCGTTTTCGAGCCCCGGCGACGAGGTTTTGGCGAAACGCTCTTTTGCTCTACCGACTGAGCTACGCGCCCGTGGGCACGGCGGGGCTCGAACCCGCGACCAAAAGAATGCGATGTAGTTCCGCCGGCATTCGCCGGGAGTTTCCTTTCATTTCGGGTCTCGACGACAAGGCGGTGGTGAAACTTCCGCCGCGGCTTTCGGCCATTGCGGCGGTTGGGGACACGAACCCCGTCCTTTCGGATGACCTGTAGTTCCACCGGCATTCGCCGAGATGTTTCCTTCGGTTCCATTCAGTCCGGACGGGCCACACCTGGCCCGCCCGCATCTCTCAAAGCTCGATCGCCTCGATCTCCCGCATCCAGTGCCCGGCACCCGAGCGACCTTCCGCGAAATCGGCGATCTGGCCGAACACGGCATCCGAGAAGCCGCCGACAAGCAGCACGTCTTCCCGGCCCTTCGCCTGGCTCGTGCCGTAAGGCGCGATATCCAGGCAGACCAGCCGCGCGCCCGGGTTGCGGCCTTTCAGCCGCTCCCATTCGCGCATCAGCGCCGTCGTCGGACCGCCTCGGGCATCGCCCCAGGACTGGTTGTCCGACACGATCACCACCAGGTCTGGCGCCGCACCTTCGCGGTTCAGCCGGGCGAGCGGCGCCGACACCGTCGTGCCGCCCCCTGCCAACGACGCCAGTTTCCCGGCATTCGTCAGGATCGTGTCGCGCGGCTCCAGCCGGACGTCCCGCACGTCGAAGTCGAACGGCATCACCCGCGCGCCGCGGTTCTGCCGAAGCATCGCCGCCGCGACGAGCGCCGCCACGTCCACGTGACGGACCGCCGACACCTTGCCGCGCCCGTAGCCGGTGACCGGCCAGGTCATCGACCCCGACACGTCCGGCGCCACCACGACCCGGCCCTTGACCGCCGGCACGTTCGCCACCGCGATCTCCATCGCGTCGTGAAGTGCCTCGCGGATCTCGCCAGGCATCTCCGGATCGAGGTTCTGGGCCGCGACCATCAGCTGGTACGGGAAGGCCTTCGCCGCCCGGATCCGCTCCGCATCGCGCAGCTTCTCCGCCACCAGCGCCACCTCCTTCGCCACGCCGAACACGCCGTGCCGACGGAAGGTGTTCAGGTTCTGCCGCACCATCTGCCACGACCCGTTCCGCGCGATCCGCGCCCAGTGCCGCGAGCTGAGTTCCAGCTGCGTCAGCATCTGGAACGGCACCTCCGGCACCGCACCCTTGCCGGTCTCCTTGAAGACCAGCCAGTCGCGCAAGGCCTCCGGCAGGAGCGCCACGTCGCACGGCCGCCCGACGATCCAGGCGTAGAGCGCCTCCCGCTCCGGCGAGGCCGGCTTCGGGTGCACCATGCGGATCACGTCCGCCAGGGACGGATCGTTCCCCACATAGGCGTTCAGGATCGCCCGGTCGGACGCGCCGTTCAGCCAGTCGGCCACCATCGCCTTCGGCGCCGAACCGAGCGACTTGCGCCCGGTCTGCCCCGAACGGACGATCTGCACGAAGGTCCGAAGCATCTTCCCGTTGTCGACGACCCGCCCGAAGGCGCGCCGGAACAGCACCGGATCGCGCCGAGCGAGCACCGCCAGCAGGACCGCGGGCATGTCCTTCATGTAGCCCTTCTGCCGCGCGTAGATCGCCGCTTTCGCGAGGAAATCGGCCTCCACCGCCTCGGCCACCATCAGGACGAGCTCCAGCTCCTCCTCGGCCGCCTGGTAGAAGCTCCCGCCGAACGTGCCGGTCACGGCAAGCTGGGCGAGCGCATGGGCATCGTCATAGGCGTAGGCCGGCGCCCCGTGGGCGTTCGTCGCATCGGCCCGCGGAAGCAGCCGGCCCCTGATCGATGCAAACACGGATTTGTTTGCCATTGCTCTCTTTCCTTCTTTCGAACACCGGCTTTGTGACCGGATTCGCCGGGGAGAGCGCGAAAAACCTCGAAATCGCACAAGACACTGATTCAAATAGGCAAAATCTTCCTGTTGCCGAACCAGAAACAATGTTAACGATACTTTCATATCGAAACTTATCTCAACGGATACGTTCCTTGCGCAATGTCGTCATCGGCTTCCTCGGCACCCAGCTGGACATGGGCAAGAAACGGCGCTGGAAACCCACCGTCTCGCTCTTCGCCCATGACGGTTTCCCGATCGACCGGCTGGAGCTTCTCTACGACCAGCGCCATTCCCGCCTCGCCCACTACGTCGCCCAGGAAATCGCCGAGCTGCGCCCCGAGGCCGAGGTGCGCCTCGTCCGGCTCGACCTCGCCAACCCCTGGGATTTCCAGGAGGTCTACGGCAAGCTCTTCGACTTCGCCCGCGGCTACGGCTTCGACGAGGACCGCGAGCGCTACCACGTCCACCTCACCACCGGCACCCATGTGGCGCAGATCTGCTGGTTCCTCCTGACCGAGAGCCGCCACGTCCCCGCACGCCTCATCCAGACCGGCCCGCCGCGCAGCGACGACACCGGGCCGACCATGGACGTGATCGACCTCGACCTCAGCCGCTACAACGCGCTGCAACAGCGCTTCGACGTGCTGGCGCGGGAATACAGCGACCTCCTCAAGGGCGGGATCGCCACCCGCAACGCCGCCTATAACGCGCTGATCGACCGGATCGAGCTGGTCGCCTCCGCCTCCGACGCACCGATCCTGCTTCTCGGCGCCAGCGGCAGCGGCAAGACCGAACTCGCCCAGCGGATCTACGAGCTGAAGCTGCAACGGCGCCGGGTGAAGGGACGGCTGGTCCAGATCAACTGCGCCACGCTCCGGGGCGGCGCCGCGCTCCCCACCCTCTTCGGCCAGCGCCGCGGCCATACCGGCCTCCCCGGCTCCGAGCGCAGCGGGCTCCTGCGCGAGGCCGATGGCGGCGTCCTCTTCCTCGACGAGATCGACGAATTGGGCCTCGAGGAACAGGCGATCCTGCTCCACGCCATCGAGACCGGGCGTTACTACCCGCTCGGCTCCGACCACGAGGTCACCAGCCGCTTCCAGGTGATCGCCGCCGCCAATCGCGATCTGGTCGCGATGACCGCCGCCGGCACCTTCCGCCCCGACCTCCTCTCGCGCCTCAACCTCTGGAGCTTCGCGCTGCCCGGCCTCCGCGAGCGGCCCGAGGACATCGAGCCCAACCTCTTCCACGAACTCGACCGCTCGGAGAAGCTCCTTGGCCTCCGGATCGGCTTCAACGCCGACGCCGCCGAGGCCTATCTGCGCTTCGCCCGCGACCCGGGCACCCAATGGCCCGGCAACTTCCGCGACCTCGGCGGCTCGGTGCAGCGGCTCTGCACCCTCGCCCCGCGCGGCCGCATCACCCGTGCCATCGTCGAGGCCGAGATCGAGACCCTGCGCACCATGTGGCAGGGCGCCGCCTCCGACGACGACGCCCGGCTCCTCCGCGACGTGCTCGGCGAAGCGGCCGCCGAGATCGACCCGTTCGACCGCGTGCAACTGGCCGAGACGATCCGCACCTGCCGCCACGCCGCCTCGCTCAGCGCCGCGGGCCGCAGCCTCTTCGCCATTTCCCGCGCCCGCCGCACCAGCCAGAACGACGCCGACCGCCTGCGCAAATACCTCGCCCGCTTCGGCCTCGACTGGGCCGCCGTCACCGGACGCTGAGCCCCCGGACAGGATGCGTTCCGGCGGAAACGCTTCCACTGAAATCACATCGCAGCGCAAGCCGGGCGAGCGCCTGCCCGTGGGGTGGCGCTGCAACGGTTGTGGGGAGCGATTTATGGTGCAAGCCCGCCGTACATCTGTTCGGCGCGGGACGACGCCAAAGCGCCAGCCCGGTCGTGCCGGAGGCACGCCTCTGGCGTGACCCGGGCAGGCGCTCGCCCGGCGCCTTCGGCGCTGTTCGGGCGGGGCAATGCGTAGCCGACATCAAGGCCCCCGGGGACGCAGCATTGCGGCACAGGTCCGACTCCGAGGAAACGCATCCCGCCTATCCCGCCAAGGCCGCCGGCCGCTCGTCGCAACCCTCGATCAGCAGCGCGGCGCAGTCCGCCCCCGCCTGCCGCAGCTCCCGCAGGGGCCGGTACAGATCCGAACCGTACCAACGCTCCGCCGCCGCCCGGTCGGGAAACTCGATCAACACCGGCGTCTCCATGAACCCCGCGCCCTCGACAACCTCCGCCGGCCCGCCCAGGATCCGGTAGCGCCCACCATGGGCCGTCACCGTCGCCAGCACGCCGGCGCGGTAGGCGCCCAGCTTTTCGGGGTCCGTCACCGCCCGCACATCGAAGAGAAAGAACGCAGCCATCCGGGAAAACCCCCTCTTTTCAGAACCATGCGCCGAAACCGAGCTCCCGCTCGCCTCGGCCTGGCCCGGACGCTAGCATGGCGCCATGACAGGCGACCATGATCGGGCATCCGCGTTTGTTGCCCCAGCGTCCGGACCCGCGCCCTCGCCCGGCGCGATGCTGGCCATCGACCCGCTTTCCGACGTGCTCCGCGCCGTGCGGCTCACCGCGGCCACCTTCTTCCTGATCGACGCCACCCACCCCTATTGCGTCGAGATCCCCCATACCGACCGCTACCGCGGCCTCCTGAAACCCGGCGCGCGGCACATGATGTCGTTCCACGTGATCCTCGAAGGCGCCGGAACCGCCTCCGTCCCGGGCGGCGTACCGCGCCCCTACCAGGCCGGCGACATCGTGATCTTTCCCCAGGGCGACGGCTACCGCATGGGCTCTGCGCCCGACACGCCGCCCGAATTCGGCCCCGAGGAAACGCTCGACTTCTTCCGCGGCCTCGCCGCCGGCACGCTGCCCTTCGTGATCCCCGAAGGCGGCGGCGCCCCGCCACCGACCAAGGTGATCTGCGGCTTCCTCGGCTGCGATGCGGGGCCGTTCAACCCGCTGCTCTCCAGCCTGCCGCCGATGCTGATCGTCGCCCCCGGCGGCGGAACCGGCCTGATCCCGACGCTGATCGAGCTGACCCTCGCCGAGGCGCGGCAGGGCGGTGCGGGCGGCGCCTCGGTGCGGCTCGGCCTCGCCGAGCTTCTCTTCGTCGAGGCGATCCGCCGCCACATCGCCGCCGAGGGCGCCGCCACCGGCTGGCTCGCCGGGCTGGGCGATCCGGTGGCCGGCCGCGCGCTCGCCGCGCTTCACGCCGACCCCGCCCGCGACTGGACGCTCGCGAGCCTCGGCGCCGAGATCGGCGCCTCGCGCACGCTTCTCTCCGAGCGTTTCGCCGCCCATGTGGGCCTTGCGCCGATGCAGTATCTCGCCCGCTGGCGGATCCAGCGCGCCGCGCGCCGGCTCGCCGACGGAGAGGACAAGATCGCTGCCATAGCCGCCGATGCCGGCTACGGCTCCGAGGCCGCCTTCAGCCGCGCCTTCAAGCGCATCGCCGGGGTCAGCCCCGCCGCCTGGCGCCGCTCGGGCGGCCCCCTCTGATCCCCCGGCAACCGATTCGCACACCGCCCCCGGCCCGCCCCGCCTCCGACACGATTCGGGCCGGTTCCGGATAAAAACACAACTATAACGTGTGTTCTTCGCCATTCCGGACGATGCGGAAGGCGAGCCCGCCTCGTTACGCTAGGTGCCGTTCTCCACAGGTGGGGGGAACTCAACACCGCCGTCCAGCCCGGGCGGCAGAACCCGGCCGCGCCTCGCGGTCACGAGTTTGGGAGTAATTAAATGAAAGCCTTCTTCTCGCGTCTGATGAAAGACGACAGCGGTCTGACCCTTCCCGAATACGGCATCGGCCTCGCCCTCGCGGTGGCCGTCGGCGTCGGCGCCATGGGCGGCCTCTCGACCGACATCACCGACGCCAT
>JBNKWI010000067.1:0-19335 GCA_050299695.1 Paracoccaceae bacterium
CTTCTCGTCCGCTTTGCCGGCCCGAGGCTCGCCGCGTCCGACGTGTCGCGCGATGCGGAGGACCCGCTCATGCCGGTGCGGCTGCGGGCCGGTGGCCGCAATGTCGGCGGCGCGATGAGTTGGGGCGAACCGAAGACGCTGCGCCCGTTCGGCCCCGACTCGCCGTTCTTCGGTCTCGACGTCCCTGCCGAAGTGACGATCTCGGCCCAGCTCATGGCGCAGCCCGACCCGCAGCTCTCCGAGCGCACCATCGCCTCGCTCGCCGACGGCACGCCGCTCGTGACCCGCAAGCGTGTCGAGGACGGGCAGGTGGTGCTGTTCCACACCACGGCCAACGCGGAATGGTCGACGCTGCCCTTGTCGGGCCTGTTCGTCCAGATGCTGGAGCGGCTGGCGATCTCGACCCGGCCGACGCTGCCGACGCTCGAGGAAATGGCCGGGACGACCTGGACCCCGGACCAGATCCTGACCGCGTTCGGCGACATCGAGGATGCCGGCGCCTTCCCCGGCGTCCCTGGCGAAAGGCTGGTGGACGCGACGCCCGGCCCGGATCTCCAGCCGGGCCTCTATGCCGGCGAGGATCGGCGCATCGCACTGAACGTGATCGGCGCCGACACCGCCATCGCCGCCGCGTCCTGGCCCGCGCGGATCCCGGTGGAAGGGCTCGCCGTCAGGCGCGAGACGCCGCTCAAGGGTGTCTGCCTCACCGCGGCGCTGATCGCGCTGATGATCGACGTGATCGCCTCGCTCTGGATCGCCGGCCGCCTTTTCGGGCCGCGCAGCGGTGCCGCTGCGATGTTCCTGGCGCTGGCCGTCGCGATGCCTGCGCCGCCCGCCGTGGCACAGGAGAGCGACGATGCCTTCGCCCTGGCCGCGACCCATGAAGTGGTGCTCGCCCATGTCATCACCGGCGACAATCGGCTCGATGCACTGGCGCAGGCGGGGCTCAAGGGCCTGTCGGAGATTCTCTTCGAACGGACTTCGGTGGAACCCGCAGATCCCATCGCGGTGAATCTCGAGACCGACGAACTGGCCTTCTTCCCGATCCTGTATTGGCCGGTTTCGCCCGAGCAGCCGATCCCCTCGGACCAGGCCTATGCCAAGCTCAACACCTATCTCCGCTCCGGCGGGATGATCGTGTTCGACACGCGTGACGCGGACGTGGCGCGCTACGGCACCTCGACGCCCGCCGGGCGGCGTCTGCAGCTGCTCGCCGCGCCGCTCGACATTCCTCCGCTGGAGCCTGTCCCCGAGGATCACGTGCTCACGCGGACCTTCTACCTTCTGAAGGATTTCCCCGGCCGCTTCCGCAGCCCCGACGTCTGGGTCGAGGCCGCGCCGGCCGGCGCCGAACGGGTCGAGGGCATGCCGTTCCGCAACCTCAACGACAACGTGACTCCGGTCGTCGTCGGGGGCAACGACTGGGCTGCGGCCTGGGCCGTCGATGATGCCGGGCGCCCGATGTACCCGGTGGGCCGGGGCTTCGCCGGGGAGCGGCAGCGCGAGATCGCCTACCGCTTCGGCGTGAACCTGATCATGCATGTGCTGACCGGCAACTATAAGTCCGACCAGGTGCATGTGCCGGCACTTCTCGACCGGCTGGGGCAATAGCGATGTCGGGTTCGGTGATCTTCGATCCGCTGGTGCCGGAGGTCCTGCTCTGGGCCATTGCCGCGCTGGCGCTCGTCACCCTGTGCTATGCGACCTGGCGCGGGTTGACCGGCTGGTGGCTGCGGGCGCTCGCCATGGCCACGTTGCTCCTGGGCGTGGCCAATCCTTCGCTGCAGACCGAGGACCGGGACCTTCTGACGGATATCGTCATCGCCGTGGTCGACGAAAGCGCCTCGCAGCGGATCTCCGACCGCGCGGCGCAAACCGAGGCCGCGCTCGAAAACCTGCGCCAGGAGGTCGAGCGGCTCGGCAATACCGAGCTGCGCGTCGCGCGGGTCGGCGACGGCGAGGGCGACGAGGGCACGCTTCTGATGACCGCGCTCGCCGAGACCATGGCCGAGGTACCGCGCGCCCGGGTCGCCGGGATCGTGCTGATCACCGATGGCCAGGTGCATGATATCGACCGCGGGCCCGAGCTTCCGGCGCCGGTTCACGCGCTCCTGACTGGCCACGTGACGGATTGGGATCGCCGCCTTGTCCTGCACAACGCTCCGGCCTTCGGGATCCTCGGGGAGCCGGTGACGCTCTCGCTCTCGGTCGAGGACCAGGGCGCCGTTCCGGCCGGCGAGGGCGGCACGGTCGCGCTCCAGATCGCCGTCGACGGCGGCGCGCCCGAGAGCTTCGATGTGCCGGTCGGCCGCGAGTTGGACTTCCCGATCACGCTGCCCCATGGCGGCATGAACGTGTTGCAATTCACCGTACCCGCCGCCGAGGGCGAACTGACCGACCGCAACAATTCCGCCGTCGTGCAGATCAACGGCGTGCGCGACCGGCTGCGCGTCCTGCTCGTGTCCGGAGCCCCCCATCCCGGGGAACGCACCTGGCGGAACCTGCTCAAATCCGACAGCTCGGTCGATCTCGTCCACTTCACTATCCTCCGCCCGCCCGAGAAACAGGACGGCGTGCCGGTGAACGAACTTTCGCTGATCGCCTTCCCGACGCGGGAGCTGTTCCTCGAGAAGATCGACGAGTTCGATCTGATCATCTTCGACCGCTACCAGCGCCGCGGGATCCTGCCGGCGATCTATCTCGACAATGTCCGGCAATATGTCGAGCAGGGCGGCGCCGTGCTGATCGCCGCTGGGCCGGACTATGCCACCGCCGCCTCGATCTACCGCTCTCCCCTGGGCGACGTGCTGCCCGGCGCGCCCACGAGCCGCGTGATCGAGGAGGGTTTCACACCCGAGGTGACAGAGCTCGGCCACCGGCATCCGGTGACCGAAGGCCTCGAGGCGCATTCGCCGCTGCAGCGCCTGCCGGGGAACGAGGAGGGCCCGCCCTGGGGCCGCTGGCTGCGGCTTATCGACGTGACGCCGACCTCGGGCGAAGTGCTGATGACCGGGGCGGAGGATCGCCCGCTCCTGATCCTCGACCGGGTCGGCGAGGGCCGTGTCGCGCTCCTCGCGTCGGACCAGGCCTGGCTCTGGTCGCGCGGCTACGAGGGCGGTGGCCCGCAACTCGAACTTCTGCGGCGACTGGCGCATTGGATGATGAAGGAGCCCGAGCTCGAAGAGGAGGCGCTCACCGTCACGGCGGAAGGGCAGACCATGACCGTTACCCGTCGTACCCTCGGCGAAACGACCGGCGATGTGGAGATCACCGCGCCCGATGGCACGGTGACCACGTTGACGCTCGACCCCGACGGCCCGGGCCGCTTCACCGCCGACTGGACGGCGCCGGAGATCGGGCTCTACCACCTGTCGGAGGGCGACAAGGAAACGGTGATCGCGCTCGGTCCCTCCGCGCCGCGCGAGTTCGAGCAGACCATCGCGACGGGCGGCATTCTCGAGGGGCTCGTCGATGCGCACCGTGGCGGGATCCTGGCGGTGGAAGACGGCACGCCCGATCTTCGCCGGGTGCGTCCCGGCCGTCCCGCCACCGGGCGCGGCTGGATCGGCATCACCCCGCGCGAGGCCTACCTCACGGCCGACATCACCGTGCGGCCCTTCGTTCCAGCCTGGCTGTTCCTGGTCGCAGCCGCGCTTCTTGCCGTCGCGGCCTGGCTGATCGAGGGGCGCCGCAGCCGCAAGGCGGCCTGACGCGCGTCACCCCGCCTGCTGCACCCGTTCGAGCTGACCACGCAGCTCCTCGGTCTCGCGCCGTGCCTCGCGCAGCCCCTCCATGGCGGCGCGGAGTTCCGCCTCGGTCTGCTGCAGCTGGTTCGTCAGCTCGGCCTCGCGCTGCTGCATGTAGGTGATCGCCTCTTCGCGGCTTTCTTCGGCGTCGTGCAGCTCGCGTGCCATCCGGTCGACCTCGTTCATGTCGCCCGAGTTGATCCGGGTGAGCTTGTGCAGGAGCCAGTAGGAAAACCATCCCAGCATGAACGCCACGAAGAGGATGATCGCCGTCGCGACGATGAATTCAGTTCTGTTCACTGTCGTCTTCCCCTGTCGCTTCCGCGTCCTCCGCCGTCTCGGCGGTATCCGCATCGTCCGGCGGCAGCCGCAGAGTGAACTCGATCCGCCGGTTCGCCTCGCGGCCGTCCTCGGTGCCGTTGTCGGCGATCGGATTGGCCTCGCCATAGCCCTTGGCGGTCAGGTTCGAGGTCAAGACCCGCCGCGCCATGATCGCGTTCAGCACCGCGTCGGCCCGCTCCTGGCTCAGCCGCTCGTTCATCACCTCGCGGCCCTGGCTGTCGGTGTGGCCGCCGATCTCCATCTGCACGGTCTGGCAGTCCTTCAGGATCCCGGCGAGCTTGTCGATGATCTCGAGCCCGCCAGCGTCGATCTCGGCCGAGCCGGGCTCGAAAGTGATCTTCTGCACCGCCAAGACGGTGTTCAGCTTCTTGACGCATTCCTCGGGCGAAGGCAGGCCCGACAGCGGGTCGAGCGCTTCCTCGTAGACCACGTCGATATCGTATTCCGCGCCCTCGGCCAGCCGCTCCGACAGGAGCCCGGCAATCGCCGCCGCGGCGTCCTCCCGCCCGGTCTTGCCGCTGATCTCCAGGTGATCGGGATCGACCCGGACGGTACCGTTGTTGAGATAGGACAGCGCGTCGAGCGCCGCCATGACCCGCAGCGACCAGCCATCGGGTAGATTGGCGTCGAGCCGCGCCGCCTGATCGGTGTTCTCCGACCCGAAATAGGCTTTGGCATAGCTGTCGATCACCGTCCGCACCCGTTCCGACGGCAGTCGGCCGCGCAGCTGCGCCTTGCCGTCGGGGCTGAGCGTCGCGACGAATTCCGGGGTTTCCGCGCCGGGGTCCTCGTCGCCGCCGGCATCGGCGGGCGGCGTGCTGCGCACCGCCGTGAGCGAAAATCCCTCGGGCAGCGCGCGTTCCAACTCGCCCACCGCGCGGTCGAACTGGGGCACCGGGATCGTGTGTGCGGCGACCAGGCTGATATCGGCGTCCGAATAGGTCAGCGTTCCTTCGCCGATCCCCGACAGGGCGCGGATCCCGGCTGCCACCGCCTCGCCCCAGGCCAGAGACGGCGCGCCGAGCCCGATCTGGCAGGGGATCGCACCCGTGACCCCGGCGTCGCGCGCGGCTGCGACGATCAGGTCGCGCGCCTCGGTCGTGTCAGCGGCGCATGCGTCGAAGCGCGGTCCGTCGGCATCGACCAGGAACCGCGCCGTGAAGGGTGCGATCACCGGGCGCGGGGCCGAGATGTCGAGCTCCAGCGAGACCCCCGGTGGGACCGCCCGGGCAAGTTCGGTCTCGATCCGGCGCTTGCGCTGATCGCTCTCGACGTTGCCCGAGACGGAGACGCGGCCGGCCGTGACCGAAACCTTGCTGCGTGTGAGCTTGCCCAGGGCGTCCAGCGCGAAGTCCATCGCGGCGCTCCAGGTGCGCGGCTCCGGGTAGGCGCCCTCCTCGAGCAGGTCCGAAACCGGCGTCTGCGTCAGGGCCTCGAGACGGCGGATCACCATTTCGCGGTCCGACGTGGCAGGGATCAGCCCGATCAGCGAGATCTCGTCGGCGTTCCGCAGGATCTCGACGGAGAATTCCGGCGCCTCGATCTCGAGGCCGGGCGTCACTTCCATCCGGTTCAGGATCCGGGTCGCATCGACCACACCGCCCGCCGTGGCCATCGCCCCGAACCGCGCCGCTTCGTCCGGCGCGGTGCCCGACAGGATCACCTGAAGCCCGTCCACCCGGACCTCGGCCCAGGGATAGCCCTCGACCCGGAGCGCCTGGCTCAGATCGGCCCGTGCCCGAAGCTCGACCTTGTCGACCGCCACCGTCGCCGCCAGCACACTGAGCCCGGCCGCCATGGCGATGGCGAAACTCACGGGAAGATAGGAGGCTAGACGCATCGTCGCCTTGGGGTTCTCTCTGCTCGGCTCCTCCTTATCGGGCGACGCCGTCCCATGCAATCAAACGAAGCCGGCGGCGAGCAGGAAGGCGGCGGGGATCAGCCCGGCATTCCGGTTCGACCGGAACAGCATCAGGCAGCGGTCGGGATCCTCGGTGTCGAGCCGGGTGAGCTGCCACATCATATGCCAGCCGAAGGCCCAGACCCCGCACAGGGCCAGCACCAGGGCCAGGACATTGGCCCGCCCGAGCATCGCCGCCAGCACCGCCGCGCCCATCAGGAACACGGCCAGCACCAGGAAGTGCCGCAGCCAGCGATGCGTGTTCTCGCCGAACAGCCGCGCGGTGGATTTCACGCCGATCAGCGCGTCGTCCTCCTTGTCCTGATGCGCGTAGATCGTGTCGTAGAACAGCGTCCAGGCGATTCCGGAGAGGTAGAGCAGAAGGGCCGGCCAGCCGAGGCTTCCGGTATGGGCCGTCCAGGCCAGAAGCGCGCCCCAGTTGAACGCGAGGCCGAGGAACACCTGCGGCCACCAGGTGAAACGTTTCGCGAAGGGATAGACGCAGACCACCGCCAGCGACGCGACGCCCAGGAGGATGGCCGGCAGGTTGAAGGTGACGAGGATGCAGAAGGCGAGGAGCGACTGGATCACCATCCATTGCACCGCCTGCCTGACCGTCACCGCCCCCGACGGGATCGGCCGCGACCTCGTGCGCGCGACCTGCCCGTCGAAATCCCGGTCGGTGATGTCGTTCCAGGTGCAGCCCGCGCCCCGCATCAGCCAGGCCCCGAGCGCGCAGCCGAGGCCGATCCAGAGATCCATCACCGTCGCGCGGCCGCTCGCGGCCATGGCCAGGAGGAGCCCCCACCAGCAGGGCAGGAGCAGGAGCCATGTCCCGATCGGCCGGTCGGCGCGGGACAATCTCAGATAGGGCCGGGCCCGGGCCGGTGCCAGCCGGTCGACCCAGTTTCCCTTCACGGCGTCGGCCACCTGACCGTCTGGCGCTGTCTCGATCTCGGGCATAGGGTGCCCCCATGTCGCGTATACGGCTCCATGTAGACCACCTGCTCGGCCGGGGGCAATCGGTCCCCTTGACGCGGGAGCAGGCGCATTACCTCTCCGGCGTGATGCGGCTCGCGCCCGGTGCCGAGGTATCCGTGTTCAACGGACGGGACGGCGAGTGGCGCTGCGAGATCGCCGAGGCCGGCAAGCGCGGCGGGGCGCTCGCCTGCATCGAACAGACCGCGCCGCTGCGGCTGCCGCCCGACCTCTGGCTTCTCTTCGCGCCGATCAAGAAGGCACGCACCGATTTCATCGTCGAAAAGGCCACCGAGCTCGGCGCAAGGCGTATTCTTCCCGTGCACAGCGTGTACACCAACGCCGAACGCATTCGTCGCGACCGGCTCCAGGCCCATGCGGTGGAGGCGGCCGAGCAATGCGGCGGCACTTTCGTCCCGGTAGTGGCCGAGCTCGCCAGGCTCGACGCCTTGCTGTCCGACTGGCCCGAAGACCGTCATCTCCTGTTCTGCGACGAGGCCGCGGCCGGCGAGGCCCAGACCGACCTGCGCGACCTCCCCCGTGGCCCCTGGGCGATCCTGATCGGCCCCGAAGGCGGCTTCTCGCCTGAGGAACGCGCCCGCCTCCGCGCGCTGCCGCAGGCCCACCGCATCGCGCTCGGCCCCCGCATCCTCCGCGCAGACACCGCCGCCGTCGCGGCGCTGTCCCTCTGGCAGGCGGCGCTGGGGGATTGGGGATGACGCCACCGCGACTCCACATCCTGACCGCGACCCGGACCGCCTATGCCGTAATTCTCCGGCGCGGACCCGCCCGTCACGTCGCGAGTATCGGCTGGAACCGCGCTACGGACGTGTTCGAGACCGGCCAGTGGCTTCGCGGCAGGATATACGAACATCGCTCAGATCTTTCGCCTGACGGCAGGCACATGATCTATTTTGCGGGAAACACGCGCAGTATTGCGCGGTCGACCTGGTACACGGCTATTTCACGGGCGCCCTGGCTGCATGCGCTGGTGTTCCTGCCGCAAAACGGAACCTGGTACGGTGGCGGCGCCTTTACGGACAACGGTGACCCCTTCCTGAATGGCGGAGGTGCACTGCCCCGAAATGGCGAAGGGCTGAAGCAGGCCCATGAGACTGCCCTTCCGCACGGCACCGATGGGTTTCACATGGGTGGGCTTCATGCTGCCGCACAAGTCCGCCGCGGCTGGTCGATCCTGAAAGGCGCACGGTATGAAACAACTCTTGTAAGACGCGTGCGCGACGGCTGGAATCTCGAGCTTCGATTTCGTAGCGGCGCTCGAACTCGGTCTATGATCTCCAATGTCTACAGCCTCGTTTCCAGCGACGGGGTTCGCCTCGAACAGCCGGACTGGGAATGGGCGGACATCTGGAAAAACGGACTGCACTTTGCCGCGAAAGGCAGCGTCTGCTTCACCCGGCTTCGCCTTGACGGAACTTTTCACGAAACACGACTGATCCGTGACTTCTCCGATATGACCTTCGAACGCCTCCGTGCTCCCTACGACACCCGACCGCCCGATGAGCACGTGACGTGGGACTGATCCGCCCCGAACTCCGCGAACAGCTCCTCCGCTGGCGCGAGGCGCTGGTGGGGCTTGCCGTGATCCTCTTGGGGATCTGGTGGGCGAAGGGGGCGTTCGGGTTCCACCTCTGGCTCGGGATCGGGATGATCGTCTTGGGTGGGGTTATCGCCTGGGAAGGGCTGCGCCGGGCGCGGTTCCGGCCGGGGAGCGGGGGCCCGGGAGTTGTCGAGGTGGACGAGCGGCAGGTCACCTATTTCGGCCCGGAGGCCGGCGGATCGGTGTCGCTGGATGCGCTGGTGCGGGTGACGATCCTGACCACCGACGACGGCCCCGTGCAGGATGACGTGCACTGGTTCTTCGAGGAGGAAGGCGGGGCCATGCTGATGATCCCGGCGGCGGCCGCCGGCGCCGACCAGCTCTTCGATGCGCTGGCGGTGTTGCCGGGGGCGAACTACCAGGCGGTGCTGACGGCCATGGGCTCCACCGTGCGCGAGCGGCATCTGGTCTGGGAGAAGGAGCACAGAAGGCTGCATTGACTTGCCCGCGTTTTGCAGACACCTCTGACCCTTCAGGCGAGGCGGCCGCGGGAGAGCTCACATGTCGATACCCCAGTCCGGCGGCGGGCCGATCGAGCGGCCCGAGCAGTTGGCCGAATATCTCGCCGAGGGCTGCAAGCCCAGGGAAGACTGGCGGATCGGCACCGAGCACGAGAAGTTCGGCTATTGCAAGGACACGCTGAAGCCGCTGCCCTATGACGGGCCGCGCTCGATCCGGGCGATGCTCGAGGGGCTGCGGGACCGCTATGGCTGGGCGCCGGTCGAGGAGGCCGGGAGCATCATCGGGCTCGTGAAGGACGGCGCCAATGTCTCGCTGGAGCCGGGCGGGCAGCTCGAACTGTCGGGCGCGCCCCTGGAGACGATCCACGAGACCTGCGACGAGGTGAACGAGCATCTGCGCGAGGTGCAATCGGTCGCCGACGAGATCGGCGCGCGGTTCATCGGGCTCGGCGCGGCGCCGCATTGGCGGCACGAGGACATGCCGGTGATGCCCAAGGGGCGCTACCGGCTGATGACCGATTATATGGGGCGTGTGGGCACGCACGGCACCCAGATGATGTATCGGACCTGCACGGTTCAGGTGAATCTCGACTTCGCCTCCGAAGCCGACATGGTGCAGAAGTTCCGCGTCGCGCTGGCGCTGCAGCCGGTGGCGACGGCGCTCTTCGCCAATTCGCCGTTTTTCGAGGGCGGGCTCAACGGGCACAAGTCGTGGCGCTCGCGGATCTGGCGGGATCTCGACGGGGCGCGGACGGGGATGCTGCCCTTCGCGTTCGAGGAGGGGTTTGGGTTCGAGCGGTATGTCGACTATGCCCTTGATGTACCTATGTATTTTGTCTACCGCGACGGGAAATACATCGACGCGCTGGGCCAGTCGTTCCGCGATTTCATGGCCGGGAAGCTGCCGGCGTTGCCGGGCGAAGTGCCGACGCTGTCGGATTGGGCGGATCATCTGACGACGATCTTTCCCGAGGCAAGATTGAAGAAATTCATAGAGATGCGGGGTGCCGACGGGGGGCCGTGGCGGCGGCTCTGTGCGCTGCCGGCTTTCTGGGTGGGGCTGACCTATGACGCTTCGGCGCTCGATGCGGCCTGGGATCTGGCGAAGGGGCTGGACGCGGAAACGCGGGAAGGGTTGCGGGTGGCGGCTTCGGTTTCGGGGCTGCAGGGAGAAGCGAAAGGCGTGAAGATTCATGACCTTGCGCGGGAGGCAGTGGCGATCGCCGAGGCCGGGCTCAAGGCGCGGGCGCGGCCGGGCGCGGGCGGGCTGGTGCCGGACGAAACCCATTTTCTCAATGCCTTGCAGGAAAGCGTCGAGACCGGGCAGGTGCCTGCGGACGAGCTGATCGGGCATTTCGAGAGCGATTGGGGTGGCGACGTGACCCGGGTTTTCGAGGCCTACTGCTACTAGGCCGGGGCCGGATTCCGGGGCGCACAACCTGTACACAGGCTGTACACCGGCGGATCGGGAAATGGCGTCGGGACGCCTGAAACCGGGTAGCACAACCCGTACACAGAACGTGCACAACCTGTACACCGGCCGACGCGCTCAGGCGGCTTCGGCGCGGGTCGCGGGTTGGGGGCGGAGGAAGACCGGGCGGTCGGTTTCGGAGCGGGACGGGTCGAGCCGGTAGCCGCCGAGATCGAAATCGGCGAGACTCGACGGGTCGGTCAGCCGGCGCTCGATCGCGAAGCGCGCCATCGCGCCGCGGGCCTTCTTGGCGAAGATGCCGATGGTGCGGGCGGTGCCGTCCTTCTCGTCGAGAAAGACCGGGGTGACGACGCGGAGACCGTGCGCGTCGCGCGGGACCGCGCCGAAATATTCCTGGCTCGCGCAGTTCAGAAGCCAGCCGGTGCCGAGCGCGTCGGCTTCTTCGGCCAGTCGCCGGGCCAGCCGGTCGCCCCAATAGGCGTAAAGCGTCTTGCCCTTCGAGTTGGCGAAGCGGGTGCCCATCTCGAGCCGGTAGGGCTGGATCGCGTCGAGCGGCCGGAGAAGCCCGTAGAGGCCCGAGAGAATCCGCAGCCGCGCCTGCGCGAAGCGAAGCGCGCCCGCGTCCAGCGTGGCGGCTTCGAGCCCGAGATAGGTGTCGCCCGCGAAGGCGAATGCGGCGGCGCGGGTGACCTCGGCCGCCGGCGTGTCGTCGAACACGCGGAAGCGTTCGTGGTTCAGCGCCGCGAGCGCGTCGGAGAGGCCCATCAGGCGTTTCAGGTCGGCGGGCGCGAGTTGCCGCGCCAGACCGGCAAGGCGGTTGGCGTCTTCGAGAAACTTCGGCTCGGTGGAGGCGGGGCGGGCGTCGTCCCAGTCGAGCCGCTTGGCGGGCGAAATCACGATCAGCATGGGGTTCCCCGTCAGGCCTCGCGCAGCACGGCGAGGAAGGCATCGCCGAACCGGTCGGCGCGGCGTTCGCCGAGGAGGCGGGTGAGGGTGGCCGGGTCGGTGGGGCGGAGCGCGGCGATGCGGGCGAGGAGCGCGGCGGGGCAGTCGAGCGGTTTTGCGGCGCCGTCGGAGCCGCGGAGGAGGCCGGCCTGCACTTGCGCCAGCCGGTCGTAGAGCGTGGCGCCGGCCTGCCCGGCGAGCTTGCGGCGGGCGGGATGGACCGCGCCGGTGGCCTCGCCGGTGATAACCGAGAGGAAGTCGGCGCCGTAGCGTTCGAGCTTCTTCGCGCCGACGCCGGTGATGCCGGCCATGGCGTCGAGCGTGTCGGGGCGGCGCTCGGCCATCTCGATCAGGGTGCGGTCGGGGAAGATCACATAGGCCGGGACCTTCTGCGCCTCGGCGAGGGTCCGGCGCTTTGCCTTCAGGGCGGCGAGGAGCGGCGCGTCTTCCTCGCCGACGAGGGCGCGGGGGGCGGGCCGTGTGTCGCGCTGGACCGCGTCGCGGCGCAGCGTGATGGGTTCCTCGCCGCGCAGGATCGGGCGCGCCGCGTCGGTCATCCGGAGCGCGCCGTGGCGGGCCGGGTCGGGGCGGACGAGATCGTAGGCCATCATCTGCCGCAACACGCCCTGCCAGGCGGGGCGGGCGAAGTCGGACCCTGCCCCGAAGGTGGGCAGGCGGTCATGGCCGTTCTGCCGCACCTTGTCGGTCATCTGGCCGAGGAGCACGTCGATCACGTGGCCGGCGCCGAAGCGTTCGCCGGTGCGCAGGATTGCCGAGAGCGCCTTCTGCACCGGCACGGTGCCGTCGAACAGTTCGGGCGGCTTGTCGCAGAGGTCGCAGGCGCCGCAGTTCTCCTTCGCTTCGCCGAAATAGCCCAGGAGCACGGTGCGGCGGCAGCCGCGCGCCTCGGCGAGGCCGAGAAGCGCGTTGAGCCGCCCATGATCGGCCATCTTCCGGGCGTCGGGGGCGGGGCTTTCGTCGATCTGCTGGCGGCGGAAGCGGATGTCGTCGGCGCCGTAGAGCGTGAGCGTTTCGGCGGGCGCGCCGTCGCGGCCCGCACGGCCGATTTCCTGGTAGTAGCCCTCGATGGATTTCGGCAGGTCGGCATGGGCCACCCAGCGGATGTCGGGCTTGTCGACGCCCATGCCGAAGGCGACGGTGCCGACGACGATGAGGCCGTCCTCGGTGGCGAAGCGCTCCTCGACCGCGCGGCGCTGGGCGGGCTCCATGCCGCCGTGATAGGCGGCGGCGGCGTGGCCTTCGCTTTCGAGTGCGGCCGCGAGGCTTTCGGTCTTCGCCCGGGTGCCGCAATAGACGATGCCGGAGAGGCCGCGGCGGGCGGCGGCATAGGCCAGGATCTGCTGGCGCGGGGTCTTCTTGGGCTGGAAGGCGAGCGACAGGTTCGGCCGGTCGAAGCCGCGGAGGAAGGTTTCGGGTGCGGCGCCGTCGAAGAGGCGGGTGACGATTTCCTCGCGGGTTTCGGCGTCGGCGGTGGCGGTGAAGGCGGCGAGGGGGATGCCGAGGGCGCGGCGGAGTTCGCCGATGCGCAGGTAGTCGGGGCGGAAGTCGTGGCCCCATTGCGAGACGCAATGTGCCTCGTCCACCGCGATGAGGCTGGTGCCGATGCGTTTGAGGAAGCCGGCGGTGCCGGTGGAGGCGAGCCGTTCGGGGGCCATGTAGAGGAGCTTGAGCGTGCCGTCGCGGAGGGCGGCCTGCACCTCCTCGGTTTCCTCCTCGGTGTTGCCCGAGGTGAGCGCGCCCGCGGCGACGCCCGCGGATTTGAGCGCGCGGACCTGGTCGCGCATCAGCGCGATCAAGGGCGAGATGACGAGGGTCAGGCCGTCGCGGCAGAGCGCGGGAAGCTGGAAGCACAGCGACTTGCCGCCGCCGGTGGGCATGATCGCGAGGGTATTGCGGCCCGCCGTGACCGCGTCGACGATTTCTTCCTGGCCGGGACGGAAGGCGTCGAATCCGAAGACGGAGGAGAGAAGCGCGCGGGGCTCCGGCATGGGCCTGTCGGTTGGGTGCTCTTGTTGGCGTGGACCCTGCCAGAACGGCGGCCGGGGAACAAGTCAGACGAGGCCGCGATAGAAGGCCGGCAGAAGGATGTCGCGCAGGATGATGATGCAGAGGAAAACGGCGAGTGGTGCGAAATCAATGCCGCCAGAGGCGGGCAGGAAGCGGCGGATCGGGCGATAGACCGGCTCGAGGAGCTGGTTCAGTCCATGCCAGATCTGAGCGACGAGCGGCTGGCGGGTGTTCAGGATGTTGAAGGCGATGAGCCAGCTCATGACCACATGCACGATCATGATCCAGAAGGCGACGCTGAGGAGCAGGTCGAGGATCTGGAAAATCGGCAGCAGCATGGCGTCGGTCCTTCTTCGTCTGGCCCTCACCTAAGGCCCCGAGCGGCGCGGCGCAAGAAGTTGCGTCGGGTCATGCTTGACGGGCGCGGGAGGGGGCGGCAGGGAAGGCTGCGATGTATCCCTATCTGCGCCTTGCCAAGGAAGTTCTGAAGAATCGCGCCGGGCCGCCGCTCGCCGTGGGCGAGATCCATCGCTCGACGCATATCTGCTGGCCCTGGGACGTCGACATGTGGCTGGAGCTGAACAACGGGCGCACGCTGACCCTGTTCGATCTTGGCCGAATGGCGATGTTCCAGCGCTCGGGCTTCATCCGCACTGCGCGAAAGCATCGCTGGGCGGGCACGGTGGCGGGCGCTTCGGTGCGCTGGAGGCGTCGGATCCGGTCCTTCGAGCGGGTCGAAATGCGAACGCGCCTGATCGGCTGGGACGCGCGGTTCTTCTATTCCGAGCAGTCGCTCTGGCGGGGCGAGACCTGCTGCTCGCACGCGCTCCTCAGGCTGGCGGTGACGGGGGCGGGCGGGATCGTACCGCCGGTCGAGGTTGCCACGGAGCTGGGCTATGCGCCCGAGAGCCCTTTGCTGCCGGGCTGGATCACCGCCTGGGCCGAGGCCGATGCCGGGCGGCTCTGGCCGCCGATGGTGGAATAGGGGGGCTCTGCCCCCTCGGCGCGGTGCGCCTCACCCCCGGGATTTTCCGGACCCAAAGAGCGAGCAGCAGCTCACGGAGGCTTTTCGGGGGAGCGCGAGGGGGCGAAGCCCCCCCTCACCGCGACGCCGGAGGCGGCGCAAACGCATCTCGTGCGCCACAGGCGCACATTTCGGGAACCGCCGGTGAAGCATTGCACCCGGGCGCGGATCCGGGCTTAGTCGCGGCAGGCGACCAACCGGGAGACGGGCCTTGCCGACACCGCGACAGCGCCTCTGGGGCTGGTTTTTCTTCGACTGGGCCAGCCAGCCCTACAACACCCTGCTCCTGACCTTCGTCTTCGCCCCCTATATCGCCGGGTTGATGGGCGACGGCTCGCGCGCGCAGGCGGTCTGGGGGTTCGGCGTCGGTGCGGCCGGGATCGGGATCGCCGTCACGGCGCCGCTCCTCGGCGCCATCGCCGATGCCCATGGGCGGCGCCTGCCGTGGATCTGGGGGTTTTCGGTGCTCTACATCCTCGGCGCGGCGGGCCTTTGGTTCGCAGCGCCCGGGGAGCTCCGCCTCGTGCCGGTGCTGGCGAGCTTCGCGCTCGGGCTCATCGGCATGGAGTTCGCGACGACTTTCACCAATGCGATGCTGCCCGAGCTGGGCCAGCGCGAGGAGATCGGGCGGATCTCCGGCTCGGGTTGGGCCTTCGGCTATGTGGGCGGGCTCCTGTCGCTGATCCTGATGCTGGGCCTTTTCGCCGAGAACGCCGAGACCGGGCGCACCGTCGCCGGGCTCGCGCCGCCTTTCGGGCTCGACCCGGCGGCGCGCGAGGGGACCCGCTTCGTCGGGCCGCTGACCGCGCTCTGGTACGCGGTCTTCATGCTGCCCTTCTTCCTCTTCGTGCGCGAAGAGAAACCCCCCCGGGCGCCGCGCCCGGTGGTGCGGGCGGGGCTCATGCAGCTCGGCGAGACCCTCGCACGGTTGCCCGAGCGGCCCGCGCTCGCCGCCTATCTGGGCGCCTCGATGCTCTATCGCGACGCGCTGAACGGGATCTATGCCTTCGGCGGGATCTATGCCGCGGGCGTGCTGGGCTGGAGCGTCACCGATACCGGGGTCTTCGGGATCCTCGCCATCGTCTCGGGCGCGCTCTTCGCCTGGCTGGGCGGGCGGGCCGATGCCGCCTTCGGGCCGCGGCCGGTGGTGGTGGTCTGCCTCTCCGTCCTGACACTGGTGGCGGTGTTCATCGTGTTCGTGACGCGCGAGCGGGTTCTGGGCATGCCGGTCGCGCCGGGTTCGCGCCTGCCGGATATCGCCTTCTATGTCGCCGGTGCAGTGATCGGCGCGGCGGGCGGTGCGCTGCAATCGGCGAGCCGGACGCTGATGGTGCACATGGCGGATCCGGCGCGGATGACCGAGGCTTTCGGGCTCTATGCACTGTCCGGAAAGGCGACGTCTTTCCTCGCCCCCTTGTCGATCGGCATTGTCACCGCCGCCACGGGCAGCCAGCAATGGGGCATCACGCCGATCATTCTGCTTTTCGGATCGGGTCTGGTTTTGCTACACTGGGTGCAACCAGAGGGAGATCGAGCAGAATGATCCTCCGAACAGCGATGAAATGCGCCGCTTTGGCGGCGGGATTGGCCGTTGCGCTGGCCTCCGCGGGGCCGGTCGCGGCCGCGGACCCCTTGGCCAAGGAGCTTTTCGGGGCGGTCAAGCTCCCGTCGCGGCACAAGCCGGCGCCCTTCGGGAGCTATGCCAAGGGCTGCATGGCCGGCGCCGTGGAGCTGCCCGAGACCGGGCCGACCTGGCAGGCGATGCGGCTCTCGCGGAACCGGAACTGGGGCCAGCCGCAAATGGTGGCTTTCCTCGAGCGGCTGTCGCAGAAGGCGGCGCAGCTTCCCGGCTGGAACGGGATCTATGTGGGCGACATGTCGCAGCCGAGGGGCGGGCCGATGCTCACGGGCCATGCCTCGCACCAGATCGGGCTCGACGCCGATATCTGGCTGCGGCGGGCCGACGACATGCATCTGTCGCGGCGCGAGCGGGAGTCGCTCTCCTCGGTCTCGATGCGGCGCGACGACGGTGCCTATGTGAACGGGAACTGGACGCCGGCGCATCACGCGCTTCTGAAAGCGGCGGCGTCCGATCCGGCGGTGGCGCGGATCTTCCTGTTTCCCGGGGCGAAGGTGCAGATGTGCAAGGACGAGAAGGGCGACCGGGCGTGGCTGAGGAAGATCCGGCCGTGGTGGGGGCATCACTATCATTTCCACGTGCGGCTGGCCTGTCCGAAAGGCGCGAAGGGCTGTGTCGACCAGGCGCCGCCGCCGCCGGGCGACGGCTGTGCCGAGGCGGAGAAATGGGTCTACGACATCCTGCATCCGCGGCCGCCCGATCCGAACGCGCCGCCGCCGGTGAAGAAGCGGGAATACGTGCTGGCGGATCTGCCGCAGGCCTGTTCCGCCGTCCTGGGCGTGCGCTGATCCGGGTTGCCGCTGTCCTGATCGCCTGCGCGGGGGCCGCGTCGGCAGAGAAGGCACGGTATTTGGGCAGCTATGCCTGGACGTATCCGAAGCCCTATTTCGGCGGCTTGTCGGGGATCGATCTGACGCCGGACGGGCGGAATTTCGTGGTGATCGGCGATGCGGGGCAGCTGATCTTCGGCACGATCCGGCGCGAGGGCGGGCAGATCGTCGGGCTCGATTTCGACCAGGTGAAGAGCCTGCACACACCCACAGGCGCGCGGGTGAAGGGGTTGGCCGAGTTCGATGCCGAGGGGCTGGCGCTGACGGCGGAGGGGCGGATCTACGTGTCCTTCGAGCAGGTGGCGCGAGTCTGGGCCTATGACGACTGGCTGGGCCCGGCGATCCCGATGCCGTCGCATCCGGATTTCGCGGGGTTTCCCGCCAATGGCGGGCTCGAGGCGCTGGCGGTGGCGCCGGACGGGACGCTCTATACCGTGCCGGAACAGGCGGCGGCGGGGCCGGAGCGGCGCAAGGTCTATCGCTACCGCAACGGCGCCTGGAGCGTGTTCGGCACCATCGACGTGCCGGGCGCGTTCTGGCCGGTAGGGGCGGATATCGGGCCGGACGGGCGCTTCTACCTGCTCGAGCGGCGCTATCTGCCGCTTGTCGGCTTTGCCTCGCGGGTGCGGCGGTTCGCGATCGGGCGCGCGGGGCTCGAGGCGCCGGAGGTGCTTTTCGAGACCGGGTTCGGGGTGCATGACAATCTGGAAGGCATCGCGGTCTGGCGCGACGCGGCGGGGGCGATCCGGCTGACCATGGTGTCCGACGACAACCGTTCGCGCTTCCAGGAGACCGAGCTGGTGGAGTACGCGCTGCCTTGAACCGGCGCTCGAGACACGCTAGAGCGCGCCCTGCCCCGCAGCGGGCCAAGTCTCCGACCACCTTGTCAAAACGGATCAACGCATGTCTCGCATCCTTCCCGGCATAATTGCCATGGCCGTGCTCGTCGTGGCCGCCAACATCCTGGTGCAGTTCCTTGTCGGCAACTGGCTGACGTGGGGCGCCTTCACCTATCCGTTCACCTTCCTCGTCACCGATGTGATGAACCGGATCTACGGCCCGGCGCTCGCGCGCCGCGTGGTCTATGCCGGTTTCGCCACCGGCGTGATCTGCTCGCTGATCGGCAGCCAGATCGTGGGCGAGTTCGGCCCCCTGGTGACCGTCCGCATCGCGATGGGCTCGGGCCTCGCCTTCCTCTGCGCCCAGCTTCTCGACATCGCCGTGTTCGACCGGCTGCGCGAGGGCGCCTGGTGGCGCGCGCCGCTCGCCTCGACGCTGGTCGGCTCCTCGGTCGATACCGCGATCTTCTTCACCATCGCCTTCTCGGGCACGCTGAGTTTCCTCGAGCCGGGGAATGACGTGTCCTGGGCCGGCGAGGCGCTGCCGCTCCTTGGAGCGGGCCCGATGGTGCCGCTCTGGGTCTCGCTCGCGGTCGCCGATTGGGGTGTGAAACTTGCCCTCGCATTGATCGCGCTGGTTCCGTTTCGCCTCATCGTGCAGCGAATGACCGCAAAGGTAGCGTGATTTCTTTTGACAAGCGCAAGATCTGTGCCAACCTCCCCTTATCGGTCAATCAGAGAAAGGAGGTGGTCCAGTGTCGAGAGTGATATTGGAGAGAGGTGTCGGAACAGTCGGAGGGACCGTCTGACCCGGGCAGCCCCGGGCAGAGAACGCCTGCGATTGGGCCCGCAGTCTATGCGGACAATGTCCTAACTGGCCCATCTCTGAAGATCTCGGAGGGCCGCCCCCAGGGGCGGCCCTTTTCGTTGGAAAGATCCGGAACAGGCCCTAGAACCGGCAGCATGTTAAGGATCAACGACCTTGTCGCGCTCGAGGATTGGGAGATCACCGAGCAGTTCACCCGCTCGGGCGGTCCGGGCGGGCAGAACGTGAACAAGGTGGCGACGGCGGTGGAGCTGCGGTTCGAGGCGGCGCGATCGCCGAGCCTCACCGAGCCGGTGAAGCGGCGGCTGAAGGGGCTGGCGGGGCGGCGCTGGACCAATGAGGGAGCTGTCGTGATCCGCGTTACCGAGGAGCGGAGCCAGGCGCGGAACCGCGAGATCGCGCGGGAGCGGCTGCGGGACCTGGTGGCGCGGGCATTGGAGGCGCCGAAGAAGCGGGTGCCGACGCGGGTGTCGCTCAGCCAGAAGCGCAAGCGGCTCGACGCGAAGAAGCGGCGCGGCGCGGTGAAGGCGTTGCGCGGCGGGGCGGAGGAGGGGGAGGTCTAGGGCCGCCCCTCTTCTTCTTCCTTCCTCGACAACTTTGCGCAATCCGGGCGGGCGCCAGCCCGCCGGAACGGGCAGGCGCTCGCCCGGCGCCTTCGGCGCTGTTCGGGCGGGTGGCGCGAGATCGCGAGGCACTGGCTCCCGAACGAGATGAACGTACTCCG
>JBNKWI010000068.1:0-19203 GCA_050299695.1 Paracoccaceae bacterium
CCGGGCGCTGATCGAACGCATTCTTGCCGGCCGGGCCTATCCCCAGCAGGCCTTTCGAAGCTGCCTTGGCATCTTGAGACTTTCCAAAAGCTACGGCAACGACCGGCTGGAGGGCGAAACGGGCAATGACCGGCTCTACGGCGGCAGCGGCAACGACACGCTCCTGGGCGGCGACGGCAACGACGTGCTCGACGGCAATGCCGGGTTCGACCGGCTCGAGGGCGGCGCAGGGAACGACACGCTGCGCGGCGGGTTCAACGCCGACACCTTCGTCTTCGCCGATGGCTGCGGCAGCGACACGGTCACCGATTTCGAGGCGACCAACCTCTACGAGCGGATCGACCTCACCGGGCTGACCGCCATCGTCGACTGGACCGATCTTTCGACCAACCACCTGAGTTCCGACGCCTCGAACTGCTATATCGACGCGGGCGGTGGCGATTTCATCACGCTGCTGGGCGTTTCCCTGGGCGATCTCGACGCGGGCGATTTCCTGTTCTGACCCCGGCCTTCGCGGTTTGCGTTCCGCGCCCCGGTTGCTAGGGTCGCGGCAGCGAGAAACGCGGGGGAGGACGCAGGATGCGTTTGATGCGAGGCGGCGCGCTGGCAGTGGCCCTGTCATTGGCGCTTATGGGTCCGGCCCTGGCCGAGACCGGGCGGCTGACGGTCGAACTGAACAAGGTCGAGGATGTGGACGGCGGCGGCTGCCGGGCGTTCTTCCTGTTCCGCAACGAGACCGGCAAGACGCTCGAGGGCTTCGAGATGTCGCTGGCGATCCTGAATTCCGGGGGCGTGATCGACCGGCTCCTGACCATCGACGCCGCGCCTTTGCCGGCCTCGCGGACCACGCTGAAGCTCTTCGAGATCCCCGAGCTGGGCTGCGGCGACATCTCCGAGGTGCTCCTGCACGACGTCCCCGCCTGCAAGCCGCAGAACGAGGACGAGATCGACTGCTTCCAGATCATGGATCTCGTCAGCCGCGCGCCGGCGGCATTCGTGAAGTAGCGCGCCGATGTCGAGCATCGGCGAGATGATCTCGGGCGGCGGCCCGATCGTCATCATCCTGATCGGGCTGTCGGTGATCTCCATCGCGCTGATCGTGGTGAAGGTGATCGGGCTTCTTGGCGTGACCGGCGGCGCGGCAGGGCGCGAGGCGGCCTTCGCGCTCTGGTCGGGCGGCGACCGGCACGCGGCCTTGAAGGCGATGGAGGGGGCCGGGAGCCCCGCCGACCGGCTGGTGCAGCAGGCAATGACGGGGATGCTGGCGGGCGTGAACCGCAAGGCGCTCGACGACGATCTGGAATGGCGCGGCAATGCCGAGATGGCGGCGATGGGGCGCTATATCCGCGTGCTCGACCTGATCGCGATGGTCTCGCCGCTTCTGGGGCTGTTGGGCACCGTCCTGGGGATGATCCAGTCGTTCCAGGAACTTGCGCTGGCCGAGGGGGCGGCGAATGCCTCGCTCCTCGCGGGCGGGATCTGGCAGGCGCTCCTGACCACGGCGGCGGGGCTGATCGTGGCGATTCCGGCGGCGATCGGGGCCTCGCTCCTCACCGCGCGGGTCGAGGCGGCGGGACAGGCGATCGAGGCGGCGATCGGCCGGCTCTACGCGATCGAGGACCGGGTGGGCTAGACCCGGGGAGGGCGCAATGCGACTGACGTCGAGAGAGCCCGCACGGTCGCCGATCACGCTGGTGCCGATGATCGACGTGCTGATGATCATGCTGGTCTTCTTCATGGTGACCTCGACCTATCTCGATCTCGACATGATCCCGATGGCCGAGCGGCGCGAGGAGGCGCCTGTGGCCGGGTCGGGCGGCGGCGGGGCGCGGCTGCTGATCCGGCTCGGGGCCGACGGGCGGGCGCATCTCCTGGGCCAGGTGCTGGCGCCCGAGGCGGTGGGCGCGGCGATCGCGGCGCGGCTGGCGGCGGCGCCGGATCTCGAGGTGATCGTCCTGCCCTCGGGCGGGGCGGATGTGCAGGCGCTGGTCTCGCTGATGGACGCCTCGGTGGCGGCCGGGGCCGGGCGGGTGCGGATCGTGCGGCTCGAGGCCAGCCCGTGAAGCTCGCGCGGCCGAAGAAGCGGGCGCATCCCGAGACGATCATCGCGCTGATCGACGTGGTGTTCTTCCTCCTCGTGTTCTTCATGCTGATCGGCCGGATGGACGCGACGGCGCCTTTCGCGGTGGTCCCCCCGGAGGCGCAATCGGGCGCGGACATGCCGGGCGGCGGGGCGACGGTTTCGGTGGCGGCGGATGGCGGGCTGGCGCTCGACGGGCGGGCGGTGGCGGAGGCGGCGCTTCTCGAGGCCTTGGCCGCGCGGCTCGGGGAGGAGCCTGCACTCCTCGTCCGGATCAATGCCGATGGCGCGGCGCCGTTGCGCCGGCTCCTGCCGCTCGCCGCCGAGATCGAGGCGCTGGGCGCGCGGGACGTTGTCTTGGTGGTCACGCCGGAGCCGGTGCGGTGAAGGGTTTCCTGCACTGGCCGTTGGCCCTGGCGGTGTCGCTGGCGGTCCATGCGGGTTTCGCGGTGGCGCTGCTGGCGGCCCTCGCACCGGAGCCGGTGCCGCAGCAGGAGCCCACCGAAGCGCGGCTCGACATGGCGAGTTACCCGGTGGAGCAGAGCGAGGCGCGGCCCGAGGCGGCGGCGGGCGACCGGGCCGAGGAGAGGGCGCCGGAGGGCACGGCGGTCTCGGGCGATGCGATCCCGGTGAGCCGGGCCGAGGCGCGGGCGCCGGAGGCCGAGGCGGTGCCGGAAGTGGAAGGCGGCACGCGGCTCGCGGCGCGCGTGGCGGCGGGCGCACGGGGGGCGGCGGCGCCGGGGGCGGGGGCGGCGCTCGCCGCCGTGGCGGCCGCCGCGCCGGTTCTGGCGGGAGCGCCGCCGGAGGCGGAGCGCGCCGCGCCGGCGCAGCTCGCCGCTGTCCCGGCCGCGCCGGTGATTGCCGCCGTGGAGCATGTCGAGGCGGCGGCGTTCCGACCCGAGCCGGCGGTGGCCGCGGTGGCCCCGGCACCGGTCGCGGTGATCGCCGCGCCGCCGCCGGGTGCGCGGGCCGGGCCGGTCCCGCCGCCCGCCGAGGCCGCGAGAGCCGCCGCGCCCGAGGCGGAACGAGTAGCGCGGGCCGAGCCGCAGGCGGGCCCGGCGGGCGCGGCCGCGCCGCCCGCGCAGATGGTTGCGCAGGCCGTGCCGCAAGCCACCGCCGCGCCTGCGCTGCCGCCGCCGGCCGAGGCCACCAAGGCGGCGCTCGCCTGGTCGGGCGGAGCGGGGGCGGAGGTCGACCCGGTGTCGATGGCGGCGATCCAGTCCTTCATGCAGGAGGGCGATCTCGCGGGCGCCGCCGACCCGGTGCGGGACGGGGTCGAGGGACTCCTGGCCTCGGTGCCCTGCGCGCGGCTGCAGACGGTGTTCGACCCGGCGACGGGCGGGCTGGAGCTTCGCGGGCATGTGCCCGAGGCGGGGCTGCGGGAGCCGGTTCTCGCGGCGCTCAAGGCGCAGCTCGGAACCGCGATCCCGGTGACCGACGACCTCAGGATCCTGCCCCGGCCGCAATGCGGGGCGCTGGCCGGGATCGCGGCGGTGGGGCTGCCGCAATCCGAGGCGCAGGAGCGCAATCCGCGGGTGATGGGCGAGGGCGCCTTCGCGCGGGTCTATGAATTCGCCGAGGGCGACCGGCTGCAATTCGAGCTCACGGGGCCCGACTATCCGGCGTTCTTCTATATCGACTATTTCGACGCGCAGGGCACGGTGCTGCACCTCCAGCCCAACGACTACGTGCCCCTGGGCGCGGTCGGGGTGAAGGAGGTGCTGCAGATCGGCGCGGCGGAGGCGGCGGGGCCGTCGCTCGATATCCGGGTGGCGCCGCCCTTCGGGCAGGAGATCATGGTGGCCTTCGCCGCGTCGGAGCCGCTTTATGCAGGGCTGCGGCCGATCAGCGAGCCGGCGGAGCCCTATCTCGAAGCGCTGAAGGCGGCGGTCGCCGAGGCGCGGGCGCAGGATCCGGGCTTCAAGGGCGAATGGGTCTATTTCTTCGTCGAGACGCGGGCGCGTTGAGGTCTCTTACGGTGACACCTTTTCCGGAAGATGCTTCGAGGCGCACTATTCGCAGCCGCCCGAGGCCCAGCTTCGCAGCGTCTGCTTGAAGCCGCCGCCATAGGGGTGCTGCTTGTGCAGCGAGCGGGCGCCGGCATCGGCGAGATAGGTGTTCGCCTGGGTGCAGAGCCGCTCGCGCGTCCATTCGTGGCAGGACGAGCAGGTCTTGTCTTTCCAGACCGCCTCGGGGAGCCCCTCGATCGGCGGGAAGCGCGGCGAGCCGGTGATGAGCTGGGCGATGCTCTGGCCCGAGACCCCCTCGATCTCGCCGGGGATCGGCGTGTCGAAGGCGATGTGCTCCGACACCGCCGGGGCCGCGGGCGCGGGGGCGGGCGCCGGGGCGGCGGCGGCCGTCTTGGCACGGATCGCCTCCGCCTCGATGGCGGCGAGTTCCGCGTAGGCGCCGGACGGGTAGGCGTCGAGATAGGCCTGGTAATCGGTGAGCGCCCCGGAGCGGCGCGCAGCCTCGATCATCGCGCGTTCGGTATCGTCGGGGTTGACGGTGGGTGCCTTGGGCGGGAGTTCGGCCACGACGGGCGCGTCGGGGATCTCGGTGCTCATCAGCTCGGCGAGGAGCGCGCGCGCCTCTGCCTCATGGGCGCTTCCGGGGTTGCCGCGCAGGTAGAGCAGCACCTGGACCGGGTCGCGGCTCGCCACGACCGAGTTCCAGAGCTGCTCGTCGGCGATCTCGGCGGTGGTGCGGACGATGCCGGGCACGAAGGCGAAGTCGCGGGTCAGCGACGAGGTGTCCCAGGGCACCTGCGCGCCGCCCGAGACCTCCATCACGTCGACCCGCACGCCCTTGAAGAGCTGTTCGATCGGCAGGCCCGGCTCGGTCATCCGGCTGGCGAGCGCGGCGCTGAACGGGCTGTTCGCGCCGCTGCCGTCGAGGGCGACGCTGCCCGGTGCCGTGGCATAGGCGAGGAAGGTGCCGGTGGGCGCCTTCATCTCGGCCAGCCCGTTGTCGTTCATGTCCGGCACCTTCTCGAACGGGTTGTCGCGGCAGGCGTCGAAGATGAGGATATTGGTGCGGTTCCGCGCCGAGGCCATCTGCCGGAGCACCGATTGCGCCTCGAGCCCGACCAGCGGCAGATCGGCGGCGTCGGTCAGGCTGATGTCGACGGGCAGCAGGTAGTTCGCGCCGAAGGACTGCACGCCGTGGCCGGCATAGTAGAACAGGCCGGTCGCATCGGGCCCCGCCGCGCGCAGGTCGCGGCCGAACTGCGCGACGGCGCGGACCAGGGTGACGCGGTTGGCGTCGGTCAGGAGGGTGACCTCGAACCCGGTTCTCTCGAGCGTCCGGGCGATCAGCGTCGCGTCGGGCACCGGGTTGTCGAGCGGCGAGACCGCGCCATAGGCGCCGTTGCCGACGACCAGCGCGATGCGGGTTTCGGCGAGCGCCGGAAGGGCGGTGAAGATCGCCAGAAGGGCTGCGAGGAAGGCTCTAGCCATTGAGCACCGTGAACTCGATCCGCCGGTTGCGTTTCTTGCCTTCCACCGTGTCGTTGGCCGCGACCGGCCGCGCCTCGCCATAGCCCACCGCGAGCAGCCGGTCGGCGCCGATGCCCTTGCCGGTCAGGTAGCGCATGACGGCGGCGGCGCGCCGTTCGGAGAGGGCGAGGTTGGCGGCGTCGCTGCCGTCGGAATCGGTGTGGCCGCCGATCTCGATGCGGAGGCCGGGGCAGCGGGCGACGATGTCGGCGATGGAATCGAGGATGAAGGAGGAGCGGTCGTCGAGCCGGGCGCTGCCGGAGCGGAAGATGATATTGTCGGTGCGCGAGAGGATTTCGAACCGCCCCTTGCAGGCCTCGAGATCGAAGGCGCCGGTGGGTTCGAGCGCCGCGGCGGCGGGTTTCGCGGGCTGGGCGGCGGCGGCCGTGGCGACCGTCCCGGTCGCCTGGCCGCTGTTCTTGAAGAGAAAATCGAAAGTCACCGTGGCCGAGGGCACGATCTCCACATTGGCCGCCTCGGTGAGCTTGCGGATGCCGTTCTCGAGGTTGAAATCCGCCGCGGCGACGGAGATCGGCGTCGAGGAGGAGACCGAGACGAGATCGTCGGTGACGAGGGTCACCGCGGCCTCGGTGGTGGCCTCGCGCTGGACGCCGTGGAGGTCGAGCACATAGGTGATCGGGATCGTCTTGCGCCGTGTCTGGGCGAGGTCGGAAAGGTCCGCCGGATTGATCCGCGCCGTCACGTAAGCCATTGGATATTCGAAGGTTTCGAAGAAGAGGAAGCGCATCCGGACGTTGCGGAGATCGACGCCGGTGTCGACGGAATCGAGCTGGATCCGGACCGAGGCGACGCCTTCGGGGGTGATTTCGCCCTCGAGCGTGGCGAATTTGCTGACCTCGACCTTGGTCAGGTTCTTCACCGACTGGAAGCTCAGCCGCGAGGCGGCGGGGTCGAGCACCCATGTCCTTGAAAGGTCTTGCGCTTTCGCCGCGGAGGCGGCGAGGGCAAGGGTCATTGCCAGGACAAGGGGACGGATCGGCCGCATCGTTCTCTCCTCAATCTCTGCCTTCTGCGGAGGCTTACGCGATGCGGGTTAACGCAGGAATACGGCGGTTTCTTGGCTCCGGCATCGTCGGCACAACCCGTACACAACCCGTACACAACCTGTACACCGCTCGCGCGCCCATCCGGGCGCGGAACCGGGCGAGGGGCACCGTGAAGACACAGTGCGCCGCCCCAGCCGGAAAGCGAGGATCCTTCAGCTCCGGGCGATCGCCGCGGCGGCGCCGCCGAGCGCGACGGCGCCCGCGTGGTTCGCGAGGCGGGTGGCGCGCGGCGTCCGGAGGAGGCGCCGGGCCTTCCGGGCGAGGGCGACCCAGGTCAGATCGACCGCGGCGAGCGTCACCAGCGTCACCAGGGAGAGCACCGCCCAGTCGCGGAGCCCGGCCGCCCGGAGGTCGATCACCGTCGGCAGGAGCGCGAGGTAGAACACCATGATCTTGGGATTGCCGAGCGTCACCGCGAGACCGGCGCCGAACATCGAGACCGGGTTCGCCCGGCGGGGCAGCGCGCCCTCCGCCGGACCGGTTTGCCGGTGCCACATCCGCCAGGCGAGCCATGAGAGATAGAGCACCCCGAGCCATTTCAGGATGTGGAACCCCGCCTGGAAGGTCTGGGCGAGCGCGCCGAGCCCGGCCATCGCCGCGGAGAGCCAGATCACTTCGCCGATCCACATCGCCGCGAGGAAGGGCAGCACGTCGCGTCCGCCGGCGGCGATCACCCGCGAGACCCGCGCGGCGATGCTGGGGCCGGGGGCGCCGGCGGCCATCAGGAGGGCACCGGCGAAGAGGGCGAGGGCGAAGGGGCCCATGGCGAGGTCCGGGAGTTGTTCATGGGCAATGGGGCATGGTGGGGCGGAGATGGCAAGGGGGGCCGCCTGCCGTGACCTGAAGGAGCGCCTGCGGCGCACGCGATCGTTTGCGCGCTGCGCGCGCGTGGGGGCTCTGCCCCGTCCGGCGGGTGGGCGCCGGACTCCCCGGAATTTTTCCGACCCAAAGAAGGGGGAGCCTGCGGGTCGGGGCAGGTCGCGCCGGCGCCCGGTGGCGTGCGTCCACCATGAAAGCCAAGGAGGAGGGATGCGGAAGGCCGTCATCGTCGGAGGCGCCGGGCAGATCGGCTTCGCCACGGTACGGCGGCTCGTCGGAGCCGGAGGTGACGCTCGTCGGCCGCCGCGCCGCCCCGGTGCCGGAGGGCTGCCACCATGCGGTGGCGGCGCGGGACGCCGCGGCGCTGGCGGGACGCGTCCTGTCCGGTGGCGATCCTGGGGCCCTGCGCGGTGCACGGGCCGGGACTCCGGCATGCGCGGGAACTGTGGTTCGTGTAACGGCTTCTCGACGGAAGGACGACGATACCGCTGGCCGATCCGGGCGGGAGCCGGTTTCAGACGGCCTCCTTCGCGGCCATTGCCGAGGCGGTGCTGTTTGCCGGCGCCGGGGCGCTTCCGGCCATCGCCGATGTGGCGGCTGCCGGTTGCCCGAGCGTGACCGGGATCGGACCGGCGATCATGGAGATCCTGGGCCGGGACGCGTGGGCTGTCCGGTTGCCGGAGACGGTGTCGTTGGGGGTGCGCACGGCGGCCGGGCGCGGGGTCAGGGGATTTCGAGGACGATCTTGCCGATATGGGTCTTCTCGGCGAAGGCAGCCTGGGCGGCGGCGATTTCGGCGAGCGGCCAGGTCGCGGCGACGAGGGGGCGGATCTCGGCGCGTTCGATGCGGCGGACGAGGGCGGGGAAGACCGGTTCGTCGAGGATGGTGCAGCCGAGGAGGCTGAGGTCCTTGAGGTAGAGCGTGCGCAGGTCGAGAGCCACATGCGGGCCGGCGATGGCGCCGGAGACGGCGTAGCGGCCGCCGGGGCGGAGCACCTCGAGGAGCGCGGGCCAGGCGGGGCCGCCGACGAGGTCGATCACCGCGTCGACCCGGTTGTGGCCGAGCTCGGCGGTGAGGTCGGCCTTGCGGTCGAGGGTGCGGGCGGCGCCGAGCCCGGTGAGGGCGGCGGCCTTGGCGGGGCTGGTCACGGCGAAGACGGTGGCGCCGCGGGCGCGGGCCAGGAGGACGCCGCCGAGCCGACGCCGCCCGAGGCGCCGGTGACGAGCACTCTGTCGCCCGGTCCGACGCGGGCGCGGGTGAGCAGGTTCTCGGCGGTGGAATAGGAGCAGGGGAAGGAGGCGAGCTCGATATCGGTGAGGGCGCAGTCGACGGCATGGGCGTAGCGCGCGGGGGCGCGGACATATTGCGCGAAGCCGCCGTCGCATTCCGAGCCGATATACCAGGGCGGGTCGAGGGCCACGCCGCCGAACTCGCGGAAAGTGGGCTCGACGATCACCCGTTCGCCGATGCGGGCGGGGTCGACGCCGGGGCCGACCGCGGCGATGCGGCCGCAGATATCGGCGCCCTGGACGAGGGGCAGGCCGAGGGGCTTGCCGGTCCAGGCGGCGTCACCGGCGTCGGCATCGCCCTTCGAGTACCAGCCGATCCGCGTGTTGATGTCGGTGTTGTTGACCGCGGCGGCGGCGGTGCGGATCAGCACGTCGCCGGGGCCGGGGACGGGTAGGGGCAGGTCGTCGCGCCATTCGAGCATCTCGGGGCCGCCATGGCCGGTGAGGACGACGCCGGACATGGTGTCGGGCAGAGGCATGCATTGCTCCCTGGTGGGACGCGGGAACTGTCGGGGGCGCGGGCGTTTCCTGTCAAGCGGGCGGCGGGTTTCCGGAGGGGCGGGCTTGGCCTATGAGGGAGGGCAGGCGGCGGGGAGGTGGCATGAGCGGGACATCGGAAGCGGCGGCGCTGGCGGGAGAGCTCGGGGCGCGGAAGGCGGCGTTGGCGGCGGCGGCGGAGCGGATTGCGGGGTTGCTCGCGGAGGGGCCGCCCTGCGACCGGGCGCGGGTCGAGGCGGGGATGCACGAGATCCGGCGGCTGGTGCGCGAGACGCCGCCCTTTCTGGCGCGGATCCAGCGGGGCCAGGCCGAGGCGACGCGGGCGGCGGCGGAGGCAATGCCGGGCGGGCGGCCGGCGCAGGCCTGGTACGATCTGGGCTCGGCGGCGGGGCTGTTCCGGCTGTCCTTGAACCAATGGCCGCGGATCGAGGCCTTGGTGCAGGCGCAGATCGCGGGGACGCGCTGGAAGCTGGTGCCGGCGGCGCGGGCGCAGGAGGCGGCCTTGGCGGGTGCGGCGGATGCGGCGTTCCGGCGGCTGCACCGGATCTTGAACCCGCTCGAACAGGATGCGGCGGCGGCGGAGGCGGGGGCCTATGGCGATATCGGCCTGCCGCAGAGCCGGTTTGTTGCGCTGGCCCATGCGGCCTACCGGGTGGGGCTGGCGCAGGAGCGGAAGACGATGGATTTCCTCGACGTGGGCTGCGGCATGGGGCTGAAGCTCCTGACGGCGGCGGGGTTCTTCGACGGGGTGGCGGGGATCGAGCTCGATCCGGGCTATGCCGAGCGGGCGCGGGATTTCCTGGGCGCGGCGGCTCTGCCGAAATGGACGGTGGTGCAGGGGGACGCGCGGGCGTTCGGGAGCTACGGCGAATTCGACGTGGTCTACATGTTCCGTCCCCTGGAGGCGCAGGCGGCGATGGCGGAACTGGAGGCGCATATCGTCGGGGGGCTGGCGCCGGGGGCGCTGGTGATCGGGCCGTACCGGGGGTTCGAGGCGCGGCACCGGGCGCTGGGGCTCTGGCCGCTGGCGCCGGGGCTCTACATTGCCGGGGAGACGCGGGCGGGGGCGGCGAAGCTGCGGCGCAGGGCGGAGCATGTGGGGCTGGCGGTGCGGCCGCCGACGGAGGCGCTCCGGACGGTGTGGACGCCGATCCTCGACGCGTCGCAGCGGCGGGGTTTCGACCTGACACGCGACGGCCCGCTGGACCACGCCTGAGGAGAAGTGACGAAAATTTTCCGCGCCGGGGCGGAAATTCTGGATTCGGATGACTTTTCTGATAGCTTCCCGGCAAACGGCCACGATTTGAAGGCCGATAAAAGGGAGGTTCGTTTCAGGTGACGCTTTCGCTTTCCAGTTTCGGCGACGACGCTCCGAGCGGAGAAGACCTCGAATACGAACAGATCTTCATCGACATGACGCTGGCCGCGCAGCCGGGCGAGGAGCGGCAGGCCGGCGAGGAGATCCTGCCCGGCGAGGAGCCCGACCCGAAGGCGATCGTGGAGAAGGCCGAGGCGGTGCTGGCACAGAGCCACGATCTGCGCGCGGCGATCCTGATGGGCTATGCCGGGCTGCGGATGAGGGGCTATCCGGGATTCGCCGAGGCGACATCTTATATAAGGGGCTGCCTGGAGCAGTACTGGGCGACCTGCCATCCGCAGCTCGACGCCGATGACGACGACGACCCGACGATGCGGGTGAACGCGATCCTCGGGCTCGTGGACCCGGCGCTGACGCTGCGCGCGCTGCGCCGCGCGCCTTTGACCGAGAGCAACGCGTTCGGGCGGATCTCGGTGCGCGATCTGATGATCGCCTCGGGCGAGATCGACAAGCCGGAAGGCGAGGACGCGCCGCCGGCGGCGAACCAGATCGCCGCGGCGTTCCGCGACACGCCGTCCGAGAAGCTCGACGCGATTCTCGCCGCCGCGCGGCAGGCGCAGGCGGACCTGATCGCGGTCAACGCGGTGTTCGACGAGAAGACGCCCGGCCGCGGGCCGAGCCTCGATCCGGTGCTGTCGCTCCTGAAGAAGGCGGTGACGCGGCTCGCGGAAGCGGCGGGCGAGGGCGAAGCGGCGGAGGACTCGGAAGTGACGGGTGGCGACGCACCAGCGGCGGCCGCGGCCCAGGGCGGCGGCGGGGGCGGCGGCCGCCCCGGCGAAATCGCCTCCCAACGCGACGTGGAGCGCGCGCTCGAGGCGATTATCCGCTATTATGAGAAGTCGGAACCGTCGAGCCCAGTGCCGATTATCCTGGCGCGCGCAAAACGCCTCATTGGCGCCGACTTTATGACAATAGTTAACGACATTGCACCGGGTGGAGCAGACAACGTCCGGCTTGTCGGAGGAATCGAAGCGCCGGAATCCGGCGGCGAGTGGATGAAGTAAGACCCCAAAAGTGATGCCGGACCGCACCCCGACGGAGCCGGACAACGACAGGAGACAAGAATGTCGAGTTCGCAGAAATTCATAGCCCGCAATCGCGCCCCCCGGGTGCAGATCGAGTACGACGTGGAGCTCTACGGCGCCGAGAAGAAGGTGCAGCTTCCCTTCGTGATGGGCGTGTTCGCGGATCTCGCGGGCAAGTCCGAGGTCGAACAGCCCGGCGTGGCGGACCGCAAGTTCCTCGAGATCGACGTGGACAATTTCGACAGCCGGATGAAGGCGATGAAGCCGCGCGCCGCGTTCTCGGTGCCGAACACGCTGACCGGCGAGGGCAATCTTTCGGTGGATATCTCGTTCGAGAGCATGGACGATTTCTCGCCCGCCGCGATCGCCGAGAAGGTGGAGCCGCTGAAGAAGCTCCTCGACGCCCGCAAGGAGCTGTCGAACCTGATGACCTACATGGACGGCAAGCCCGGCGCGGAGAACCTCATCTCCGAGGCGATCAACAACCCGGAGCTCCTGAAGTCGCTGGCCGCCGCACCGGCACCGACGGATGAAGCAGCGGGCGAGGAGGAGTGATCTGATGGCCGAAGAAGCAACCGCGGCCGCCGGCGCCGAAGCCGCCGTCGAAACTCAGGAGAGCGACTTTGCGTCGCTCCTGAACAAGGAATTCAAGCCCAGGACCGACCAGGCCCGCGACGCGGTCCAGAGCGCGGTGCACACGCTGGCGCAGCAGGCGCTGGAAAACGCCTCGGTCATTTCGGACGATGTGCTGCATTCGATCGAGTCGATCATCGCCGAGATCGACCGCAAGCTGACCGAACAGATCAACCACATCATCCATCACGACGAGTACCAGAAGCTCGAGAGCGCCTGGCGGGGTCTGCATCACCTGGTGAACAACACCGAAACCGACGAGATGCTGAAGATCCGGGTGATGAACATCTCGAAGAAGGACCTTCACAAGACGCTGCGCAAGTTCAAGGGCACCGCCTGGGACCAGTCGCCGATCTTCAAGAAGGTCTACGAGGAGGAATTCGGCCAGTTCGGCGGCGAACCGTTCGGCTGCCTGGTAGGCGACTACCATTTCAACCATTCGCCGCCCGATGTGGAGCTTCTGGGCGAGATGGCGAAGATCTCGGCGGCGGCCCATGCGCCGTTCATCACCGGGGCCGATCCGTCGCTCATGAACTTCGAGAGCTGGCAGGAACTGTCGAACCCGCGCGACCTGACGAAGATCTACCAGACGCCGGAATACGCCGCCTGGCGGTCGCTGCGCGAGAGCGAGGATTCCAAGTATCTCGGCCTCGCCATGCCGCGCTTCCTGGGCCGCCAGCCCTATGGCGCGAAGGGCGATCCGGTCGAAGAATTCGCCTTCGAGGAGGATACCGAGGGCGCGGAATCGGCGAAATTCGCCTGGGTCAACGCGGCCTACGGGATGGCGACGAACATCACCCGCTCGTTCAAGGAATACGGCTGGTGCTCGCGGATCCGCGGCGTGGAATCGGGGGGCACGGTGGCGAACCTGCCGACCCACACCTTCCCGACCGACGATGGCGGGGTGGACATGAAATGCCCGACCGAGATCGCGATCTCGGACCGCCGCGAGGCGGAGCTTGCGAAGAACGGCTTCATGCCGCTCATCCACCGCAAGAATTCGGACATGGCGGCGTTCATCGGCGCGCAATCGCTGCACAAGCCGGCGGAATACGACGACCCGGACGCGACGGCGAACGCCAATCTCGCGGCGCGGCTGCCGTACCTGTTCGCGACCTGCCGCTTCGCGCATTTCCTGAAATGCATGGTCCGCGACAAGATCGGCTCGTTCAAGAGCCGCGAGGGCATGGAGCGCTGGCTGAACGACTGGATCGTCAACTATGTCGACGGCGATCCGGAGAACTCGTCGGAGGCGACGAAGGCCATGAAGCCGCTCGCCGCGGCGACGGTCGAGGTCGTCGATGTCGAGGGCAATCCGGGGTATTACGCGTCCCGCTTCTATCTGCGGCCGCACTATCAGCTTGAGGGGCTATCCGTTTCGCTTCGGCTTGTGTCGAAGCTGCCGAGCGAGAAAGGGGCATAGGAAACAGGGCTTCGAAAAGAATACGACACGCGCCGGGCAGACGGCGGGTATGCAATATTGAAGTCGGTCGGGTTGGCCGAAAAGCAAATCAAGGAGATAGGTTATGGCCGTAGACATGTTCCTCAAGATGGATGGCGTCGATGGGGAATCGCAGGATGATGCGCACGGGAAGGAAATGGACATCCTTGCCTGGTCCTGGGGCCTGAGCCAGTCGGGTACCACCCATATGGGCTCGGGGTCGGGCGCCGGTAAGGTCGCCGTCCAGGACATCAGCGTCACCAAGTGGATCGACAAGGCGAGCCCGCTGCTGATGCTGTTCTGCGCCAACGGCAAGCACGTGCCGAACGTCTATCTGACGGTCCGCAAGGCGGGTGAGAAGCCGCTCGAGTACATCAAGATCAAGATGTCCGACGTGATCATCACCTCGGTCTCGACCGGCGGGTCGGGCGGCGAGGACCGGCTGACCGAGAACGTCTCGCTGAACTTCGCCAAGGTGGAATACGCCTATACCGAGCAGACCGCGACCGGCGCGGCGGCGGCGGCGAAAGAATTCAAGTGGAACATCGCTGCGAACAAGCAGCTCTGATCCCTGACCCGAGTTCCGGCGCCGCCCCCAGCGGCGCCGGCCAAATTCTTCAGAAGAAGACGGGAGGCTGCCCGTGTCGGCGGAGCCCAGCGAGCTATTGAAGGCCGGCGACCCCAAGGGCGCCCTGGCCGCGCTTCAGGACAAGGTGCGGGCCAATCCCGCCGATGCGCGGCTGAGAATTTTCCTGTTCCAGCTGCTCTGTGTCCTCGGCGACTGGAAGCGGGCGATTACCCAGTTGAAGGTGGCCGCCGAGATGGACGAGGCCGCGGTCACCATGGCCCAGGCCTATCGCGAGGCGATCATCTGCGAGAATTTCCGCGAGAAGGTGTTCGCGGGCGAGAAGGAGCCGCTTCTCTTCGGCAAGCCGCAGGAATGGATGGCGCTTCTGATCGAGGCCTTGAAGGCGCTGGCGGCGGGCCGGGCCGAGCAGGCGGCCGAGCTGCGCGCGAAGGCCTTCGACCTGGCGCCGGCGGCGCCGGGCGAGCTGAACGGCGAGCGGTTCGAGTGGATCGCGGATGCCGACATGCGGCTCGGACCGGTGCTAGAGGTGATCGTCAACGGCAAGTATTTCTGGATGCCCTACACGGCGATCGGATCGCTTCGGGTCGAGCCGCCGGCGGATCTGCGCGACGCGGTCTGGACCGCGGGCAACCTGACGCTGCAGAACGGTGGCGAGTTCGTGGTGATGATCCCGACGCGCTATCCCGGCACCCTGGCGGCGGGCGACGGGTCGGCGCTCCTGGCGCGCTCGACCGACTGGATCGACGCGGGCGGCGAGACCTTCGCCGGCATCGGCCAGCGGCTGTTCGCGACCGACAAGGGCGACACCGCGATCCTCGATCTCAGGTCGCTGTCGGTCGATCCGGTGGAGGAAACGGCCGGGACCGATGGCTGACCGGACGATCTCCGAACGGCTGCAGCCGGCGCTTCTGGACCGCCTGACCGACAACGACCCCGGCGGGCGTACCGAGGGGCGCGACGCGCGGGTGGTGGATATCGGGCGGCTGCGCGAGATCATCCGCCGCGACCTGGCCTGGCTTCTGAATTCGCAGAACCTCGCGGGGCTGATCGACGCGGAGAAATATCCCAACGTCATCAATTCGGTGCTGAATTACGGCGTGCGCGAGGTGTCGGGCGAGTTTACCACCGAGATGCGCGCCGAGCTGATCCGCAAGTCGATGAAGGAAGCGATCGAGCGGTTCGAGCCGCGGATCAACGAGGGCGCGCTGGACGTGTCGCTGCGGCAGGACAAGGACGACGCGCGCAACCAGGCGATCGTGGCCTTCGACATCGTCGCCGACATGTGGGCGCAGCCGGTGCCGATGGAGCTTTACCTGCGCTCCGAGGTCGACGTCACGACCGGGGCGCTCGATTTGACGCTCGAGCGGTAGCGCGGCGATGGATACGCGGCTTCTCAGGCACTACGAAAGCGAACTGGCCTTCATGCGGGAAATGGGGGCGGAATTCGCCACCTCGTTTCCGAAGATCGCCGCGCGGCTGGGGATCGAGGGGCTCGAGGTGCTCGACCCCTATGTGGAGCGGCTTCTGGAGGGCGTCGCCTTCCTGAACGCCCGGACCCAGCTCGAGCTGGAGCTGCAATACCCGACCTTCACGAGCCATCTCCTCGATATCGTCTATCCGCATTTCCTCGGGCCGACGCCGTCGATGATGGTGGCGGAGCTGGTGCCGGATTTGCAGAACGCGGCGCTGGAGGCGGGCTACACGGTGAAGCGCGGCACGACCCTGCGCTCGAAGCTGGTCGAAGGCGCGCAGACCGCCTGCATCTTCCGCACCGCGCATGACGTGACGCTTTGGCCGCTGGAAATCGTCGAGGCGGAATATATCGACGGGCGCGGCGAGCTGGTGGCGGCGGGCGTGGCCGGCGATGCCGAGGCGCGGGCGGCGATAAGGCTGCGCCTGCGCCGGGCGGGCGGGGCGCCGGTGGGCGATCTGGAACTCGACACGCTGACCTTCTTCCTCGGCGGCGAGGCGCTGCCCGGCTGGCGGCTCTACGAGCTGATGGCGGCGGAATGCACCCGCGTCGTGGCGCGCTCGACCGACCGGCGGGCGGACTGGGCGCAGCCGGTGGCGAACGGCGTGGTGCCGCGCGGCTTCGAGCCCGGGGAGGCGCTTTTGCCGACCCCGCGCCAGAGCTTCGACGGCTACCGGGTGTTGCAGGAATTCTTCGCGATGCCGGAGCGGTTCCATTTCGTGGACGTGACCGGGCTCGGGCGGGCGATCTCGCGCGCCGAGGGCGATGCGGTGGATCTGTATTTCCTCCTGAAGACCGGCGATGCCGCGATCGCGCCGGGGGTGACGACCGAGGCGTTCCGGCTGAACTGCACGCCCGCGGTGAACCTCTTCGAGCGGCGCTGCGACCGAGTGCTGGTGACGACGACCGACCACGAGCAGCACGTGGTGGTCGACCGGACCGCGCCCAACGATTACGAGGTGCATTCGGTGCTGACCGTCTCCGGGATCCGCGGCGAGGGCGAGGACGACCTGGCGTTCCGGCCGTTCTATTCGGCCGACGAATACACCGCCGCCTCGGGCGGCGCGCCGGCCTATTTCACCCAGCGGCGGCGGATGCGGCAGCGCACCGAGCGCGAGCGGCTGAAAGGCGCGCGCACGAATTACCTGGGCTCGGAGATGTATCTCGCGCTGGTCGATCCCAGCGAGGCGCCCTATCCGGGCGCGTTGCAGCAGCTCGCAGTGCGGGCGATGGTGACGAACCGGGACCTTCCCTTGCTGTTGTCGGCGGGGGCGCCGGACATGTTCCACCTGCCCGAGGGCGGGCCGGTCGCTTCGGTGCGGACGCCGGTGGCGCCGACCCGGCCGCGGCCGACGCTTGCGCAGGGCGAGGCGGCCTGGAAGCTGATCGGGCATCTGAGCCTGAACTACCTGACGCTGGTCGATTCCGACCGGGGCTCGGGCGCGGAGGCGCTGCGCGAGCTGGTCGGGCTCTACGCCCGCGAGGGCGACCGGTCGATCCGGCGCGAGCTGGAGGGGATTGCGGCGGTGAAGTCGCGGCCGATCGTGCGGCGGATGGCGGACGAGGTCCTTTCGACGGCGGTGCGCGGGCTTGAGATCACCATCGAATGCGACGAGGATTTCTTCGACGGGGCAAGCCCTTACCTCCTCGTCGCGGTGCTGGAGCGGTTCCTCCGGCACCATGTGTCGATCAATTCTTTCACCGAAACGGTGCTTGTCACCCATCAGCGCGGAGAGGTTGCACGATGGCGGCCGGGCCGGGGCGCCGGACCGACGATCTGACGCATCACGAGCGTCTGTCGGCCAAGCCCGAGACCTATCACATCTTCCTGGCGCTCCGGGTTCTGGAGGCCGCCTTCGCCGATGCGCCGCGCCTGGGCGAGTCGCGGCGGCCGCGGCAGGACAAGGTGCGGCTGGCGCAGGAGCCGACGCTGGCCTATCAGCGCACGACGCTGACCGCCTACGAAGCGCCGGGCGCGGGGCCGGGGCGGCTGACGAACCTGTTCTACGGGCTTTTCGGGCCGCATGGGCCCCTGCCGCCGCACCTGACGGAATATGCCCGCGAGCGGCAGCGGACCTATCGCGACCCGACCTTCGCGGCCTTCGCGAACATGCTGACGCACCGCTCGATGAGCCTCTTCTACCGGGCCTGGGCGGCGGGGGAGCCGACGGCCGGGTTCGACCGGGGCGAGAACGAGCCGTTCGAGCGGCAGGTGGCGGCCTTGTCGGGCTATGCCGGCGAGCGGCTCCGGACGCGGGATGCGATGCCGGATCTCACGAAGCGGCATTTCGCGGGGCATCTGGGACGTGCGGTGCGGAACCCGGCCGGGCTGACGGCGATCCTGTCGTCCTTCTTCGGGACGCGGGTATCCTTGCAGGAATTCGTCGGAACCTGGCTGAAGCTGGAGCCCGACGACCGCTGGCAGCTGGGCGCGATGGCGGGCCTGGGCCGTGCGACCAGCATCGGCGAGGCGGTCTGGACGCGGAACGCGAAGTTCCGGCTGCGGATCGGGCCCCTGAGCCTCGAGGAATACGAGGGCCTGCTCCCCGGAAGCGGCGGGTTGGCGCGGCTGGCGGCGATTGTCAGGAATTACGTGGGCGACGCGCTCGACTGGGACCTGAACCTGGTCCTCAGGGGAGACGCGGTGCCGGTGGCGGTTCTGGGCGCGGAGACGCGGCTGGGCGAGACGAGCTGGATCGGCGGGCGGCCCGACGGGCACGATGCCGACGATCTGTATTTGACCGCGCTCGATGCGCAGAGGGCCGCATGAAAAGCGCGCCTTTGGACAGGGAGAAATTGGCATGAGCAAGATCAGCCTCGCGAAGCTGTTCAGCAAGCTGAACAAGACCGGCTACAAGGCCGTCGAGGGCGCCACGACCTTCGCGAAGATGCGCGGGAACGGCAATGTGGAGGTGGTCCACTGGCTGGCGCAGATCCTGCAATTGCAGGATTCGGACGTGGTGCGGATCATCCGGCATTTCGGGCTGGATACCTCGAAGCTGGCCTCGGACATGACCAACGCTCTCGATGCGCTGCCGCGCGGCGGGGTGACGGAGCTTTCCGACACCATCGTGTCGCTCATGGAGGAAAGCTGGCTCTACGCCTCGCTTCTTTACGATGCGCCGCAGGTCCGGACCGGGCACCTGTTCGTGGCGATGAAGAAGAACGACCGTCTGGAGCGGGTGCTGCACCGGATCTCGGGCGAGTTCGCGAAGATCAAGGGCGAGGAGCTCGCCGACAATTTCGGCAAGATCACCGACGGGTCGCCCGAGGAGCAGGCGGCGTCGGCGCCGGTGCCGGGGACGGCGGGGTCTTCGGGCATGGCGCCGGGCGCAATGGGCAAGGAGGAGGCGCTGCAGCAGTTCTGCACCGACCTCACCGAGCAGGCGCGGGCCGGGAAGATCGACCCGATCGT